>PMBS01000254.1:7515-76653 GCA_003153015.1 Myxococcales bacterium
GCAGTTCTGGTTGTCATTGTTGGTGACGGTACAGATGCCACCGCAGTTGGTCGAGCCCGGGACGCAGGTGAGGCCGCAGGTACCGCCCGAGCAGACCTGGCCCGCCGGGCAGACCGTGCCGCAGGTGCCGCAGTTGTGGTTGTCGGTCTGGGGAGAGACACAGACGCCGGCACAGAGGAGTCCGGTGGGCGGCAGACAGGCGGCGGCGCAGGCGGCGCCCGAACAGAGCTGGCCAGATGGGCATGCCGTGCCGCAGGCCCCGCAGTTCTGCGGGTCGCTCTTGAGGGCCGCGCAGATGGAAGTTGTGCCCGTGCCGCACACGGTGTAGCCAGGGCCGCATGTGGCCGAGCAGCTGCCGTTCGAGCAGACCGTCCCCGCGGCGCAGATTTCACCGCAGCCGCCGCAGTTCTGGTTGTCCGTCAGGGGGTTCGCGCAGGCGCCTCCACATACGGTCTGGCCTGCCGGACAGGTCGCGGAGCAGGCTCCAGCAACGCAGAGCTGGCCCGATACACATGCATTCCCGCAGCTTCCACAGTTGAGGGGATCGTGGTCGAGACTGGCGCAGAAGGGGCCGGTGCCGTTGTCGCAGGCCTTGGTGCCGCTGCCACAGCTCGTCTGGCAGCTGCCGCCCGAGCAAGCCGTGCCCGCTGCGCAGCTGTTGCCGCAGGCGCCGCAGTTGTTGTTGTCGGTGGCGAGGGAGCTGCAGACTCCGCTGCAAAGCTTCTCGCCACTGCTGCAGGTAATCGCACAGCGCCCGAGGCTGCAGAGCTCGTTGGTCGGACAGATGGTGCCGCAGGCGCCGCAGTTCGCGGGGTCATTCTCAAGGCTCGCGCAGATGGCCGTGGCACCCGTGCCACAGATCGTCAGGCCGGAGCCACAACTGACGGCGCAGGAACCGGCCGAGCAGAGGTAACCGCTCGGGCAGACATTGCCACACACACCGCAGTTGTACGGATCGTTGAGCGGGCTGGCGCAAAGGAAACCGCCGGGACCACCGCCTCCCGAGGTGATTGGGCAGAGCGTCTGCGACGGGAGGCAGCTGGCAGCGCATTGGCCGCTCTGGCAGCTCTCGCCCGCCGGGCACTGGATCCCACAGCCGCCGCAATTCTGGTTGTCGCTGGCGGGCACGACGCAAAGGCTGCCGTTGTTGCACGAAAGGGTCCCGCTGCCGCAGATGGTTGCGCAGGAGCCCGCCGAGCAGACCTGACCGGCCGGGCAGGCCTGGCCGCAGTCACCACAGTTCTGGTTGTCGGAAAGGGGATTTACGCACACCCCGCCGCAGAGTGCCGAGCCGGCCGGACAGACGACCGTGCAGACCCCGGAGACGCAACTGTTCCCGAAGGCGCAGGTGTGGTCGCAGGTGCCGCAGTTCGCAGGATCGGCTGCGGTCTTGGTACAGTAGGCTTCCGCCCCGCTGCCGCAGAACTGGTAGCCCGCGCTGCAGCCCGCGCCGCAGAGCCCGAGCGAGCAGACCTGGCCGGAGGCGCAGACCGTTCCGCAGCCACCACAGTTGAGCTTGTCGGTGGATGGGTCGGTACAAACCGTGCCACAGAAAAGCTGACTGGTCGTGCAGGCGGACACACAAACGGAGCCGCGGCAGACCTGGCCCGAGACACAGCCCGTTCCGCAGGCGCCGCAGTTCGCGGGGTCGGTGGCGAGGTCGACGCAGCCCCCACCGCAGACGGAGAAGGGGCTCGCGCAGGTGGTTCCACCATCCCCGGTCGTGCTGCCACCCGCACCAGTCGCGCCGTCGAGACCACTTGTGCCGCCCAGCTCGCTTCCGCCTTCCACGTCTGAGGTACCTCCGCTCCCTGATCGCCCTCCTGCTTGCTCGGTCCCTCCCGATCCGCTTGCACTCTGAGAGGAAGCGTCTGTCCCTCCCGTCGCAGGGTTGGTTCCTGCGGCGTCGGGCGAAGGAGTGCTCGAACCGGTGCCACCAGACGAGCAACCCAAGACCAGCGCCGCGAGCAGCATTGCCAAACATTCAGTTCGCTTCATGAAGTTTCTTCTCCGCCTTTGGGGCCGATCGATCCGTTCATGAGCCATTCAAGCTGCGTAGCGTGAGCGACGAAAGGCTCACTGAAACCGAGCTCCATTCCGACAAGAAATTTCGACAGAAGACATCGGGCCAGGATTCGATCCAACGAACCACTTCGAGCCAGGCGATCCGGCTTGCGCTCTTGCACGGCCGTGGGTTGCTGCAGGGGCTTCGAACATAGCGCATTGGGCAATTATACGCCTTCGGCCAAAGTCCAGCATATTCCACTCCATGGCATCTATTTCACCATGCAATCTCCCTTCTACTCCATCACGCCCGCGTCCGCGCCCGCCAGAACCACTGCCCCCTGGCGCAAGACCTGGACGCTCTCGCCGCGCACGCGGGCCAGGGTGCTGGGCTGGCCTCCGGGGGTAGTGCCGCCGTCGAGGATCAAGAAGCGCGGCGAACTAAAGTAAACGGCGACCTCGCTGGCGGTGCGGGGTGGGGCTGCGCCTGCGGGGTTGGCGCTAGTGGCGGTGATGGGGCGGCCCGCGGATTCGACCAACGCTTGCGCAAGTGGGTGCGGCGACACCCGAACTGCCACGCAGCCCTCAGTCACGATCGACGCGGGCACGCCCGGTCGCGCGGGCAGGGCCAGGGTCAGCGGGCCGGGCCAGTAGCGCGCCATCAAACGCTCGGCCGTCGGCGAAATCTCGACACACAAAGATGCCAGCATCTCGCGCCCTGAAACCAGGAGCGAGAAGGCCTTCTCTGCCGCGCGTCCTTTTAGGGCGCGCAACTTGGACAGTGCGCTCTCATTGAGGGCGTCGACCGCCAGGCCGTAGAAGGTCTCGGTTGGAAAGGCGACGACTTCGCCGCGAGCAATGGCCGCGGCTGCTGCAGCGATGTCTACCACTTCTCGCGCACTTCTGCGTCGGCCTCCAAAACCTTCTGCAGCCGCGCCTCGCGCTCGCCCGCCACGGCCTTGGCCAGCTTGGCATCGCCGAGCGCGATTATCTGTGCGGCCAGCAATCCCGCGTTCTCCGCGCCGCCAATGGCCACAGTGGCCACCGGAATTCCTGGGGGCATCATGGCGGTGGACAGAAGCGCGTCCATGCCTTGCAAGCTGCCGGCCACAATGGGCACGCCAATCACCGGGTGGGTGGTGTGTGCGGCCACTGCGCCGGCCAAGTGGGCTGCGCCGCCCGCGCCGCAGATGAAGACCTTGGTGCCTGCCTTAGCCGTGTCGCGCACATACGCCGCGGTCTGCTCGGGCGTGCGATGGGCGGACAGCACGCGCACGTCTACGCTCAGGCCGAGCTTGCGGCAGGTTTGCGCCGCTGGTTTCATGATCTCGAGGTCGGATTTCGACCCCATAAGAACGGCTACGTCGCTTCCTAGCTTTCCGCTCATGTTCGTCCTCGCAGGCCAATGTCTTTTCGAAAATGCATGCCTCTCCACCCAATACGGTCGATTCCGGCGTACGCCCGTGCGCGCGCCTCATCCAAGTCCACGCCCCGCGCGGTCACGCCCAGCACGCGGCCGCCACTGGTGAGCAGGCGCTGTCCGTCACGCTTGGTGCCGGCGTGAAACACGACCAAGTCTGTGCCCTCGCCGGCGAGCTGGCCGTCCTCAGCCAAGCCGTCGATCGCGTCGCCGCTGCGCACTTTGCCGGGATAGCCCGCGGCTGCCAGCACCACGCACACCGCGATGCCGGGCGACCAGGTCGGTGAGCCGCCCGGCAGCTTGCCCTGGGCTGCGTGGAGCAACCAAGGCAAAAGGTCATCTTGCATGCGCGGCAATACCACCTGAGTTTCGGGATCGCCGAAGCGGCAGTTCCACTCGATGACCATGGGTCCGCGCTCAGGGGTCAGCATCAGCCCGCCGTAGAGCAGCCCGCAAAACGGCCGGCCCATGGCAGCCATGGCGGCCACGGTGGGCGCAAAGATGGTTCGGGCAATGCGCTCGGTGAGAGTCGCGTCCACCAGAGGCGAGGGCGAATAGGCGCCCATGCCACCGGTATTGGGCCCGCGATCCCCGTCGAACACCGCCTTGTGATCCTCGGCCGTGGCCAGCAACACGAAGCGCTCGCCATCGCACAGGGCCATCATGGAACACTCGCGGCCAAAGAGCCGCTCCTCGATCACCACGGCGGCGCCCGCCTCGCCGAAGCTGCGGTCTAGCAGCATGGCGCGGGCCGCGGCCTTGGCCTCGTCGTGGCTCGACGCGACCACCACGCCCTTGCCCGCGCACAGCCCGTCAGCCTTGACCACCACGTCGCCGGGCTGACCGTCGATGAACGCCTCGGCCGCGGCGAGGTCATTGAAGCTGCCGTAGGCCGCGGTAGGCACTTGGGCGCGCTTCATCAGGTCCTTGGCGAATCGTTTCGATCCCTCGATCTCGGCGGCTGCCTGCGACGGGCCGAAAAACGCAATCCCCCGCTTGGCAAAGGCATCGCCCAGTCCCTTGGCCAGGGCCGCTTCCGGGCCGCACACCACGAAATCAATGCGTTCGCGCTCGGCCAGCGCCAGCAGATCAGCCACCGCCTCGGAACCCACCGGCGCCAGGGTGACCTTGCCAGCGCCCGGCCCCTTGCCGCGGCCAAGGGCCTCGATGCCGGGGTTGCCTGGCGCAGCCACCAGGTGAGCGCAAAGCGGGCTCTGCAGCAGCTTCCAGGCCAGGGCGTGCTCGCGCCCGCCTGAGCCGACGAGGAGAATCCTATGTTGCATCTGGAGATTCGTCAGAGGGGTCGACAACCGATAGCCCTGCGGACTTTGCCTTGTCGGCACGAGACGCCGGGGTGCTTCCGGCCGGCCGGGCATCCAGCATGAAGTGCGGCTCGCGAATCACGGCGAAGCGGCCACCCAACATGAACGCCGGGGTTCTGACTGCGGGTGGTGAAACGGCTGGCGCCATCCAGGAACGCACGACCGGTATGCTCTTGCTGGACGACTGCTTGGGCTGCAGGCCCTTTGACTGTCGACTGTCGTTAGTCAACTGCCGACTCCTTCCTGACCTCGTCAATAACGAAGTCGCAACCGATCCCACTAGTGCCGGAAGTGGCGCTCGCCGGTGAAGACGAGTGCAAGCTTGTGTTCATCAGCCGCGGCGATGACTTCGGCGTCGCGCACGGATCCGCCGGGCTCGATAATGGCAGTGACGCCGGCCTTGGCAGCTTCGTCCACGCCGTCGCGGAAGGGGAAGAAGGCGTCGGAGGCGAGCACCGAGCCGGCCAAGGAGGAGCGCGCCTTGGATACCGCCAGCTTGACCGAGTCCACGCGCGACATCTGGCCCGCGCCCACGCCCAGGGTGCGGCCGCCGCCCACGAACACGATGGCGTTGGACTTCACGTGCTTGGCCACGCGCCAGCCGAAGTCGAGGTCAGCCAGCTCCTGCGCAGTGGGCTTGCGCGCAGATACGATCTTGCCCGCCGAGGCCGCGCAGGTGGTGATGTCGCTCGATTGCACCAGCATGCCACCCGAGATGGCGCGCAGGTCGAGTTGCCCGGCTACGCCGGGCGCCAACTTGGCGCGCAGCAAGCGCAGGTTCTTCTTGCCGGAAAAGACCTGCAAAGCTTCGGGTGTGTAATCGGGCGCCACCACGCATTCGAGAAAACCTTCGCCCATCATGCGCGCCAGATCCGCGTCGGCGGTGCGGTTGAAGGCCACGATGCCGCCAAAGGCAGACGCGGGGTCGGTTTCCTTGGCCAAGCGAAAGGCTTCATTGACACCCTTGTCGGACACGGCGATGCCGCAAGGGTTGGTGTGTTTGATGATGCACGCCGCGGGGGTTTCAAATTCCGCACACAGCTTCATGGCTGCGTCCAGGTCGAGCAGGTTGTTGTAGGAAAGCTCCTTGCCCTGCAGCACCTCGGCCTTGGCCAGCGACATTCCCGAAGGCGCGTCCCATGAATAGAAGGCGGCCTTCTGGTGGGGGTTCTCGCCGTAGCGGAGCACGCGCTCCAGGTGCAGCGAGGGGTGCATGGTGGCGGGGAAATCCGAGGCGACACTGCCGTTGTCCGCCAGACGGCCGAGGTGGCTGGCGATGGCACCGTCGTAGGCAGCGGTGTGGGCAAAGGCCTTGCGGCAAAGCTGGAAGCGTAGGGCGGCCGAAACCTCACCCTTGCTTTCGATCTCGCCCAGCACGCGGTCGTAGTCCTTGGGATCGACTACTACGGCCACGCGTTCGTGGTTCTTCGCCGCCGAGCGCACCATGGCCGGGCCGCCGATGTCGATGTTTTCGATGACCTCGTCGAAGGCCGCCCCGCGCGCCACGGTCTCGCGGAATGGGTACAGATTCACCACCACCAGATCGATGGGATCGATCTTGTGCTCCTTCATCTGCTTTTCATGCTCGGGCGTGGGCCGGCCCAGGATGCCGCCGTGCACGCGCGGGTGTAGCGTCTTCACCCGGCCGTCGAGCATCTCGGGGAAGCCGGTGAAGTCGCTCACGTCGCGCACGGTGAGCCCGGCTTCGCGCAGCGAGCGCGACGTGCCACCGGTGGAGAGAATCTCGACACCCAGCTTGGCCAACCGGCGGCCGAGATCCACAACGCCGGTCTTGTCGGAAACCGAGATGAGGGCGCGCGTCACCTTGCTCATGGGCTGGTTTCTATCACAGCCGCGAGCGTCGATGGGAGGTCACATTAAAACGGAACGAGATCGCCAGGTTGGCGGATGAGCGCCTGCGCAGCCGGGCGGCTTGCGCCCGCGCTCAGGCCGGCGAGCGCCGATCCGCGTTCCGTGCCCCCACGCCATCGGCTCGCGGCGAACCCTCGTCCGACAGCAGAAGCTCAGCAATCCGCTGGTGCGTGAGCGCGCTGACCACCATGGGATCTGGTGTTTCAGTTATTCTCCAACCGCTTTCGACTGGCACCAGGGAGAGCTGCGTGGCGTCGGTCGCGTCGGGGGAAGCATCACCTACGTTCCAGTCGCTGTTCCGGCGCTCCGTCCACGGATCGTCTGCGGGTTGCGTGGTGTCCGACTGGCTAGGGGGAGCGTCGCCCACGTTCCAGCCGTCGCTCCGGCGTTCCGTCCGCCATGGATCGTCTTCGGCGAGAGAAGTGATCACGCAGGCTTCTTGTAGAATTCTCATGCCTGATCCGTACTCCGATTGCAAAAAGTCGTCGGCGCCGTCTTGGCAACATTTGCGTGGCGCGCCTGTGACACGGGCTGGGACTTGATGTCGCCTATTGGAACACGGCGCAGCGCGATGCGTCTAATTCAATGTGCCGGTTGTGCAAGAGTTTTCCATCACGTCACCTGTTCGTTTCCGGAGCTCGCCAAACTCTGCCCCATGAGATCGGAACGCCGTTTGGCCGCCAGCCGGGTTGACCGGGCACATGTCCCGACCGGCCCTCCAGCCGTGCGCCGGATTCCAGTTGCCCGAGCCGACGACACGCCTGGTGTTTCCGTGCTCAGCAGGACGCTAGCCAGGACAATCATAACACCTTCGCGCCCCAAGATCGCCTCGCGTCGCACGAGTCTCGGTTGCCTGGCCGAGGACGCGCCTCGCTGCGACTGGACGGCCGCGGCTCGCACAGGAGTTCACCTATCATGACTGAGCAGGTGTGCATTGACCGAGAATACCAGGATGACGTTCGGCGCTTGCGTGTACAACTGATCATGATGGGCGGTCGGGTCGAAACCCTCCTCGGCGCCAGCGTAAGGGCACTCACCGAGCGCGACCCCGAACTGGCCCACCGAAGCGTCGAGTCCGATTGCGCGGTCGAACAACACGAGATCGCGGTCGATTGCCTCTGCCGCAGAATTCTCGCGCGTCGCCAGCCGTTGGCCTCGGATCTGCGCTTCGTCACGAGTTCGCTCAGACTCGCGACCGATCTTGAGCATATTGCCGATCTGGGCGTCAGCATAGGACGGTGCGCGCTCGATCTGTGCGCCGAGGCGCCACTCCAACCCGAAGTGGGCCTTCCTCGCATGGCCACCGAGGTCGAGTCTATGTTGCACGAAGCCCTCGATGCGTTCGTCACGTCCGATGCAAGCAAAGCCGAGAAGGTCATCGCTCGTGACCGGTTAGTTGGCAACCTTTCCGCCCAGATCTTTTGCGAATTGCTTACCCACGTAGGCGAGAACACTCAATGCATCACGCGGGTTTTGCGGCTGCAGTCAGCCGTCAAGTACGTTGAGCGCGTCGCAGACCATGTCGCCAACCTATGCAAGATCGTCGCATTGATCGTTGGCGGAGAAGGTGCTCGCGACGCCGACAACTCGGGAGATTCTATTCGTGCTGTTCCGAACCACGAAAGAAACTGAAGAGACTCGCAGCCTGATGACCCGAACTCCGACGGGCCACGGCGCGCAGCCCACGCGTGCCCCGCAGCCGCTTAGCGCGGAGACGGCGCGCCGGTGCAAGGCTCGAGTCCTGCTGGTGGAGGACGAGGCGGATCTGGCCACCAGCCTCTCCTACAATCTGGAAGCGGCCGGCTACCAGGTGTCGAGCGCGATGGACGGCACAGCGGCACTGCGGCTGGCGACTGCCCAACCACCGGACATCGTTCTGCTGGATCTCATGCTGCCCGACATATCGGGACTGGAGGTGTGCCGACGGATTCGCGCCAGCGGCCAGACGCCTCAGCCGATCGTGATCATGGTTACCGCACGCGGTGAAGAGGTCGACCGCGTGGTGGGATTCGAGGTGGGTGCTGATGACTACTTGGTCAAGCCGTTCAGCGTACGCGAGTTGCTCCTCCGCATGGAGGCGCGGCAGCGCGCCCAAAGCGTTGCCGACGAGCACGAGCACGTCGGCACAGCCGGAGCTGCGCCGGGCAAGGCTCGCATCACCATCGGCAACCTCGAGGTTGACTCCGACTCCCACCAGGTCTTCGTCAATGGCAGCGAGGTTCACGTGAGTGCGCTCGAGATGCGTCTTCTGTTGCACCTTTTGGCAGTGCCAGGGAAAGTCCGCTACCGACGCGAGCTGCTGACCGAGGTGTGGGGCTACCACCCGGAGGTCTCCAGTCGGACTCTGGACACCCACGTGAAACGACTGCGCCAGAAGCTGGGCGAGGTCGGTGCCTACATCCATACGGTTCGCGGGGTGGGCTATCGCATCGTCGCACAGTCCGCCACGTCTGAGCCGCGCAAGCGAGATCCGGAAGGCAACAAAGGCTGACAAAGATCGCGGCCAGTCGGGGCGATGGCATCGCGGGACAGGCCCAGCAGCGAAGCCAACGTGCGGGTGAAGGCATCGAAGCGTAGCGGTTCCGTGACCAACGTGCCTGCGGGCACACGGCCCGGCGCCCGCAGGTAGAGCGGCACGCTGCGGTCGAAGCGGCGGGGCGAACCGTGGTTGGTGCCCAGACCCGGATCGAGCTCGGCATCGAAGAAATCGTCCTGGTCCAGCTCGACGAAAAGGTCTGCGGCTACCTCGACCGGAAGCGACCGGCACAAGAGAGCGTCTGCGCGATCCGGGGAACAGGTGCGGGCGACCTGACGCACGTCCAGCACGGTGCGCACGCGGAAGGACTGGCGCAAAGCCTTCTGGGCCACGCGGACGAGCCGCGCCTGATCTGCCGGCGCGACGGACGGCTTGGTCAGGTAGACAAAGGGGCCAGCCACGCCAGCAACCCAAGGTCCGGGACCGCCAAATTCGCGGGTCAAGGCACTGTCCAGAACCTCGCGCACGGTGTGTCCGGCTGCTGTGGAGCCGGCCTTGGCAGCTCCGCGCAGACGTCGAGTGGGGGCACAGGGTCGTTGCCAGGGGTCTGGGCTGGCGCACCAGGAGCGCTCGGCCGGCGCCAATTCAGGCAATGGGTTGATGCCGTGATCGCCGGTAAGGATGACGGCATAGGCGGTCGCGCCCACGGTCGCGTCGAGGAACGAGAAGAACCGCGCCAAGGCCTGGTCGAGCCGCAGCAGCTCGTCCCATGCCTCCCAAGACTGTGGCCCAAAGAGATGCCCGATGTAGTCGTTGGCGGAGAGCGACAGCGCAAGGAAGATAGGCTTGGAGGAATTCGCCGGATCGTTTACCGCCGCCTCCGCTAGCCCGAGTACGAGGTCGTCACCGAAGGGCGTGGAGCGCAGGGCCTCCGCCGATGAAACCGCGTGAGGGAAGTGATTCCCGAGAATGTGCGTCGATTCGCCCGGGTGAGCATCATTCGGGTAGGCATGTCGTGCGACCCACGCGCGCTCCTCCCCTTCCAGGGTCCAGGGTTTTTGCAGCAGTTTGGCCAAAGCCCCGCCGCCTCCGGCGTTTGCCGCCCATTCCGGCAGTTGCCCGTCCCCGGCAAACGGATTTGAACTGACCATGCGGGCCGACTTGGTGTCGAGCCACAGCACGAGGTCGGGATTGCGGCCGCCGCCAAACAACGCGCCACGATCTTTGAGAGAGAAACTGAATATGCGTCCCTTCGGATGCGCTGCGCGCCACAGGTCAGCAACTGTGGCCACGTCCGAACGGAGGACTATGAGTGAGCTGCCCTCACCCTGCACAGACGTGCTGTCGGCAGCAACCAGGCGCGTGGCGCGATCACGAAGAATCGACACCTTGTCGACGTCACCCGGCCGGAGAATCTCGTTCGAGTAGATTCCGGTCTCGCGCGGCACACGCCCGGTGTACAGCGCCGCATGCCCGGGCGCGGTCTCGGTGACCGCATGCTGGAACTCCATTTCGCGCCCATAGAGTCCCTCGCGGCTCAGGCGGGTAAAGCCGCCGTTCGCAGGCAACTCTTGCGCCCGCTCTGCCATCACCCACGCCGCCAGTTGATCCACCACGATCGCCACCACCACGCGATAGCCTGTCCCGCCTGCCGGGCCAGTGGAAACCAGCTCACGTGTGGCATGGCACGTGGACAGGGCCGGCAGGGCGAGCGTGAGCGCGAGAAACCCAGATCTACTCATTGCGTGCGACCGGAGGGAGCGCCTGGCGAACTCCCGGGGCAATCCATTGAAACGGCTCGACTTGAGTTGTCCTGGACAAGCTCGCTGCCAGCGCGACGAAATGCCCATGCCGGCGGCGGTCTCCCATCAGCGGCGAAAGGAACGAAGCCACAGCGGCCAAGCAACAAGAAAAAGCGCGTCCCAATCCCAGGCACACGGCATGCGTTTGCCTCGAAATCGCTGTGGAAGCTGCCACAGATCACGAAGTCAAAACCTGGCAAGCGAGGTGACGCGTGATCCGCCACCATGCTCCACGCGGCGGATGGCTCATCAAGCGCGATCACTCGGAACCCTCTGGCGCGAAGCACTCGGCTCATCCAGCGTCGGGACTCTGCGTCCTGCAGTGCGACCAAGATCCGGGAAGACGGCTGGACACTGACCGGTTGGCCACCGTTGTCGTTGAATGCGCGGGTATTGAAATCTCTGCATGCGATGGAAGTGGGTGTGAGAGTCGAGGTCGCCATGGGTCTGGTCCTTTCGCTTGACCAAGTATTGGCCAACTCCCCAGTCACGCTCGTGGCACCTCGGTGACAAGTCGGAAGAGAAACCGGGTTGGCGTCCTCCACCTTGCTCTGGTGGCGAGGGCGAAAGCGTCCGAACCGGGTCTCGCAAATGTCGCGCAACGGTAACGCTGTGTTCACGGAGACCCCGCTATGTTGGGTTTGGGTTCCACAGCTACTACCCAACCTGCGAACCACAGTCAACCGAACCCGTGATTTGGAGGAGGAAATGAACGACCCAAATGCAAATTCGCACGAAAAGCCGAGCAATTGCGTCCCTGGCGAGCGGGAAAGAAGGAACGTGCCGGCCGTCATTCCGAACAAGAATCCATGGGACGACAACGAACCCACTTGGCCGGGGACGGAGTACGACGACGATGAGGCCGTGGCCGACGGGATGTGCGACGACGACAATGACCCGCCTTGGCCGTGGATGTCTGCGCTTCTCGCCTCTCCGCAACCGTCGCTGTGGGACGAAGCCATCGCCAGGATCCTCGCCTCCAAGTCCCGCAGCGACTCGGTCTAATCGCCTAGGGAGCCAGGGTTCCCATGATCGCGTAGGCGAAGGCGGGCTTAGCCCGCCGGAGCCAGAGCGCGGGAGGGTGTGGGAACCCTTTCAGGGTTCCCACATCAAAAGTGGGCCACCCAGGTCCAGGAGATTGCGACGAACCCAGGCGGCCCACAAATCCGACACGCGGGATAGCCTCCCGCGTGTAACGCCTCCGTCACGGATCGGACAACTATTGGCATGGGAACCCGCGCAGGGTTCCCGCGATGGTGCGCGGCGAGCAAAGCTCGCCGGCTCCCCACGCGACTATGACAGCAACGTGGGCTTGCCGAGCAGAGCGGGCAGCGCGCCAGTCGCTGCGGTCTTCGCCGGGCTTTCGCGCCCCGCCGCCACATATTCGTCCGTGCCCTCCCTCTGAGCCGGCGGCGTTGCCTCGGATTGCCTCGCCAGTTCAATGAAGCGATGCTGGCTGCGCCGCAATGGATCGCCATTCCCAGTGCGTAGACGTGTATAGGTCCCGTCGGGCAGCAACATGCGCGTCTTCACGTTGTCCTCCAGGCTGATGGTCAAGATTTCGTCGATCAAGCGGTCGCGGAGCGATTCGTCGTCGACCGGAAACATGACCTCAACACGACGAATGAAGTTGCGCGGCATCCAGTCGGCCGACGACAGGTACACCTCACGCCGGCCGCCGGCGTGAAAGTGGAAGATGCGGGCGTGCTCGAGAAAGCGGTCGACCACGCTCAGCACGCGGATGTTCTCGCTCATGCCTGGAATTCCGGGCCGCAGGCAACAGATCCCGCGCACCAGCAGGTCGATCGACACCCCGTTCTGCGATGCCCGATACAGGGCGCGGATGACGTCCGGGTCGACCAGTGCATTCATCTTGGCCACGATGCGGCCTGAATGACCGTACATCCGCTCGCGCTCGATGAGTTCGACAATGCGCTCGGCAAGGCCCAGCGGTGCCACGGTAAAACGCTTCCACGAGGGCGGAGCGGAATATCCAGTCAGCAAATTGAACATGGCCCCGGTGTCGTCGGCAAAAGCCTCGCGCGCAGTGAAAAGCGAAATGTCCCCGTAGGTGCGAGCGGTAAGCGAATTGTAGTTCCCCGTCGAAAGATGCACGTAGCGA
Source organism: Myxococcales bacterium (assembly GCA_003153015.1). Lineage (GTDB taxonomy): Bacteria > Myxococcota_A > Polyangia > Fen-1088 > Fen-1088 > Fen-1137. Next base: position 20,534 of record PMBS01000254.1, read on the forward strand.
CGGATGGCATCCCCCTCGCGGCGCACAACTAACGATGCTTTGCAGTGGGTCTTCAGTCCCACCACCCCGTACACCACGTGCACACCCGCCTCTTCCAGCACGCGTGCCCAGGTGATGTTCCGTCTCTCGTCGAAGCGCGCCCGCAGCTCGATCATGGCGGTAACCTGCTTGCCATTCTCTGCGGCCCGGGTCAGCGCGGTGACGATAGGCGAATCGGCGCTGGTCCGGTACAAGGTCTGCTTGATGGCAAGAACGTCGGGGTCGTTGGCCGCCGCGGACACGAAATCCACCACGTGATCGAACGATTCGTACGGGAGGTGCAAGAGCACATCGTGCTCGGAAATGACCCGAAACATGTCCGCGTCGAGAAAGGCCGCGACTGGCTGAGGAGAAAACGCCTCGTCCCTGAAATCCCGCAACTCGTCGCGCGTGGCCAGCGGAGCCAGATCGGCCAGGTGGAGCGGTCCCTCCGCGGGGTAGACGTCATCCGGCTGCAAGTGCAGTGCCTTGCGCAGAAAGCTCTCTACCTCCGACGGCGTGTCATGTGCGAGTTCCAGGCGCACTGCCTGGTTACGCTCGCGGCGACGCAGCTCACGCTGGATGGTCTTCAGCAGATCGTCCGCCTCGTCTTCATCCACCGACAGGTCGAAATCGCGTGTCACGCGGAAGCAATGGCAGCCCATCACGCGAAAGCCGGGAAACAGCTCGCCCACGTGCATGGCAATCACGTCCTCGAGCAGGACGAAGGCGGCCCGATGGGGCGAGGACGGCGGGATCTCCACCAGGCGTTTCAGCACCGCCGGCACTTGCACAACCGCGAAAATGCGCGAGCGGCGAGCCACGCGCTGGCTCTCCTTGCGCAGGACAATGGCCAGGTTGAGGCTGCGGTTGCGCAGCACCGGAAAGGGGTGGCCCTGGTCCACCGCGAGCGGCGTCAGCACCGGCCACACGTTACGGCTGAAGTGCGCGTTCAGGAACCCCTTCTGCTCGGGGTTGAGTTGGTCAGGCGCCAGGATGGCCAGGCCCGCTTTGGCGGTCAGTTGGGGCGCGACAAAGTCGCGGAAGTTGCGGTACAGGGCCGCCACCATGTCGTGAGTGCGCGAGGAGATCGCCGCGAGCTGCTCTCCAGGCAACATCCCGTCTGCACCACTGTCGGCCACACCGCCGGCCAGCAACTGCTTGAGCCCGGCGACCCGCACCATGAAGAACTCGTCCAGGTTGGACGCCACGATGCCCTGGAACTTGCAACGTTCGGCCAGCGGCACATTCGGGTCACACGCCTCTTCCAATACGCGTCCGTTGAACTCCAACCAGGACAGTTCGCGATTGATGAAGTGGTGCGGGCACACATCGCTCCCTGCGCTGCCGAGCGCGTGGTCAGTCGAAGCAGAATGGCGCTTGGAAGACAAGGTTTAGGTCTTGCTCCGCGTTGAGACCACCTTCTGTGACAATTCTGTGAACTCTTGTGATGCCCGCCAACCCTGCGTGTTACTGAGCATCTGTTCAAGCCACTTCGACCCGCAAACGGCGGCGAAATACCTGGCGAAACAGCGATGCCTCGCGCATCACGTCCCACATCTCCAGATCCATGGTTCCTCGCGCGGCCAGAGTCAAGACGATCTCGTGCGGCCGGACTCGGGCCGTCAAACGTCGCACCGGCCGGGCGTGACTGCGATCGAGCGAGTCTGCCACACGCAGCAGGGTCGCCAGCTTGCGCACGATTACGGCCTCGCTGCGCGACAGCCCCGCCATGCCGCTGTGGTGGAGGTCAGGGTGGCTTCTGCGGTGATAGCGTGCGATGCGCGCAACCAGATCGCGCTCGCGGTCGGCCAAGCCCGGAATGTCCGTATTACGCACCAGATACTCCGTGTGACGATGGTGCTTCTGATAGTTCACGGAATTGCCGATGTCGTGCAACCACGCGGCTGCCTCCAAATACGGACGAACTGCGGCCGGCAAGCGGTGAATCTGCGGGATCTGATCGAACAGGGCCAACGCCAGCGTGGCGACCTGGCGTGCGTGCGCCTCATCGAACTGAAACCGGCGCCCAAGCGCAAGCGCCTCATCAGCCAGAGAACGGTCGCGCTGACTGGTGTTGCGACGGTTGAGCAAATCGACCAGCAAACCGTCGCGTAGGCCTCGATCGACGGCCGTCACCGCATCCAGTGAAAGCCGGCGCGCCAGCGCCTCCAGAATCACAGCGCCAGCGAGCACAATATCGGCACGGGCTGGGTCAAAACGCTGCCGTCGCTCGCGCGGGCTCATGACCGCCAGTTCCTCGACCGCGCGGCCCAGTTGCTTGACCGTGGCCTGGTTGCTGCCTTCGGCCGCCGTGTAGTCAACCACCGCCCGGATCGAGCCCGAACTGCCCAACGCCACGCGGGGCGCGCCGGGGAGAACCTTGGGCAGCGACTCGGCCATGGCTTCCCGAGCATAACCGCGCGCTAGTCGAAGCTGCTTGCTTGTGGTGGTGTGGGCCAACTTGAACAGCTCGGTCAGGCGAACTGCGCCCATCGCCAGACTCCAGAGGTGGGTGGGTCGGTCGCCCAACGCCACCGCCACCTCAGTCGATCCCCCGCCGATATCAACACACAGTGATCGGGTTTTGGGCGGCTTGCCGTGCAAGACGCCCAGGCAAATAAGTCGTGCCTCTTCTTTGCCTGAGATGATCTCCAGATCCAGCTTCGCCTCGCGTTGCACGCGCCGGACGATCTCGTCGCGGTTGCGCGCCTCACGCAAGGCACTGGTCGCCACCGCGCGCACCCGAGCGCGATAGCGGCGGCACAGGGATCCATAGCGCCGCAGGGTGGCCACCAACCGCTCGACGGCCGGTCCCGGAATCGCGCCTCGCATGAACACGTCCTGTCCTGGCCGCACCGGATCCCGTTCCTGATGAGTGATCTCGATACTGCCGTCGGGCAAAGCGCGGCCCATCTGCAAGCGCACGGCGTTGGCGCCTACGTCTACGGCTGCGATGATGGAATCAGTTCCTGGTGCTCTCACGGTGCAAGGCTCCGGCTTGGCTAATCGCCCCTTGAGGCGTTGTACGAAATTATGACAGGGCAACGTGACAAACCAGCAACAATCGGACGGGCCGGCTCGTCTCCCTTTCCCCATGACCGTCCGCGAGATGGGAGAAGCACGAAAGTTTCAGCAACTTCACCGTCCCGTAACCTTGGGGCCGTAGCCTGTCGGCAATGGTTGAATCCAGTCGTCGACCCTTGCCCCGCATCCTGGTCGTCGAGGACGAAGTCGACATCAGCGCCTCGTTGTCGTACAGCCTGAAGGCAATGGGCTATGAAGTGCAGGTCGCGGAACGTGGCGAGGCGGCGCTGGAGGCGTTGGCCAGCTTTCGTGCCGACTTGGTTCTGCTGGACATCATGCTGCCCGACATATCGGGATTCGATGTCTGCCGCCGCATACGAGCAGCGACTAGTGGTGTCCAGCCCGTGGTGATCATGCTGACCGCCAAGAGCCAGGAACTGAACCGCGTGGCCGGCTTCGAGGTGGGCGCCGACGATTATGTGACCAAGCCGTTCAGCATCCGCGAGCTCATGCTGCGCATTGAGGCGCGACTCAAGGCGCGACGGCCAGCGGCTGAGCCGGCCCCGGGATCGAAAGGCGCCAAGAACCCGGAAGACGAAGCGCGGGTGAAAGTGGGCCCGCTGGAAATCGACCGGGCTGAGCACCGCGTGTTCGTGTCCGGCGAGGAAGTCCGGGTTAGTCCACTGGAGATGCGCCTTCTGCTTTTCCTGGTGCGAACCCCGGGCAAGATGCGTACGCGCAAGGAACTGCTGACCGAGGTTTGGGGCTACCATCCGGAGGTATCCAGCCGCACTCTGGACACGCATGTAAAACGCATCCGTGACAAGTTCGGCGCTTCCGGCGATCTCATTCAGACGGTGCGCGGGGTGGGCTATCGCTTGGCTGTGCATGCAGAGCCGGCGGCACAGAAACCAGCAACGGCCACCCCAACGCGCAAAGGCTGAAGAGGCAATGATGTGCGCAGCCGACGCATCTCACCTGCGCCGGGCGACGCTGCCCGGCGGATCGTGGCGACGGACCCGCTGCTGTGGCTTGGCCAGGCGATAGCCTACGCCATGCACTGTCTGGATCATCCACGCCATGGGCCCGAACTTGTCGCGGATGCGTTTGATATGGGTGTCGAGGGTACGACTGGAAACATCAGGGCGGTAGCCCCAGACCTCAGTCAGCAACTCGCGGCGCGTGTGCATCTTGCCCGGCGAACTGGCCATGTATGCCAGCAGGCGCATTTCTTGGGCGCTGAAGCTGATCTCTTCACCCGCAAGAAAAACCCGGTGGCCTGCTTGATCGATCTCCAATGGTCCCAGGGTCAGGCGCTCGTCAGTCGTATGCTGGCCCCGGAGTTCGCCGACAGCAGCCAGCTCGGCGGTTTGGCGCGCCCGCAGCCGCACCTCGATGCGCAACATCAGCTCGCGCAGGCTGAACGGCTTGGTCACAAAGTCGTCCGCTCCAACCTCGAAACCTGCTACCCGGTCACTTTCTCCGGTCTTGGCGGTCAGAATGACCACGGCTGGTTGCCGGGCCACCGCGCTGGCACGGATTCGACGACAAACCTCGAAGCCGGAGCAATCGGGCAGGCTGATGTCCAGCAAGACCAGGTCAGGGCACAAATCGGGAAACGCACGCATGGCCTCTTCACCAGTGCCGACGACCTGCACCTTGTAACCCGCAGCCTCGAGAATGTACGACAGCGAACCGCTCAGATTAGGCTCGTCTTGCACGACGAGAATGCGCACGGGCGCCTGGGATGAGATCCCGAGCATGCGGCGACCATATTCGGGGTACCATGGAGATCGTGTTACAGCACTGCAACGTGATTGTGAATGCAATGTGGAGCCCATGGGCGTCATCGAGCGAATGCGTACCGCGCCATAGGAATGCGACGCGCGACTACTGCGTCACCTTGATCTTGTATTGCTTGAAAGTCGTGCCACCGCGTGAATCGCGCAGCACGAGCCACAGGTAGACCGGCATTGCCGTATCCGGGGCCTTCCAGGTATTGCTGGTCGAGATTGCGACTTCGGTGCCTGCCACACCCGTGCGGTCGTGTTCAAACGACCCGGACGTGGCAAACCAGGACATGTACAAACTCTCGGTTTGATCCACCAGCGCGTCGCCGCTCGGGTTGAGGACCGGGAACGTCTCGGCCGAGCTCGCCGTGAACCTTGCCTCGAAGACGACCGATTCGCCCGGCGACACGATCTGGGTGTCGAAATCGAGGTTCAGCCGGGAACCGTCGGCCCTGACAACATCGGTGGAGGCGATGCCGGGATCGTTGTTCGGTTGGTACCGCGTGTTGTATTCGTCGACAATAGTCGTTGGAGCATTGGCCAGATTGCAGGCAATTCGCTCAAAGGCAAATCCGGTCAGGCTGCCGGTCGCTAGATCAGGGAATTTCACCCGAACCGGCAAGTAGTAGCCGCCGGTGCTATCCGGATCGCGCGGTCTGATCGCCGGCTGTCCCGCCGAAGGCGGGGGCGCAATGGGGCCGAACAGGGTGCAGGCGTTGGTGAGGACCGGGGTCTCGAAGGTCTGTCCCGTGGTCGGGCCAGGCGCGGGAGGATTGCAGGCACTGGCCACCGAATTGTTCTCGGCCGGGGGTTTGGGTGTCTCGCAAACATCCCAGCCTGCGGTGGCGTCGGTCACAGTTCCCGCGGGCGATGCAAGCAAGAAGGAGTACACCACGTCGGCCCCTGGCTTGGACTCGGGGGGCTCGCCCCTCACCGCGAGAAGAGCGTAGTCGGTGACGAGCGAGGGAGCCTGCCCCACCTCGGGCTTGCACCCGAGCACGGTGCTGGCAAGAGCGACCACAAGAAGAGGTTGTTTTGCGTAGGCCATCTAGAACTCCAGGCGTGCACCCGCAACCGCAAGTATCGGCAGTCCGATGATGTAGCTTCGCTGCTTGTAGTCCTGACTGTAAATAGTCTCCTCGGGATTCTTGCGATTAGTAACGTTTTGCACGTCGATGAACATGCTCAGCTTCGTCCGCCGCATGACGAATGCCTTTTCGCCACGGAGATCCAGTTGGTAGAAGGCCGGGATGCGAATGGAGTTGTGCGCTCCGAAGACGGGCTCATAGTAGCCGTTTCTGCCGAGATAGCTGTCCACCACCGGTGTGCGCGGCATCCCGCTGGAGTAGCGAAAACGTCCACCTACCACGAAGTCCCTGCCCAACTCGTAGCTGGCGAGGAGAGCCAGCACGTGGGTCTGGTCATAGTCGAACAAGCGAAATGCCTGATCAGGATGATCGCGGCGCTCGCTGCGTGACAGGGTGTAGGTCGCCCAGCCGAAGAAGCCCTTGAACAGTTCCTGTCGAAGCAGAACTTGGAGTCCAAACACGCGACCGGTTCCATCCTGGGCCAGCGCCTGTCCCACTGGCGGGGATGGACTTTCGCTGCGTGAGACGAGGTCGTACAGTTTCTTGTAGAAACCCACGGATTCCAAGGTCAAGGTCGGACGCAGCTTGAACGAGAACCCACCGGTCAGGTGTACGGCATATGACCCCACAATTGACGGGTTGCCGAATACCGGGGACATGTCCGCGGGATCGGGCGGCTGGCCGTATACTCCCGCGCCGCTGGTGAGGGTGAGCTTGGGGGTAGGTCGCCACGCGATCTGCAAACGCGGATTGGGAAAGTTGCGCAGCACCGGGACGCTAATCGGATTGGGGGGAGCGTCGAGCCGAGAATAGCCGACCGGGGGCGCGATATTGCTGAACGGAAGGCGATGATCCCCTTCGATCCAAGTGGGTTCGAAACGCAAGCCCGGCGTCACGGTCCAGTTGCCGAGCTTGATGTCCACCGTGGCATAGCTGGCCACGCTGAAGACAGTCACGTTCCAGTTGTCGGATGCGGTCTCGGATGGGGGGCGTTGGCCGAAGACGACGATGTCTCCTTCCCGGGGCGGCTGGTTCACTGAACCGTTCCGGCTGAGTTGGACTTGCTGTCCCTGTACATCCATGCCGACCAAGAGCACCGCCGTCGGATGAATGCGCCGGCGCAGACTTCCGCGCAAAGCGTAGGACAAGGTCTGCGTGTCGAGCTGCGTGCTTTCATCGCCGAAAGTGTCTCGCTCGGCATTGTGGTCGATGCCCATCGAGGGAGTCACGCGCACGCTGGAGCCATCGTCGAACAAGCGGCTGTAGCTGACGAAGATGCGGCGAAAAGAGGTGTCATTGTTCTGCGTGCGCAGATCTGCGGGGTCGCTGGCCGGAATGGTTCGTTGCAGGTGATCGTCCGACGCGAGAAAAGTCGCGGCGATCTCCTCGTCCTTGCGCAGGCTCAGGGAGGCCCGCGCCTGGTAGTCGTCGTAGCGCGGGATAGGAAATGAGTCGCCGATGTCGGCCGAGGTGACTCCCGATATCACGCGGTCGAGGTAGCTGATACGTCCAGCCACGGCCAAGCGCAGCCGTGGGGTCACTGCGGCTGACACCTCGGCCGAGGTGTCCATGATGTCGCCGGCAACATAGCCGTGCACGCCGGACGGGGGAAGCTGGCCGAGTTCGATGCGCACCAGACCGCCCAGCCCGCGTCCGTAGTCGGCGCCGTACGCCCCGGGCGAGAGATCGATGGACTTGACCAGATCGGAGTTCACCGTCGAGCGTAGACCGCCCATGTGGTACAGGCTGGGAATCTCCACCCCCTCAACCACCACCCTGGTCTCCTTGGGCGAGGAGCCCCAGACCACAAGCTGGCCTGAACCGAAGCTGGCGCGTCCCACCCCCGGCAGGTTCTGCACAACCTTGAGGGTGTCGCCCTGCGTGCCAGGAACCTTGCGCGCCTCTTCGGTGCGGATGCGGGTTTCCACCGCCTCCTTCTTGATGCGGGCCGCACGTACGATGACTTCCTCGTCGACGTCTTCCTCCCTCTGTTCGACGTAGTACTTCATGGTGCGCTTCTGGCTCGGCCGGATGGTTTCGTCGGTCAGCACAGTGACGAGCCGCGGATGTCGGATCTCAACCTTGTGCGCGCCAGGAGGCAGATCAGTGAACGAGAAGGCCCCGGCCGCATCGGTCTTGGTGGCCAAGTCCAGGTCCTTGATACGCACGGTCACATCGGCCATGGGCTGCTTTTTGAATCGATCCAGAACCACGCCCTCGAAGTTCACCTGTGGTCCGAGTGACACCATCTTGGTCACAATGGTGAAGTCGTAGCGGTAAGTGATCTTGACGGGAATGGCTTGTCCTCCGGCCTCCGCCGGGGTGAAGAGGAACTGCCGGGCAGCAGCAACCGCGGCGCTGTCGAAATCGGACCCGCCGCTTTCGACAACCTCGACCCCGCCCACCTTGCCGTCGTCCCCCACCTCGATCGAAAGCAGCACGCGTGCGGTGATGCCGGCGTCGTGCTTGTCCTTGGGGTATTCGGCCGGGACGAAATGAATCAGGCGCGGGGGCTTGGTGATGGCGACCGTTTCATCGGCACGCGAAGGCCCCGGGCAGACCGGGAACCCGGCGCCCACCAGAGCGGCCACAAAGACAAGGCGGTGGTGCAATCAATCCCCCAGCTCAAAACGGCGGGCCAAGACATAGGTCCCTCCCGCGACCGGCTTGCCACAGGCCATGGCTGGCCGGAAGCGCCACTGTTTGACCGCGGCCACCGCGGCCGCGTCGAGTTCGGGGGAGACGCTGGCCAGCACCTCGACCGCCATCACCGAGCCGTCCGCGCCGACCACGATCTTCAGCTTGAGCTTGCCTTCGATCCCCTCGGAGCGTGCTGCAGCCGTGTACTCGATCTCGGTCTTGAATACGGGCTCAGGCTTGGAAGGCTCGTCCGTGCAGCGCTCCTCGATGTTCGGCCCTGCCCCCAGCTCCTGGCGCTGGCGGTGGTGATGCGCCTCGGGTTCGAAGGTGGCCACCTTGGTGGGCGCCACGGCCTGGGGGGCCCGCACGATCGGGATTGCCACGGCATCGCCGATATCCTCGTTGCTCATGGCGATCTCGGTCGGCATGACCATGGTAGCCACCTTGGCTGCCGCAACTGGGGCCGCGACCGGCATGAGCTTGGGCGCGGCCGCGAGTTTCTGCTCCTTCGGCTTCGCATCCACCTTGGCCAGCTTGGGCGGAGCCTTGGGCTTGAGCGGCGCCTCCTTCTTCTTCTTCTTCTTGGCCTCCTCCTGCAACTGCACAACGTAGGTCTTGCCCGAGGCGCGGTGTTGCGATGCCGTGAGCAGGGCAAACGCAAACCCGGCGTGAATGACCATCGAAATAGCGACCGTGGACTTCTTCACGGCAAGACCTCACGACTGGGCAGCAAGTGGCAGAGCAATGTCCGCTACTCGCCTCCCACCTGCATGACGTTGATTGCGAACTTTGTGACACCGGCGACTTTGGCGAGATCCATGACGTGAACCACCTGGCCGTGGGCCGCCTCTTTGTCAGCGCTGATGACCACGCTGATTTCCGGATCGGCCGCCACCACCTCCTTCATGTGGCCTCCCAATTCTTGTTCGGTGACCGGCTGTTCGTTCCAGCGCAGCTCTCCATTCTTGAACAACTGCACGGTGTTGGGCTTTTCCGCGGTGCCGTCGCTCATCTTTGCCCTGGGCAGGCTGACCTTCAGGGTCTGCGCCACGATGTATGTCGACGCCACCATCAGGATGACCAACAACACCAGGCATACATCGACCAGCGGGGTCACATTGATGGCGGAAATCGTCTTGGCCCGCCCCACACCTGCCATCGTGCCAGCCATCAGCCATTCACCTCGGCCGGGCGCAGCCTGGGAGACTCCCCGATCTCATCCAGCGCGGCAGCTGATGCCTTGTGCGTGTTCTTCGGGTTCCTGGTCGACTTCATGACCGCCAAGACCTGATTGGCGAGGGCGGCCGAGTTTTCTTCGATGTCATTGCACTTCTTCTGGAACAGGTTGAAGGCGACCACCGCGGGAATGGCGACCAAGATGCCGATGGCGGTGGCGATGAGGGCCTCGGAGATGCCGCTCATCACGTTGCCCATGCCGCCCGCGCCACCCGCGGCGGCCATGTTGGCCGAGGCAGCCCCCAATTCCTTGAAAGCCGCAACCACGCCGAGCACAGTGCCGAACAGGCCAATGAATGGGGCGTTGTTGCCCAGGGTGCCGAGGAATATGAGCCCGCTCTCGAAGACCTTGCGGCGTTGGCGGATGCCTTTCTGCACGATCTCCTGCAGGGAATCGGGACCGTCGGCGTAGTAGTCCAGGGCGTCGCGCAGGATCTCGGCCTCGACGGCCCGCATTTCCTCCAGCTCCCGCTTGGCACCGGCCACATCCCCGGCGCGCAGTCGCTTAGCCAACGCATTGCCGGTCGCGATCATGTCCAGGCGCCGCTTGCGGAAGTACCACCAGCGCTCGATCACCACGCCGACCGAATAGACCGACAGCGCGAGCAGAATGTAGAGGACCGCGGCAGCCCCGGTTTGGGCAACAAATACCAGTTTGTGCATCAGCAGCATGGGTCACCTTTCCTTTTTAGTAGTCAAACACCTGCGCCTGTACTCCCGCCCCCTGTCCGTGGGGAAAACGTGTGTCGAGATCGGTCGATTGTCCGGAAGCTTGCAACAGGGGGTCGACCCCGTTGTTGGTGAAGACGCGAACCAGCCAGCGCGCGGTGGTCTCGGCGCACAGAGAGAAAGTGTCGACGCGCACGATGTAGCGTCCATTGGGAGCCGTGGTGGGGAAGATCACATTCTCCGCCCGGCGCCCGTCGATCACACACGTGCTGTTGGAGTCGAAATCGAGGTAGCCCGCCTGCTTTCCGTCGTCGACACTCGCGCCGACTGTCCCGAGCGGCAGACCAGATGGCTTTCGCGACCAGATCTCGTTTACCCCTGCATCCCCATCGCTGGGCAACTGCACGTGCAGGTCGAGATCGGCTTCAGTGTCCCAATCCAGGCTGATGACCAGGGCGCCCGCGGTCCGCGGCTGGTCCATGGTCATCGGTTGCAACCTCGCCGGCCCCACCTGTCCATCGCGCGTGGTGGCGCGAAAGGCCAGAAACAGATTGCCGGCGTCCCCTCCAGAGGGCGTTCGCGGGGAGAAGGACGCAGAGAATGAAAAGGTGTAGTTGCCGGTGACGTTATAGTCGATGTCCTGCACGGGCACGACCCAGTGACCCACGTCGCCCTGCAACCCAACGAGCACCGCGGTCGAGTTGGGGCCGACGCTGCCCGATATCTTCTTGTTGGCAACGCCCGGGAATAGGTTGGGGTTTTGCATCGTTATATTTGCGACTGCTGGCGCAGGATCGCGATCGATGGTGTCAATGGGACCAGGAATGTATTGCGCGCCCTGGATCCTGAACAGCGCCTGCTGGCCAGAACTCGGGTCAGTGCCGGAACAGCCCCCGCAGAGCAGTCCAGCCGCAAGAAGACTGAGCGCGAGAGGGCGCATCAGAAGGCGACCTCCGTGCGCAGGGTGAACGCGTTGTTCTTCAAATCCGCCGGCATGCCACTGGCATTCCGGCCCTGGTTATCGAACACCCAGTCGTACTGGGCCACCAGCCGGCCGGACAGCGCACCCGCCTTTCCGATCAACGCAACTGCCGCCGACACCGTCGAAATCGCCTGGCTGGAGGGAACCAGCACCCCTGCCTGGCGGTCGGTGCTGTCCAAGTCGGGATTGTAGTAGTCGTAGCGCAATCCCAGCTTGAAATGCCGGCCCAGCTCCTGGACAGCAGCCACGTAGTAGCCCCACTCGCGCAGATCGCGACCGAGCGGACCATAGGGATCGGCAATCAAGAATCCCCGATCCAGATTGTTGGCACGGGCAAGCTCGGCGTAAATCGTTGTGCTGGCGTTGTTCCAATAGCGCAGCGAAACCAGAGCATCTACGCCAATCGCATTGCGGCTGAAGTTCTGCGATGGCTGACCCGAGGTTCCTGGCGACACGATCAACTCGTTGGAATCGTACCGGCCGTTCTCGTTGAGATCCTGCCAAGTCAAAGTCGGTTTTGTGGGAGGCGCTCCCTTGTGGAATCCCTTGCCGGTCAGGCCCGAGAATCCCGCCTGGACCGACACCTCGTCCGAGATTTGGGACACAATCCCAAGTCGCCCTGTGATGTCTTTGGCCTGGTTGGGATCGCGCACGGGGAAGGTGTTCTCGCCTAGCGGCTCGCCGTTCTGCACCGCTAGGGCATAGCGAACGAAGCGCCAGCCGCCTGACAGTCGCAGCCCCAGGTCGTACTCGCCCGGGAAAAGCGCCCTCACAAAGGCGCTGCGTTCGGCGAAGAGCCTGTCACGATCGCTCTGCAGCACCTCGAAGCCGAACGGAATCTTGAAAAGTCCTGCGGTCAGGCCCACCAGCGGGATGGAACCACCCGGCCATTTGACCGTGGCCTCCACATTCATGGGCCGCACCTGGGCACCGTTGACTGTGTTGGCGTCGATCTCGACGACTCCGGCGAAATACCTCTGGTCCACCGCCGTGCTCAGGCGCGCGCGACGGAGCAGGAATCGATTGTCATTCAGCGGGGCGCCGGTGGAGGTATTGAGCTGGTCTTCTGAAGTCTGCCTTACGTTGAGATCGGCCTGCACAAAGCCAGAAATCGTGAGCCATTCTAGTCTTGTCAGGCGAGGGTCGGCCTTCACCGCAACTTCGACTTCAGCGCGCGCGTTGGCCTGGGCACGCGCCTCGGCTGCCTTGCGCTCCGCCTGCTCCTCGGTCAGCTTGCGCTGGAATTCCTCGCGCAGGCTGGCCAGCTCGGCGCGTTGCTGCGCCAACTGGGCGGCAATGTCCTCCGTCTCTCTGCGAGGCTCGTCGCTGGTTGTCGGAGGGTTGTCGGCCGGAACCGGATCCGGCACCTGGGCAAAAGGGGGAGTCTGCCCAAGTGCCGGTCTCGCAAGCGCGAGCGGTGCCCCAGCGCAAAGCAGTCCCAGAACCAGGGCCCGCTTCTTTGGCCAGCCGAGTCGTAGCCAGATGGGCGCGGCTGGCTTGCGGAAAACGCTAGGGTACACCGTTGCTTCTCTCGAATCTACATGGCCGAGCAGCTTGGATAGGCGATCGGCGGATTGGGACCGGGATCGAGCGCGGATACAGTGGACGGCACGGGCGCGTTGATGATGGCAACGTGGCATTGATCCACAGTCAGGCCGGTGCAGATGTCGACTGTAGGCCCGCCGTCGTTGGGAGTGACGGCGGGAACGTCCGTCCCGGTGACCATGTCAGAAGCGCCGTCTGGCGGGCTGATGGAGGGGCCGTCCACGCTCGCATCCGCCACAGCGCCACCCATTCCACCCGCGGCATCAATGCCAGCTCCACCGGAGCCAGAAACGCCGCCCGTGGCGATCGCACCGCCGCTGCCGATGCTCGCGACGTCTGTGTTATTGGTGCTGCTGCAAGCAACCCAGCCGGCCAGTACCAGTACCAGTGCCAGTGCCAGTGTAGAAGTCTTATAGAGATTCATTGTGCATTTCCTCCAATAGGCGACTCACAATAACCGGTCTGGCAGCGGGTGCCAGGCACCGTCGTACAGTCAGCATCGCTGGTACAATGGGTGGTGCAGGTGCCAGGCGCCGACTGCACCAACTTGGCCGCCTCGAAGGCGCAGGTGCAGGAAACCTGTGGGTGGTAGGGCGAGAACTTGCCGCCGTCCTTGTCGATCTTGACCTTCATGGCGCACTGGGGAACGTCGCCCCCGAGCGCGACCGTATTGACATACTTGATGTTCTGGGTGTCGGTGGGGTCGATGGGCACAGCACCGGTCAGCCAGTCGATAACCAATTTCGCATTGGCCGCGGGCGCCGGGGCCCCGCCGTCGGTCGCGACCAACGGAACGAAGAAATGCAGGGGGCCCTGGATCATGTAGTGGCCGTCGCGAACATTCTTCAGGTCAGTGGCAATGGCAGTCGAGTCGGGGTAGTAGGCCTTGGTCTGCCCGATGCCGCGAAAGGCAACCGCGTTGAGATTGGCCCTCTGGCCCGCGTAGATGTCCGCGGCCACGAAGCCGATCCCATTTTGCTGATAGTTCGGATTCAGGAGAGATTGCACCATGACGCCGCTTGATCCGTTTGGAGCGCCCTTGAATGCGCTTTCCGGGACGCCGATGTTCCTGGCAACGAGAATCTGGGTGCCTGAGGTCTGGCTACGCTGCTGAATGGCGTTCTCGTTGGCGAAAGGGGGAACCCCGCTTTGGGTGCCGCAGCCCCAGATGGCAGCGGCCTGTTGGGAGGAGAGTGCCGTGGTGGTGTAGTTGGCCTTGGGCACGACGATGAGCATCGCCTGCTCCGGACCGGCCCATTCCCCGATGTTGGCGGGCTTGTCAACGTTCTGGCATGAGGAAAAGGCGACGTCGGAAACCCCGATGGCGGCAAAGGTATTGTTAGATAGGGTACATGAGTTTTGCACCACCTTGGTGCTATCCGTGGGGTCGGCAGTGTAGTAGTGGGGCGTGGTCGACAGCGGACTCAGGACTGGATTGTCCGGAGAGGGAGAAACCGCGAGCACGCCGTTACACGAAGAGATGGGGGAATAGATGATGGAGATCCCCTGCTTCGCTTTGATCTGCACCGCGAGCTGGCCGAGGATGGGCTCGAAAGCGCTGCTGCCCGCCATGTAGACGGGGTTGCCCAGCACGGTGGTGTCGGCGCAAGCCACCGTGGTTGAGCCCTGGGCCAGGGCGGTGGACGCAGCAAGGAGAAATCCTGCCGCGCCCGTCAAAGCTACGATCTGTTTTCTGTAGGTCATGGCAATCCTGCCTCCATTTCAGACCCGGCAAACCCGGGCCGCGGTGGGACCATAGCGAGATACCCGGCGAGCGACTGCGACGGATTTGCGTCGGATTTGTGACGGAAGCGCAACAGAAGAGACTACGGAGCTTGGGACGCAGTGCGAGTGGTCAACCTAGCCGGGAGTGTCGCGCAACGGTCGCGAATGGTTTGCCGAGACTTGGCAACCCTGCACCCAATTGCAGCGCGGGCAATCTGCCTCCCGCCATCACGCAGGCTACGATGTATGTCTCGGTCGCCACGCCCAGCGGGGAGGCCGAGTTGCGCAGCTTGTCGCCTGACGACATGCAGGGCGCGTGCGAAGTCTATCCCATCGCCAACAACTTCGTCTGCCTCCCTCCGTCTGGATCCGGGTCGACCTCAGGAGGATGTTCATACGCGAGGCAGCCAAGGGGTGACTCCATCGCCGGTGCGCTCGCGCTCCTCGCGCTGGCCCTGGTGTTCCGCGCTCGGCGCTCAGACTAGGCGAAGGGTCGCTGGATCATGGCGGCGGGCAGTCCGCCAGCGCTTCTTTCGTCCGCGCGCTGACTGCCCCACCCCTACTTGCTGGCGCCTGCCCCACAGGTCAGGAATGGCTTGACCGGGTTTTTCCTAATCGCCTTCTTGGTGCTCCCGTCGAGGATGTCGATGATCATCCTCTGCAACGCAGGAGTTGCATTCGGCGCGTTCTCGACTACCTTGAGTGTCGACTTCACCTTGGCCGCGGTGTAGTTCGAGGCCAGCCGCATGCTCCAGTGGAGGAACCCGGGCGCCACGGCGTAGTACAGCGCCCATTCCCCTGCATCACTCTTCGCTACTCGGGAGAGCCTCTTGAGGCAGTCCAGGTAGGCATCGAAATCCAGACACTCCAGGGTCAGGGTCGCTAGCTCCACTTGGGAGGGAGAGGCTTTCGGGCTGCAGCGCAAGTAGCGTTCAATCTCGAAGAGCGTCGATTTCGGGCTTGCCGCCCACTTGCGAAAGGTAGCGTCCTTGCTCCACAGCTCCCGCGGATTCTGCCCGGACTCCTCGGATCGCGACAGGAGGCTCTTGATTCCCTCGGCAAAAGCGAGTGTCGTGGGCAAGCTGCACTCCGCGGGCAAATCCCCCTTTGCAGGTTCGTTCGCCGAGACGGCGTAGGCGAGGAGCGAGGCGATGACAAGGATTGGGAAACCGACTGTGGTGCGCATGACAAGCGTGCTTTGGTTATGGGGCGTCCCACCATTTTGCCAGACCTCCTTGCGACCGGCAAAACACGAAGGCTCGCCTCAATCCCGCGATGGCTGCAGCAGGTCTTGGCCCGGCGTGGCGGGAGCCGGCGCGGCGAAGCGAACGGCCGCTGAACGCGATGGATTTGCTACGGGGGAGGCCGTGACTTGCCTGTCACATAGTTGTAACGAATTCTTCTCTATTGCCATCGCCAAAGGCGCCTAAAAGAGGCTGCCATTTCCACTGCGTTTCCTGGCCAAGTGCAACCTCACAAAGCGATGCTTTCGCGACCTTCTCCACTTCACCACATTGTTGCGACGGCTGGTCTATGTCTTCTCGGCGCGGCAAGTTGTAGCAAGAACAGCGGCTCGCCGGTCGTCGATGCTGCCTTCGGGCCAGACGCGGGTCTCGTTGACGCTCCGACCTGCCCCGCGTCCTGCGACGACAACAACCCGTGCACGGTGGATAGCTGCGATCCCACCACGTACCAGTGCGTTCACGCCAACGTTCCCGACGGTACGAGCTGCCAAGGCAAGCCCTGCACGACGAACAGCATCTGCCAGGGCGGGCTCTGCCTCGATGGACCGTTCAAGAAATGCACGGTGGCGAGCGATCAATGCCACGTGGCCGGCCCGTGTAGCCCCAAGACTGGCGACTGCACCAGCGAAAATGCACCCGAAGGGAAGACTTGCGACGATGGCAACTTGTGCACCTACGCCGACCAGTGTAAGGCCGGCGTGTGCGTCGGGACTCCGCTCGTGTGCCCCACCACCTGCGACCCGGCCACGGGTTCTTGCCCAGGCGGTTTCCCCACGGCGCTCCTAGATCGGTTGATTGACAACGCATCTTGGCCGGTCAACAGTGGCGCGATTCTCAGATCACCTGACGGACAGATCTTTGCTGCCGGGGCCTATGTGAAACAGATCGATCTTGGGTCGGGTCCCATTGTCCAGAACCAAGATCCAACTTTCGGGGCCGCCGACACAGACGTCTTTCTTGCTAGGTTGGATCCGTCCGCGCTCAAGGCCACTTGGGCCGTGACGTTCGTCGGGCCCAGGGATCAGTCCGTGACCTCCTTCGCGGTGGACGGAGCCGGCCACTTGGGCGTGATAGGTCCCCTGATGGGTTCCATCACGGTGGCCGGCAATGAACTGGAGGCGCTGAGGCCCGGGGACCAGTACATCCTGGGCGCCAGCACCGCGGATGGCAGTGGCTTGTGGGTGCGGCGGGTGAACCTGCAGAGCGGGACGGAAGACAGCCGAACCGTTGGCCTTCGCGCGATAGCGGGCGACCCCAATGGCAGCTCCTTCGTGGTTTGTGGGACGGTAGCGTGCGCAACCGGACCCATGCGGGGGGATGCTGGTCCTGATCCCAATCCGGCCAAAGACTTTTCGTCTTCGCTTGCCTGCAAGGGCGGTACTGATTTGGTTGTGGCGCGTATTGATAGCAGCACGCCCGACGCTGGCACCAACACCGGCAATGGGACGATCGTCTGGGCGGATGAGGTGGGCGGCATCAATGATGAGTATTGTGGAACGCTGACCATGGATGCCCAATCGAACACCTACGTCGTCGGCACGTATCGATTCGGAAGCGAAGTGGCGTTCGGAAGCACAACCCTGCCGATGGTGGACTCCGCAGGCTCGACGGCGTGGATGTACCTGGCCAAGCTGGGTCCCGACAACAAGTGGATTTGGGCGAAGCGCATTGGCTCGGGCGCGCAGTCCATCACACCTACCGCTATTCTCGCTGTTGACAATGTCGACGGCGCCAGCAGTGACGTCATCGTGGCTGGAACGATCGAAGTAGGGTCCCTGTTGTTTTCGACGGACAACGTGGGCGTTGTGCTGGACTCGCCCAATTTCATGGCCCGGTTCGATGGGTCGACGGGGGAGGAGCTTCGTTGGGTCAAAGGGATGGCCGTGGTCGTGAACAGTATGGCGGCGGACGGGGGGCACATCCTGGCTACCGGCAGCTATAGCGCCGCCGGCAACCTGGGGTCGGCTTCCTTGTCCCCGCCCTTGAAAACAGGTGCGTTCATCGCGGAGATTGATGGCAGCAACGGCGCGGTCGTGGCCGCCAAGGGGTACGGGTCGTCGCAGTACCTCAACAGCGGCGCTGGCGTTGTTGCGATCACCGGTGCGGCTGGGTCGAGTGAGACCGGTAGCGTCTTGCTGCTCTCCTACGCGTCGCAAGTGGATCTGGGACCTCCCATCGGCGTCTTGCGAGCCACCGCGACCGCAAGCACGGCCAGTTGCCTGGCCAGGATCGCCCCATGAGCGGGACGGCCAGCGAGGTGTAACAAATCCGACACGAGAAATTCATAAATACCTCACCCGACACTGCCATGGGCGGGGGTATCTACGCATGACAACTATTCCCGGGCAGGGACTTGACCAACAGCGAGGAAAACATGATTCGATATGCACAAGGAATACTTACCGTTCGCGGCCGGAAGCTAGGCACTCTCGTCTTGACTGGCGCGGTCGCCGCTTTCGCTTTGGCTGGATGCAGCAGCGGTAGTAGTGAAAATCCGGGGAACCCGAAGGATGCAAGCCCGCCCAAGCAAGACACGGCGCAGCCTCCTGCAGATGTCGGCACGGGCGGCACCGGGGGCGGGATGGGCGGTGCGGGAGGGGCCGGGGGCATGGATGCGTCACCGGATCGAGCCCCTCTAGGCGGAGCCGACAGTGGTGTTGATGCGGCCCCGGCCGATCGGCTCCCTGTCAACCCGGACGTTGCTGCTGGCGAGGCTGGCGCACCGGATGGGCTCTCGCCCAACCTAGACGTTCCTGCTGGCGATGCTGGCGCACCCGACGCGCTCCTGCCGAAGGACGTTCTCGCCAGCGATGCTGGCGCACCCGACGCGCCCTCGCCCAAGGACGGTCTCGCCCCCGATGGCGGCGGAACCGCGTCGGATGGTGGCGGCGGGGAGGCAGGCTCCGGCACGTGCCCAAGTCCTGTGCATGCCTGGGCCTATCCGGTTGGGCAGTTCAACTCAATTGCTTGGGACCGGGACGGAAGCCTGGTTACCACAGCCTTGTTCAATTTCTCTACCACGAGCTTCGCCGGCCACCCGGTGACCAACGCGGGCGGCTCCGACCTGCTGGTCGCCAAGCTCGATCCTGCCACCGGCAACGCGACTTGGGTATTCACCGCTGGTGATTCCAACGATCAGACTGGCTACAAAGTGGAAGTGACCAGTAGTAATTTGGCTGTGATTGGAAACTTCACCGGGACCCTGGACATCGATCCCGTGAATGGTGTGATTCCGCCGATTGTCAATGCAGGCACCACGCCAGTCGACTTCATCGTGGGCCTGAATGACAGCGACGGCACAGGGGCATGGTCCAAGAAGGTCGACCTGGGTGGGGGCCAGCTTTCTGCAGTGGCGGGCAACCGGGGCAAGGACTACTTCCTTGTTTGCGGCGCAGCGGCGAAGAAACCGACCACTCTCGCGGCGAGTGGAACGCTGGGCGGTGGGCAGGACGTGATCGTGGCTGCGATCAAGGCCAGCGATGGCACCGTCGTGTGGGCCAAGCTGTTCGGGGGCGCTATGGATCAAGCGTGCTACGCCGCAGCCCTTGATGACAGCGGAAATGCCTACTTCGCTGGCAGCTACGCCGGGACTCTCGACTTCGGGCTCGGCGCCCTCACGCCTGCCCCGACTGGTGCCAGTGATCAAATCGCCTGGGTGGCCAAGCTGAGCGGAGCGGACGGGACCGCCATCGCGACCAACACCTTCGGCACGTCGGGCCAGGTGAGACCCGAGAGCATGACGCTCGACCCTCAAGGTGCCTTGATCGTGACTGGCGGGATCGGCGCGGCGGCGACCTTCGGGGATCGAACCTTGACCCCTTCCGGCAAAACGGATGCGTTTGTTGCCAAGCTCAGCCCATCCACCTTGGTTCCCTTGTGGGCGCGGAACATGGGCGGCAGCGGCACGGCCGTAGCCAGTGGCAAAGGCGCAGGGGTGGATTCGGCTGGCAACGTCACAGTGGTGGGCACTTTCAATGTTTCTCTCAAGGTGGGCCCGGGCGATGCGGCGTTGGTGCCCGCCGCGCAGGTCTCCGAGACCTGGGTGGCTACGCTGAACGGCACCGACGGGCAGACCCTGTGCGCCCATGGCTACGGGGATTCTTCGTCGACTGGCGGCGGGGCGTATGCCATCGCAATCAACCCTGGCGCTGCCGGGGCCAACAAGGATCGCGCGGCCATCGTCGGCTTCTTCGGCAAGGTCATCGACTTTGGTGCCCCGACCACGGCGCTGAGCGCGGTGGCGCAGAACACCCCGGTCACCGCGTATCTGCTAGAGATGTAGGGTGAAGCAGGGCGGGGCGCTCGATGGGACCGTAATCCAGCGGCTGTAGGCCATACCCCCCAACCATCTACGAGACGAATACCGCCGTGGCATCCAGCAAATCGCCACTTCACCATGGCCGCTTACCGGCGTCCATCATCGTCTTCTTGGGGCTGGCCGCTTCTTGCAAGAGCACGCCCCAAGAAAAGATCGATGCCGGTCAGCGCAGGTATTGCAGCGCTTCGCTGGACGGGGGATCGGACGTCCGTGTCCGCGAGAGTGGAACAACCGACTTGTCCACCGATTCGCCTGACCTGGGCTCGGGCAACGAGGTCAGCACTCCGGATTTGTCGCCCCCGGCAGTCGACGGTCGCGCAGCGGACTCGGCTGAGGCGGGCGGTGGCGACAGCCGCGGTGGCGGGATAGATCTGGCCTTGTCGGATGCGCGGGACCGGGCGAATGAGGTGGGCGGCACGGGTGGCAGCACCGGCGAAGGCGGCAGTACTGGCACGGGAGGCAGTGGTGGCGAGGGTGGCAGTACTGCCACTGGTGGCACCAGCGGCAGCGGTGGTACCGGCGATGCGCGTGGGCTCGACGCACCCTCGATCAGCGGCGGCGATGGCGGCGGCGACGTTTCCGTTGACCGCGGTTCGCCAGACCTGGCTCGGGATGCGCCGGCGGCCGATGTGGGCAGCGTCTATGACGTCTATGACGTGCAAAGTGTCTACGACGCCTACCCGGATGCACCGGCAGATGCGCCCATGGCCGCTGATGTGGGCGCGGTCACGGACGCGCCCACAGTCGTGGATCTCGGTCCCGACGCCGCCCCTGACGGCGCTGCCCTGACCTGCAGCACCGGCGGGGTGAGTTGGGCCAAGGCCTGGGACCCCCGCACGGTCAGCTTGATCAGGTCGGCGGTGTCTCCCGCCGGGATCCCGTGGGCTACCGGCTATTTTAGTGCAGCCACGGACTTTGGCACGGGAACACCGCTGCCGTCTTCCGCCAGCGGGGACACCGATGCATTCTTGGTCAAGCTGGACCCTTTGTCGGGGCTGGCCACTCAGGCCTTCAGCTTCAGCGATCCCAGCGGCAGAGACCAGATTGGGACCGGAGTAGCGGTCGCCCAGCCGGGAAACGTGGTGGTCACCGGCAATTACTACGGTGAAATCGACTTCACAGCGGTTGGCAGCGGCGATACCGGCACCAGCGGTGTTGACTATCTGGCGAAATCATCTGTCGTCCAGGCAGCCGCCATGAACTTCTACATTGTGGTGGATGGCGCGTCGTCTGGTCAGTACGTGACGCCTATCAAGGCGCACAACATCGACGTGGGCACGGGCGCGATCGTGGCCGTCGCGTCCAACCCCAGCCAGAATAGCGTCGCTTTTTGCGGCAAGACCAGCAGGCTTGTCGATGCCTACACCACGGGCGCCAGCAACACTGGGTTGCGCACCGCTGGCAACTATGGCACGGGCGGCACCGGCCTTGCCGCTGCCACCTACGGCGGGAGCATGGACATCGTGGTAGCCGTGATCGACGCGAGCAACGACCCGAACAGCGTCGGCAAAGTCATCTGGGGCAGGCAGTTTGGTGGCGCAGGCGACCAGGCCTGTGAGTCCGTGGCCATGGACAGCGCCGGCAACGTGGCCATTGCCGGTAGCTACAATGGGACCTTGTTCTTCGACCCGACGAATGCGGCTCTCCAACTCGACGCTGGGAGCACCAGCGGCTCTCTCGCGCTTCCGTTCGTGGCCGTTCTGGACCCGAACGGGACGCCAGTACACGCCGCGAGCTGGGGCACCAGCGGCCTCTCGGATGTCAATGGCATAGCGTTTGATAGCAGCTCGCCAGCCAATATCGTCATCGGGGGATCCCTCGGTGCCACCATCACCATGACCATCAACTCCCAGCCGGTGCAGGTTGTCGACCTGGGCAAGACAGACGGCTTTGTGGCCAAGCTGAACTCCAGCCTGGTTCCGCAGTGGGCCATGTCGTTCGGCGACGCCGCCTACGATCAGAAGGTCCACGCTTTGGCCCTGTCGTCGAGCGGCAACGTGTTCATCGGTGGAAACTTTGAGGGCACGCTCAACGGGCTCAACGGTCTGACTTCAAACGGCAACGCCACGTACGACGCCTTCAGCGCGGAGCTCTCTGGGGCTGACGGCTCCGTGGTCTGCGCGCAACCGTACGGGGATGCCGAAGGGACACAGGATGTCTTTGCGCTTACTGTGGCCAGTGCCGCGACCGGGCCTTTGGCCGACTCTGTGATGATCGGCGGAAGTTTCAGCAACACCATCGCGCTGGGCTCCGCCACCCTGTGGAGTCCAGGCAACGTCTGCACTGTGCAAGCGGACTGCAAGAGCGGCGCGAGCTGTAGCAACGGGCACTGCGCAAGTGCCGGCACTAGCAGGAGCTTCATAGCCCGCCTTGGCCCCTAGCACGACTGATTGAGATTCTCCCGTCGCGGTCGCTGCTACGGCCCCCGCCCGCTGCCTCAGAGAATATGGCTTGGCAAAGGCGAGCCGGGGGTGATTATCATCGCGGCGTCCGATGCCGAACCGATGGCTCATAGCCGCCCTGGCAGGATTGCTGCTGCTAACCGTGGTGGTCTATGCGCCAGGGCTTCACGGCGAGTTCCAATTCGATGACGTGCGTGCGGTGCAGTTCAACCAGAGTATTCGCCGCTTCGACAACTTCACTCACGCCCAGTCGCTCATGGACATGGTTCGGGGTAGGCGCGTCCTCACCGATCTTACCTTTGCCATCGATTACCATATTGCGGGCAACGATCCATTTGCATTTCACGCGACCAATTTGGGCATTCACCTCGCTGTCATTCTGCTGGTGTTCTTCTTCACGCGCAGGATGCTCAAGCTCAGCGGTGCCTTGGGCGGCGATTTCTTGGCTTTGGCGGTGACTGCGGTATTCGCGTTGCATCCGCTGCAGACCCAGGCGGTGGCCTACGTCTCGCAACGGGCAGAGTCGCTGGCTTCTGCCTTCTACCTAGCCTCACTTCTGTCGTTGTTGGCGGCCGAGCGGCGCGGACGTTGCGCGGCTGGCGCCAGGCTCTACGCCGCTTCGTTTGCCTTGTTCGCGCTCGGGCTCGGCGCCAAAGTCATCGTGGCCACTCTTCCCGTCGCCTATCTATTGATGGGACTTCTGCCCGGTCCCCATGGCCTGCTGGCGCGCCGGTTGCGACGACTGGCGCTGGCCGCACCCTTTCTTGCCTACGCGCTGTTGACGACGGTTTTGACGGTGCCGAACTTGAAAGGAGAGGATGCGGGTTTCTTCATCCCGTTCATGCCACCGGGCCGCTATTTTCTGACCCAGTTGCACGTTCTCGTGACCTATCTGCGCCTGCTCTTTTGGCCGGCTGGCCAAAATGTGGATTGGGACTTCCCAGTGGCGCGCGGCCTGGCCGATCCAGCCGTACTCGGCTCTGGCTTTCTTCTCATCGTCCTGCTTGCGGGCGCGGGAATTCTCTTCTTCCGATGCCACTCGCGCACGGACAGGGCAGGCGCGGCGGGACGAGCGGCCGGGTTTGGCGTGGCCTGGTTCTTTCTCGTCCTGGCCCCCACTTCCAGCGTGGTGCCCCTCGCCGACGTCGTGATGGAGCATCGGCTCTATCTCGCATCTTGGGGCGTGCTTTTTGCAGTGGCAGTGCCGGCCACCGGCTTCGCCGCGCGCCTGCACCTGCAGGGCCTTTCGCGTTTCGGGGTGGCCGCGGTGGTGGGGCTATGCGCAGTTCTCGCCATGACCACTTACCTTCGCGTCGGGTTGTGGAGGTCGAAACTGCAGCTCTGGTCGGACGCGGTGGCGAAGTCACCGCACAAGGCGCGCACACACCTTGGATTAGGGAATGCCTATCGTCTGGCAGGCCAGTTCCAACCGGCCATCGACGAGTATATGAACGCGCTGAATCTGGCGGGCAATGACCCGACTTGGGTGCGAAACAGCATCCGCGAAAAGCTTGCCGCGGCTCTGCTGTGGCAGGCACGTAGTGAAGAGGCCATCGCCGCGCTCCAGGCGGGCTTGGCAGAGGATCCGAACCACAGCGCCTTGCTCGGTACCCTGGCCATGGCCTATCTGCAGCGACACGAGCTGGCGCAGGCCGAGGCGGCGGCAGAGCAATCTGTGCGCACGTCTCCCAGACCTGCATCCTCCCTGCTCGTGTTGGGCATGGTTCGCACGCAGAGGGGCGACCAGGCGGGTGCGACAGACGCATTCGCACGAGCGGTGAAATTGGAACCCGACGAGTTGCAGGGGAGCCGCCTGCTCGCCCAGGCGTATCGCGCGCAGGGGCGCACCCGGGAGGCTTGCGATGTCTTGCGCTCCTTCCGAGAGCCGAACCTGGAGCAGCATGAGCAATTGCAGCAGGCAATGGCAGGCTGCCCGCCCCGCTGAGCCAGGCTTCTGCCCGCTTCACCGACTCGCCGCGCCCGCGCCAGTTCCAGCTCGCCTGACTCTGACTGCGGCAGGCGCCGATTTTCTGTCGCTGATGGGGAGGTCGTCACCAAGGATCTCGGCTGGTGACGAGCAAGGCGGCGAGCGCAACCCGTGTTTGGCCGCTGGCTTGCGAGGCGGCCTTCAGTGTCGGAATTCCGACACCCGAAGACGTCAGCTTTCCGTCGGGGAGAGATACATCCTGCGAGATTACTCATGCAGAAAATAGTAAGCAATATTTCTAAACATCCATGGCCGATGATCCGAACCTCCTTCTGTGACCGCTGGTTCGCAGTTCAGCAAACAGCACGAGCGCTGTGCCCCGCGACAGGAGGAGTTCCACCATGCCCCATGCTCTTCGCGGAAGTGTTCTTCTGGCCCTGGTCATCGCTGTGACTCTGGGATGTGAAGGCCAGCCGCCGACAGACAGCCCGACACAACCTGCACTCAATAGCGCGCCCCTCTCGGCAACCGAGCCTGACCAAGGCACCGGCAAGGTTGAAATCGTGGTCAACTCCCCGCCGCGGGTGGATAGCATGACGAGTTCACCTGGACATGTGGCGAGCCACGCTCCCGTCACCCTGCAGGTCACGGCCAGCGACCCTGACCACGACCCGCTGGTCTTCGCGTGGACCAGCACCTGTCCCGGCACGTTCGATCGAACGGATCGGGATCAGGTGACCTTCATCACCGGCACCCTGGCCACCGGCGCGGATTGCGCCTTCCAGGTTTCGCTGAGTGATGGCCATGGCGGAACCGCCACCGGCACGCTCGTCCTGTCGGCCGCCGTGCCGGTGATCAACATTGCCCCGACCATGGGCATCGTCTACCAGTCGACCGACGCTGCCGACGTGGGGGAGGTCGTCCTGTTGCACGCAAGTGCGACCGACCCGGAAGGCCAACCGCTGACCTGGATGTGGAAGGCCAGCGACGGCGCATTTTCGGATCAAGTCGACCAGGTCGGATCTAGCGACGTGCGCTGGACCGCGCCCGCAACCCCAGGCGTCCGCTGCACCATAACCGCGACCGCCACGGACCCAGGAGGAGCCAGCGCATCCTGGGCCTTCAAGGTCCAGGTTCAGGGCGGGGGCGGATAGCGGCTAGCCGGCGTCAAATCGCGGACCGTGCTCGATGATGCCGGTTTCCCTGGACGTACCGTTGGTGAGACCTGCGCGGTCTACGGATGGTTGGCCGGGGTCAGCGAGAAGTTGAAGGACGACTGCAGATTCGACGCTGCGCTGGTCGCGCTGACCGTGACCACCACATCGCTCGCCGCATTCTCGGCACCATCAGGAGCGGTCCAGGTGGCTGCGGTGGCAAAAGCCGGGTCGAGACCCATCGCCACCGGATCCCCCGCAACCGGGGCCGAGGCCGACGAGGCGGACCAGACAAAGCTCAATTGCCCGCCGGCAGGATCGGACGCCATGGCAGCGAAGGTCACTAGGCTCCCGCCGGTGGCAATGTCCCGTGATTGATAGGCAATGCCAAAGACCGGCGGCGTTTGCGCCACTACGGGATGGGTGGCGGCCAGGGTCAGACTGGCGGTGGAAACGTTCTTGACGAAGCTCGTACCCGGCCAGTACCCATCGCTTACCGCCACCAGGAAAGTACAAGAGGTGGTTCCCGCTGCTGTGCCGCTGACGGTGAACAGGGTCGAAGGCTCGGTCGGGGTTGCGAATTGGACTGTGCAGGGAGAAGCGGACGGTACGGTCCAAGAGTAGCTCAGAGTGTCGTTCTCCGGATCGGTGGCCTGAACTGCCATTACGCCGCTGGTCGGGCCGTCAACGGAGATCTGGGCGGGGTCGGCAGTGAGGACGTTGATGACGGGGGCGCCATTGAAGACCACCGAGACCCTGGCGCCCCCGACTCCATCCGCGGTCGTCACGCTGACCACGAAAATCGCACTGTTGGCAAGGCCAAAGGCGTCCTTGACCACGAGAGTGATCGAGCATTTTTCATTTGCCTGCGGAGCTGTCCAGGTCGCCTGGGATTCGGAAGGATGGGCGAAATCCGTCCCTGAGACTGTGTGGACATCGGATATCGCGCCACATGCGGTCGCGGGAACCCAACTGAAAGCCAGCGTGGCGGTTTGGCCCGGATCCGGATCGTGCGCCGTGGCCCCGACCGTGATGTGGCCGCCCGGCTTGACTGAACTGGCAGACAGCGTGATCGCATCAATAAGGGGGCTGGAATTGTGGAAGGGCGACGGCTGTTCGATCTCGTTGAGGTAGATGATAACCGTGGTTGTGTGGCCCTTGCTGATGACCACACCGGCCGCCACCCCGTGCGCGATGATCTTGCTGCCAGCCCCAAACGCTTCAGCGGTAAACACGTAGTCAGCCGCCACCGCCAGATTGCTAAGCACGGCCGAGAATTGATCGCCCTTGGCCGCCAGCGCCACTTTCATGGGACTTGAAAGTACACTGGGGGATTGTACCGTCAGCCTCACTTCGACCACGGGCAACGCGGTCAATGCGTGCGCCGTGACCTCGGCCGCCCCGCCGGCCGGGGAGGACGACTGGCAAGCGAGGAATGGTGATGCGCCGAGCGCAATCAGTAGCGCCACCGCAGCCAGAATGCGCGATATTGATTCCGGCTGTGGCATTTCCTACTGGGCTACACGGGTGGGAATCTCGCGCAGGTCGTTTGAACCAATGCCCAACTGACCCGCCGAATTGTCGCCCCAGCACCACAGCGAGCCACCCGTGGCCAACGCGCAGGCGTGGGTGACGCCTGCGGCCACCATGGCCCAGGTCTGCCCGGATGTGACGACGGCAACCGGCGTGCTCCTCAAATTGACGGTGTTGTCCCCCAGTTGCCCCGAACTGTTGCTGCCCCAGCACCAGAGGGTACCGTCCAGCATGATGGCACACGTGTGGGACTGACCGGCCGACACGCTCTGCCAGGTGGTGCCCGCGACCTGCACCGGATCGCTGGTTTGCGAGGTGGGGAGCACAGGAATGCTGTCGTTGCCCAGTTGGCCGGAGAGGTTCCCGCCCCAACACCAAAGGGTTCCATCGGGCTTGGTCGCGCAAGAGTGGTACAGGCCCGTCGTCACCTGCGCCCAGGTTCCGCTCAGCTGAACCGGTGACCAGGGGAACTGCGACTTGGTGCCAACCTCCAGATTGGCATTGAGGCCCCAGCACCAAAGGGTTCCGTCGGTCTTGACGGCGCACGCGTGCAAGTAGTTCGCACTTACCTGGCTCCAGCCTTGCCCGGTGACGTGAATGGGGACGGCACTCGAATTCGTGTCGCCGGTTCCGAGCGTGCCATTGGTATTGTCACCCCAGCACCAGAGGGTGCCGTCCTGCTTGATTGCGCAGGTTGAATACAGGCCGGCGGCCACGCTTTGCCAGGGCCCCCCGGGCACATCCGCCTGTCCAGCCGCTGCAGATCCAGGGACCGCCCCCAGTTGACCTGAACCGTTGTTGCCCCAACAGGACAGCGTGGCCTGGTTGCTCACCGCACAGGAGTGGCTCTGTCCGCAAGCCACCTGATTCCACGCAGCACCCCCCACTGCGACCGGGGTCAAGCGGTTGAAGGTGCTGGGCAAGAGAAGTTGACCGTAGGTGTTGCTGCCCCAGCACCAGAGACTGCCATTCGAGCGGATTGCGCAGGTGCTCTCCTTGCCCACGGCCACCTGGGCAAAGGGAACGCCGCCGCCTGCGGTCGATTCCGGCGGGCCGGTAGTCCCGGCGTCGGGATACCCGGACTGACCGCTATCCACAGAACCTGAGGATGCCGGCGCAGTGGCAAGCGCAGCTAATTGCACATTCAGGTCAATTCGTCCGCCCGCGACGACTTGACCGCTGACTGTGCCAGAACCCACGAGGGTGAA
Organism: Myxococcales bacterium; assembly: GCA_003153015.1. Classification (GTDB taxonomy): domain Bacteria; phylum Myxococcota_A; class Polyangia; order Fen-1088; family Fen-1088; genus Fen-1137. The sequence goes on from PMBS01000254.1 coordinate 49,040, forward strand.
CTTGTTGTCGATCGCCTCGACCTGCACCTGGATGGCACCACTGCGCGAACTTGGCAAGATCAACACCAGCGTGCTGGGAAACCCTAGCTCGCCAGCAGCGGTTTCGGGAATGATCTTCTGGAACTGGGCGGTGCCCGGGTTGCTGACGGTCACGCGAAGCTGGTAGACGCGAGGAACGTCGCAGTTCACGTCTGTGTGAAGCACCAAATACGAGTCCTTTTCGGACTGGCACGAAAGGCTGCACAGAACGACCGCTGCCGTGGAAAAGGTGGCCAGACGCGAAATCATGGCGAGACCCGAATCGCACCGTAGGTTGAAAGGGGAACCTGGTTTTCGGGACGGGTAAACCACCAGGCCGCCGCGCCGCCAGCAGCCAGCGCAACACCCACCGACGTCCAGAACCACCACCGGCGATATACCGGGCGCCGGGTTGGCTCGACCGGCGCGGCCGGCTCGGACGAGAGTGACAGGCCAACCGCCGGCGGGGGCGGCGGGGGCCGGGGAGTCAGCACGACCGGCGGTGGCTCAGCAGCTTCGGCCTGCAGATCCTCCAGCGGGGGCGGTGCCAGATCCCGCCCGGCTGGAGCCGGCGCGGTCATCAAGTTGTCCAGTTGCTTGTCTTGTTGTTTCTCTTGGCCGCCCCGATCCGCCGGTCGATTGAGCACGAACGAGGTGATGGTCTCGATCTCTGCCGCGGCTCGCTCGAGCTGCGTCCGGTATTTCGGCATCGAACCGGCGGCACGAAGGAAGGAGCTGTATGACGCCAGAGCCTTCTCGGGCTTGCCGGCCAGACGATACGCCTGCCCCAGACTATAGAGGAGCATTGGATCCTGGGTCAGGGTGTAGGCCTGCGAGAGATGCTCGATGGCTTCGTCGTACCGGCCCAGATTGAGCGCGACCATTCCCTTGGCGCGCTCGGCGCCAGCGATCGAGCTTTCGCCCGATCCTTTGGCCAGTACCGACGGGCAGGGAAGCGCGAGCAGCAACGCCACGGCGAGCAGATGAAGCCGCAGCCACAGAGGACAGGAACGCATGACGGGACACCTCCACAATGCAAGACGCAATATCGAATGGAGGAAGCGCCGGATCAAGCAAGGATCGCGTATGTGACAGGAGTGTCACCCTTCCTTTGCAAAGAGTTAACAAATCGAGGTCATCGACGTCGATGACGCTAGCAACTGAAAGCTGCGACTTCCGTCGGTGCGTTCGCTCTGGGTTGTGCGGGGCAGCGAGGGATTTCGCAAGAGCGTCAGTTATCCGTTGCGAATGGTTGGCAAAGCCCTCACACACATCCCGCTTGCAAGCTGCTATTCAGTGTGCCGCCGGAATAGGGGAAGCGGCCAAGGGGGTGCGCGACCAAGCCGGCGCGGAAAACGAACGATTCAAGGAGGCAGCAAAATGTCAACAGCATGGAATCGCATCATGAGGATGCTCGGGGTGGCCATCCCGACATCGATCGCCGTCTTGGCGATGGCAAGCGGCGCCGCCTGGGCGCAGGAAACCTGCCCTAGCACCGCACTCGACCCGAATACTGTGCCAATGGCGCCCGACCCGGGGTACATGGATCCAAACGTCGCTGCGGCCTGCAACGCCACATACGGTGCTGGTCACGGGTGCTTCCGCTTGGACGGGTCGGACACTCTGACTGATGTCGTCCACAACGCGATCAACGCCTCGGGGGCGTGCATCAGCTATCACAACATCGGCTCGGGACAGGCCGAAACCAACATGCTAGCCGGGGCCGGTACTGGAAGCGGCACCGTCAACCAGGGAATCGGCCCGATGTCGCGGAATTTCAAGGTCAGCGTGGCCAACGACAATACTGCTTTGGGCGCCGTAGTTAACCCGACCTGGGTCGCATACGACCCGCAGGTGGTCGCGCTGGACGCTGGTGTCTTCACTTTCTACAAGCGGGTCGGTGGCGCTGTCAATCTTGACAATGTCAAAGGCTGGCCGGCCGCCTGCGCTAGCGCTTCCTATTGTCAGTCCGCCATAACCTCCGGCGTCGTCCCTCTGGCGGTCCTTATGAGTGGCAAGCCCACCTCCGGGGCCAAGAGCCTGGCGACCACGGCCGAGTGCGCGGATCCTTGCCGGGTTTGCCTGGTTGAGTGGCTCGGCAGTCAGAGCGTTGAGGGTGTACCCATCGAACACATCCTCCGCCGCGATGACAAGTCCGGTACGCAGGACACCTTCCGCGAGATGACCAATGTCGACCGCTGGTGCAACGGCAAGTCCGAGGGCAATATCAACCATGCCGGCAGCAACTTGCTCAACGAGGACCTGGATCCCATCCGGCGCGACTGCATGGCCGGGCCCACCGGCGCGTTGGCGGCGACCCGTTGCACCTACTACCCGACCGGCCAGAGCTGTCTGAGCGGAGATGCTAACATCCCGGCAAACGGATCGATCGTCATCAGAGGTGTCACTCTCGCGAACACGTACAGTGAAGCCCTCAAGTGTACCCAGGGGCTTGTCGTGGCGATTTCGGAGAACGATCCTCCTCCCGCGACTGACATCACCACGTCGATTGGACTCCGGGTTGAGTTCGGGGCCGGCCTGGCGCAAGGCTCAATCATTGGGATGACAGGGCTAGCTGGCGATCTTAGTGGGTTGGGGGCCCATGCGGCGGGCGCCGCGATAAACGTTCCGGTCGCCATCGACGGCATCACCCCGACCAATCACGACAACATCTACTTCGGAACCTACAAGTTCTCGCGGCGTTTGTTCCTGCAGCGGAACCCCGGCTTCACCGATGCCAACCGAAGCGCGGGCGAGGCGGCGGGCCGAACGGCGGAAGAGACCAAGCTCTACAACTGGGCGCAAGGCCATACCTGTCCCCTGGCGACGCTGGCCACCAACGCGGGATTCCTCGGGAAACTGCGTAGTGGCGGCTGCGGCGATGACTGCAGCACCGGTCAGAATCCAAGCACGCTCAGCTGCTTGAAGGGTGATCCAGGAATCGGCACGCCCAAGCAGAACATCGGCGCGGAGACCGGGTCGAATCATGCCTGCAACGCGTCCTATCCGTGCGTCGCGAACGGTACAGTGGGCACCGGTACCCCGATCAGCTGCGGTGTCACGGGTAGCACCAGCTGCCCGAATATCCCGGTTCTGGCCAGCGGCGCCCCGGGCTCCGCTTGCAGCATGAACGAAAAATGCTCAGGCAGCAATTGCGCGATCGCTGCCGGCGAGGTGGGTGGCTGCTGCGGTTCGTGCCCATAACAGTAGACGAACACCGCCTGATGTTGGGCACTTTGGAGGCGTGGCGAGTCGGGGTCGGGGCCTTGCCTCCCGCACAGCGGGAGGCAAGGCGGTGTGGGGTGGGGAACCCGGCACTGGCGCAGGATGCTGCGGGCGCAGTGCGAATAGCCAAGACTTAGCGTATTCACCAATCAACGAATCAACCAACCAGTCAGTCAATCAACCAACCAGTCAGTCAGTCAGTCAACGAGAACAGAGAATCAAGGAGGATCCAAATGGCTACTAAGCGAATGACATGGATGGCAGCCGCGCTCGGCGCGGTCGCCCTGAGTGGCATGGTGAGCTGTAACGGTAAGGGTGGTAAGGAAGCGGGCGCGGCGGCGGTCGGCGTGAGCGGCCAGGCATTGACCCTCGGCGACGTCAAGTCGGTCAGCGTTACCGTCACGGGCGGGATCGCCAACCCGCTGACTGTTCCCCTCGTCGGGAATTCGAACGTTCCCCCCACGCAATACTCCGCATTGATCAGCGACCTGCCCATCGGCTGCAACTACGTCTTCACCGCCACGGCCACGAACACCGCCGGCGCCACAATCTATCAGGGCGTCGCGAGCGGCCAGTGCATCACGAAGAACCAGACCGCGAACATCATCATCGACATGAACGACACGACGACGCACGTAACCGTGGATGACGAGGCCCCGTTCATCGACTCGATCACGGACACAGCCGCCTGTGTCGCGGTCGGCGACACCGTCACCATCAAGGCCACCGCCCACGATAGCGATCCCGGCGACACGGCTGGCATGACGTTCGTGTGGAGCGTTCCGAGCTGCGGTACCCTCAGCACGCCGGTCAACACGGTCGGCACCGACACCACCCCAGGCACTTCGACGGTTGTCTTCACGGCGGTCACCAACAACGTCAACTGCCAGGTCAACCTGGTGGTGAAGGACGCGCGGATGCCCACGACTTTGCAGACCACCGCGGTGGTCGCAATCTCGATCGGCGACGCTTGCGCGTACGGCAATGCCAAGATCACGGCCATCCCGGACACCTGCCCGGCCATCACCGGCCTGACCTCCAGCGCATCGCCCTTGGTCACCGGTGTTCCCACGACCCTGACGGTGACCGCCTCGGACTCGGATGGCGACGCCCTCAGCTATCACTGGACCTCTGACTGCAATCCCACCAACGGCCTCGGTCACTTCCTTGGCGCCAACCCTGCTTCTGCCACTGGAAATCCAGTGCAATTCGTCTACGACAGCGCCCTCAGCGGACCGGACTGCATCTTCACCGTGACCGTGGACGACGGCACGTGGACGAGCGGACAGTTGCAAGGCCAAACCAAGTGCTCGGTCATCACCCACATGAGCCTGCCGGCACAGTCGACCGGGTACCATCAGGCGGACGCCTGCACGTTCGGCTACGACTACATGTCGACGAATACCGTAGGCGATGGCGACCAGGTGACGATCGAGATCGCCGCCCCATGCTCGAACCCGGTTTGGTCGGCTGGAACGCCGATTCCGGCTGGGAACCTCACCGCGCCCTTCACCACTGGCGTCACCTTCATCGCCCCAACCGGCGCGGGTGCTAACGGCGCTACCGTGACCGTGACCTGCCCGGACTGCGGGGGAGGCACGCTGCACACCTTCACCATGATCGGGGTGAACTCCTTCTGCACTCAACCTGGCGTCAGCGAAGGCGCGGACTGCACCTTGACGGCTCAGCTCAGCGACAAGTGCATCCTGACGGCTGCGTGCCACGCTGGGCAGTGCCAGCAGACGAGCTACCATGCTCCATGCGGGCCAAGCGGCGTCGCGTGCCAGGATTACGTGTGCCAGAAGACCACCGGTCAGTGCGCCAACCAGCCCTCGGCCGACGGCACTGATTGCACCGACGGCCTCGCCTGCGACGGAACCGCCGACAAGTGCGCTGGCGGCGCCTGCCACCCGACGGGAACCCCGGTGTCCTGCCCCGCGACCGGCAATCCCTGCATGGTTAACGCCTGCACCGAGCCGAACGGCTCGTGCGTGGCCGCCGCCGCGCCTAGCGGCACGGCCTGCGACGACGGCAACGCCTGCACCGGCACGGTCGTAACCGCGCCGAGCGGGACCACCCCCGGGACCTCTGCTGACTTCTGCAACGCCAACGGCGTGTGCGTCGGCTCGGGTGCGACTGTTGCCTGCCCGTCGGGCGACGTCTGCACGGCGGTTAGCGGCAGCGACACCCAGTACACCTGCCCGGTCAAGGTCTGCATGGGCCCGGCCAACGCGGTCTCCGTCAGCACCCCTCTGATGTTCGGCATGGGCGTCGCTCCCGATGCTACGCTTTGGACCACGGGCTCGTTCGCCAACTTCTCCACCAACCCGATCAACTTCGGCGCTGGCCCCGTCTATTCCTCTGGTGGCTCGGACGTCTACCTCAACAAGGTGTCTGCGACCGGGCTGACTGCAAGCCAGACCTTCACCTTTGGCTACCAGGGCGGCGGCGACCAGGTCGGGACCGGTGTGGCGGTTGCCTCCACCAACAACGTTGGCCTCATCGGGAACTACTACACCGAGGTCGACTTCGACCCGATCAGGTCTGGCGACCCAGCCTACAACGGCGGCGGCGGCCCGATTGACAACTTCGACTTCCTTGCGAAGTCCTCGTTGGTCCAAGCCGCGGCCATGAACTTCGTCCTGGTCGCCAGTGGTGCGTCAACCATGCCGGAAATCACGCCCCTCAAGGCCCACAACATCGATGTGGGCACGGGCGCGATCGTGGCCGTCGCATCCAACCCCAGCCAGAACAAGATCGCGATCTGTGGCAAGAGCATGAGGCTTGTCGGCGCCTACAACGCGGCCACTACCAACACTGGATTGCTCACCGCTGGCAACTATGGCACGGGCGGCAGCGGCACCACCGCCGCCGTCGCCGGCGGCAGCATGGACATCGTGGTAGCCGTGATCGACGCGAGCAACGACCCGAACAACGTCGGCAAGGTCCTCTGGGGCAGGCAGTTTGGTGGCGCAGGCGACCAGGCCTGTGAGTCCGTGGCCATGGACAGCGCCGGCAACGTGGCCATTGCCGGTAACTACAATGGAGTCTTGAACTTCCACCCGACGAATACTGCTCTCCAACTCACCAAGTCTGGTGGGAGCACCAGCGGCGCTCTCGCGCTTCCGTTCGTGGCCGTTCTGGACCCCAACGGGACGCCAGTGCAGGCCATGGACTGGGGCACCAGTGGCGCGTCGGATGTCAATGGCATAGCGTTTGATAGCAGCGGCAATGTCGTCATCGGGGGAGCCCTCGGTGCCACCATCGCCATGCCCAAAGCCGACGCCACCTTGATCACGGTTACCGACCTGGGCAAGACCGACGGCTTCGTGGCCAAGCTGAACCCCAACCTGTCTGCGCAGTGGGCGATGTCGTTCGGCGACGCCAGCTACGCCCAGGCGGTCAAGTCGTTGGCCCTATCGTCGAGCGGCGACGTATTCATCGGTGGGAATTTCGAGGGCACGCTCAACGGGCTGAACGGCCTGGTTTCAAACGGCAATGCCACGCTCGACGCGTTCAGCGCCGAGCTCTCTGGAACTGACGGCTCGGTGCTGTGCGCGCAAGAGTATGGCGATACTCAAGGGACGCAATCGGTCAACTTCGTCACCGTGGCGAATGCCGCGACCGGGTCCTTGGCCAACAACGTGGTGTACGGTGGCAGCTACTCGAACACGATCACCTTCGGGACGTTCACCCTCAACACGGGAAGCGCCGGTACGGGCTGGAACTTCCTCGCTCGCCTGATTCCGTAGTGGGTAGATTGGAAGGTTAGCCGGGAAAGGCCGGCTGGTTGAAGGGGCGTCCAGAAATGGGCGCCCCTTTTTCTATATGCGGGCACAAGCGCAAGGACTCGGTGTCCAAAGAGGGGGGCGGCGAAACGCCGGGGCGCGTGGTCAGCAGGGACAGACCGGGACGACTCCTCGACGGAAAAGCGACTCGACAGGAATTGTCACGCAACGGAATAGTGACGGAAAAGCGACAAGAGCGCGCACATAACCATTTCTGTTGACCCCACGATTTGCCGATTGCTATAGGCACTCCATCCTCGAACCACGCGGAGGCCCGATGAATCGCCCGAAAAGCTCTCGTATTGTCGGATTCTGCGTACTTGCCGCCCTGGCCGGCTCGTCTCGCTTGGCCCGGGCTCAGGGTGTTGACTGTCCGACTACGGCGGATACAGTCTACATGGCCGGCACGACCGCGGTCATCCCGGTCATCCGCCTCATGGGTGCAAGGCTGAAAAAGGTCGGCGTAACCCTGCTCTGGAACGAGAACAGCGAGGGTTGCGGCTCGGTCTACACGCTTACGAGGGCGACGAGTGCAGGTCAAAGGAGCGTGTTCACGCAGTACACCGAGGACCCCAATCAACCGGGCAAGGTCTATCCCACCAACTGCAACGGAGCTCTTGGCAAGATGCCGGATCTCGTGATCAACGACGTCGCGTGGACGAGTTGTGCGGCAGCGTACTCCGCCAATCCGTCGGCACCTCCCCCTCCGCTACCAACGGGTTTCGCCGAGTTCCCGGGGCCGGTGCAGGGATTGGTGCCCATCGTCGCCATGGGCTTCATCCAATACAACGACATCACGGTTGAGGAGCTGGCGGACCTGTACATCTGCCTTTCCAAGGGAAACATCCTGACTTTCACGTCCGACCAATTCATCTATGACTACAATTCCGTGACTAGTGGGATGCGCGAGTTGTTCGCCCGGGGGCTCGGGTTGCCCAATGCTTCTCCGTTGGTGACGGGCGCCGGCAGCACAATTAGCGCTGAGTCCATGGTGACGGGCTGCGTTTCGCCCGCGACCTCACCGGACCAAACCATCGGCTACACATCGACGGAGTACTACGACCAGTACCGCGATCGGGTGCGCGCGCTCAAGGTGCGCGGGGTGAATCAGAAACTCGCCTACTGGCCCGACTCGGACATGGCTGCGACCGACAAGCTCAACATCCGCGAGGGCCGCTATACCCTGCAAGGCCCGCTCCGATTGGTGGCTGCGGTGGACAGCAAAGGTGTGCCGACCCCCGAGGTGGCAAAACATGTCATCGATTGGTTCCAGGGAAATCCCGTGGATCCAGCCCTGCAGCTTCCCTTCGACATCAACGAGATCTACGCGCAACGAGGCGTGGTTCCCCAGTGCGCGATGAAGGTGAAAACAGAGGCGGACAAGCCGGTGTTCAGCCACTATAGCCCGCTCCAGCCCTGTCATTGCAGCTTCCAGTTCTTGGCCACCGGCAAGACGAGTTGCGCGGCCTGCACGGGCACGGATGCATCGGCTTGCCCGGACAAGCAAGTGTGCAGCCACGGATACTGCGAGCCAGTCCAGTAGGCATGCACGATCAAGAGGAGAAACAGATGCGCGGACAACTGCTACGGGGCCTGTTCATGGGCCTCTTTCTGGCCGGGTGTGGTTCGGGAAACCCCGGACCCCAGGTGGATGGGCCACCACCACCACCACCACCGGACGCGCCGTCCGTGATTCTCGACAACCCTGACGCCGGTTGCGACGAGGACGCAGTGGGCGAGGACTACTTCATCAAGAATTGTACTCCGGGCGGAGGCGGGACACAGGTGTTGCGCCAGAATCCGGTTCCCTACCAGACCTGCAAGACGCTTTGATGGGCATGTTGTTCATGAAGTTGGGGCAGGACTCTTGCCCGCGGAAATGCCTAGGTACCGCGGTCTTCCTGGTGGGCCTGGCCGTCACAAGCTGGGCAAGCCCGGTTTCCGCGCAGGTTGGTGCAAGGAAGCCGAAAGAGCCCGCGCCTGATCCGATGGCCGAGATAGAGAAGGTCAAGGCGGAATTCGAGCAACGCCTTGCCGACGGGGAGGCTGCGGCCAAGGCGCGCGAGGAAGCCATCCGCAAGGAACAGGCGGCTGCGGTCGAGGCCGCACGGGATGAGGCGGACAAGCGCGTGACCGCGGATCGCAACGAGCGCCAGGCCGAAGTCCTGCGCCTGCAAAAGGCACTGGATGAGGCGGCCGCGCGCGAGGATGCGCGCGAGCGCAACGCGCCGCCTGCGGTGAAGGCGGGCATGGCCGGTGTATCGCTCTACAGCTATGTGCAGGCCGACTATCAAGTGCGCCAATCGTCTGAGGATCAGCTTGACCCCGGAAGTGGCCAGCCGCTCAACCAGGACCGGTTTTTCATCCGGCGTGCCCGCCTGGGTGTGACCCTGGATCGGCGATTCGGCGAGGGTCGGCTGGAGATCGACGGCAACACGGTCAACGGACCTCAGTTGCGGCTGTTCGACGTGGAAGCCTCGGCGAAATGGCCAGGCCGGGGCGATGGCGCCCCGCCCGTGGCCATGGGAACCATTGGATTGTTCAGGATTCCGTTCGGGCGCGAGGTGCCGCAAGATGACCGCCGGCGCTTCTTCATGGAACGCAGCACGGCGGCCCGAGCACTGTTCCCGGGCGAGGCCGACCTGGGCGCCAGGGTGGGTGGTGGGTGGCGCTTTGTCCGGTATGTCCTGGCGGTGATGAACGGTCAGCCACTGGGCAGCAGCGCGTTTGCCGGGCTGGATCCCAATCATCAGAAAGATCTGGTTGGGCGTCTGGGGGTCGAGGACTCGCGGGGTCGGATCGATTTTGCGGGCGGGGTATCCGGGCTGCGCGGCACGGGATTCCACCCGGGAACGACCGCGACCAAACCGACGCTGCAATGGAATGATTCGAACGACGACGGTATCGTCAACGTTGGCGCAGGGGAGGTGAACGGAGTTCCCGGCGTGGCAGCGGGGACGTCGTCCAACTACACCCGTTTCGCATTCGGGGCGGATCTGGCCCTGTCGCTGCGTTTGCCGCACCAACTGAAGACGAGTCTGGAGGCGGAGTTCTTTCTGGCCAACGATCTGGATCGCGGAGTGTCTCCCGCCGATCCACAGGGAACCTTGGGCCGAAGCATGCGCGAGCTCGGCTACTACCTGGCCTTGATCCAGGAATTCGGGCGCTGGCGGCTGGGTGTCCGATACGACTACTACAACCCTGATCAAGACTCGAACAAGATAGCCAAGGGCAACCCTGTCCCCACCGACGTGACCTACTCCACTTTGGCCGTGGCCGCGGCCTGCGTGGCGCCCTGGGGCAGGTTGATTGTCGAGTACGACCGCAACCAGAACCATCTGGGCATCAACACATCAGGCATGCCTGCCAATCTGGGCGACAACGCCCTGCTCATTCGTGGCGAGGTGAGTTTCTGATGAGGAGCGTAATCAGCGGTCTGCTGGCGGTCTGGTCTCTGTGCGCTTTGTCGGCACCCGCTTGTCAGTGGTCTTCGGACTCGTTTTCGGGTTTGACCTCGGTGATACGGGTGCAAGGCGGCCAGGCGATGCGTGGTTCCATTGCAGGGCCAACCGATACCATCTCGGCCCAAGCGACTCTGTCACCCCGGGACTACACGATCTTTCCCGGTGAGAGCAACAAGTCGATCAAGGGGACGGTTGAGGCTGACGCCCACGCGGTTGCGCTGGGCGTGGCCGGGGACGATGCCTATTGGCTGGTGCCAGCCCTGAGCCCGGACAATCCATTGGATCCGCAGTACTTCAACTTCACCGCCAGCCTCTCGTTGTCGCCCGCGCTGGCAAGTAGCCCGCTGCTGCAGGACAACCAAGATGGCACGTGGACGCTTCCCCTGTCCTATCGTGCGGTTGACGATGCGGGGAACTTCGGGTCGGCGAGGGTTCAGCCGCTGATTATGGACGCGCTGGGGCCCAAGGGCGCATTGGTCGTGTCTCTCGACTGGGACGCGCCAGTCGATCTGGATCTGCACGTGCAGACCCCGATCCCCGCCAATAATAGGGCGGGTTTCGTCATTGTCTGGGCCAAGCAGCGCAGCGCGGAACCCAACCTCCCGGATGGCGGCGTGGATGGCAACCTGGATTTCGATTCCAACGAGGATTGCCAGATCGATGGGCGCGATCGCGAGAACGTGGTGTGGACAGGGCAGCCGCCCTCCGGCCACTACATCGTGCGGGTGGATGCCTTTTCATTGTGCGGGCAGGTGTCGGCCGCCTGGCACGCCCTTGCCTACTCCCCGCAGGGAACCGTGGGCGAGGCCTCGGGCGTGCTCACCGATGCCTCCACCCGCGAGGCTCCGACCGCGGGCGCCGGCCTGACCGCCTTCGAGTTCGACTACCCGTAGGTTCCGCAAGCATGCGTCTTCTCGCAGTTGCCGCCACCTGGTTTCTTGCGGCAGGGATTTCCCTGGCAGCGCGGGGCGAGTCTCCGCCGGGCGAGGCGGGGGAGCCCGGCAAGGGCTTGCATCCGCCCAAGCTGCTGAAGTTCGTCGAAGCGGTCTACCCTGAAGACAAGCGCGCCGTCGGCGCAGGCGCCAAGGTGGTGCTGTCCATCGAGGTGGAGGACAGCGGACGGGTGGGAAACGTGGAGGTGGTGGTACCCGCCGGTCCCGATTTCGACGCGGCGGCAGTGGCCGCGGCCCGGCAGTTCGAGTTCGAGCCCGCCACGCTGGACGGAACGCCGGTGCCGGTGAAAATCCAGTACGCGTACAAGTTCGTGGTCAAGGAAGTGCTGGTGCCGGTAGGCCTGCAGGTCAACCTGGAAGGCGTGGTCCTGGATCGGTTCAGCAAGGCTCCCTCACGCGGGGTGAAGGTCAGAATCGTGGATTTGGGGGTCGACGCGTCCACCGACCAGGATGGTGCTTTTGCCTTCACCGACGTGCCACCGGGCCCGCACGTGATCGAGCTGTCATCGCGCGAGCTGGTGACCATCAAGACAGAAGAGGTCATCACCAAAGGCAAGAAGAAGTCGGTCAAGTACATGGTCGAGGCCAAAGAAGCCGACGTGGACGAAGAAGCAGTGGTACGCGCGCCGCGTATCAAGAAGGAAGTGGTTGAGACACGGGTGCGCACCGAAGAGGCCAAGCGCGTCCCCGGCACCCAGGGCGACACGCTCAAGGTGGTGCAGAATTTGCCCGGCGTGGGCCGCTCGGCCTTCGGCTCGGGTGCACTCATCGTGTGGGGATCGGCACCGCAGGACACGCGAGTCAACGTCGACGGGGTGGAGATTCCGGTGCTGTACCACGTGGGCGGCATGCGTTCGACCATCAACGCGGATCTAGTGCGTTCCATCGACCTGTCGCCCGGCTCGTTCGGGGCCGACTACGGCCGTGGCCTGGGCGGGTTGGTGCGCATCGACCTGCTGGACCCCGGGCACGAGGGCGTGCACGGCTACCTGGCCGCGGATGTGATGGACGTCTCCGGCATGGTCAGGGCCGCCATCACGCCCAATCTTCGGGTGGCCGTGTCTGGCCGCCAGGGCTATCTCGACCAAACCCTCAAGGCGGCGGTGTCCAAGGACGTGGGCGATTTCTTCCCCATTCCTCGCTACGACGACTATCAAGCGCGGGTCTCGGCCACCCTGGGCAAGGACGAGGAACTCTCCGCGACCTTCCTGGCTTCCGACGATCACCTGACCCGTACCGTTCCTTCATCGGATCCATTGGAATACAAGAAACAGGACCAGAATCTGCTCTACCGGCGCTTCATGGTGCGCTACACGCGCCTGTTTGCGGACGGTTCCAGCATTGCCGTCACGCCATCCTTGGGCTACGACCAGAACCAGCAGCAGTGGAGTTTCGGCGGCACCCCCCTCCTGCTCGACACCACCACCTGGCAGTACGCGCTGCGCGCCTCGTACCGACGGCGGGTCACGGGCAAGATCATTCTTTCCACGGGCCTGGATTTCCAGGGGCGCAGCAGCACCTCTGACCGGGTTGGGTCCCTGGAGTTGCCGGCCCGCGAGGGTGACGTCACCGTCTTCGGCCAGTCGCCGGGGACCGATCTTGCGTCCGATCGCTGGAAGGTCAATCTGCTGTCAGCCGCGGCCTACGTCTTCGCGGAGATCAATATCGGCCGCCTGACTCTGACCCCGGGATTCCGGTTCGAGCCCACGGTGATCGATGGTAGCCTGCGGCTGCCCCACAGCTATCAGGCGCCGGACATCGGGTACCGGCGAATGGATCTAGCCCGGAATCCTTCATTCGGACCACTGAGCTGGATGCCCAATCCAAGACTGTCGGCTGCCTACCGGGCCACCCACAAGCTGACCTTCACGGCAGGCGCCGGCATCTACGGCCAGCCACCTACGGTCGAGGATCTGAGTCCGGTCTTCGGCAATCCGAATCTGTCAAGCTCGTCCGCGATTCACGCCAGTGGAGGCGGTTCTTACAAGCTGACGGGAACCCTGGTCTTCGAGGTCGTGGGATTCTACAAGCGTCTTTACGACCTGGTGGCGCGCAGCGGATTGCCGTCGCCGCCAGTGGGCCAGTCCCTGCAGCAGACTGGCATCGGCCACAGCTATGGCGGGCAGGCGCTATTGCGGCAGGAGCTGGCCAAGGGGTTCTTCGGCTGGTTCACCTATTCGCTCATCCGCAGCGAGCGCAAGGATCGACCGACGAGCAACTGGCGCCTGTTTGACTACGACCAGACCCATGTACTCGCGCTGCTGGCCAGCTACGAGATCACCCGCGGTTTTCTGGCCGGCGCGCGCTTTCGCTACACCACGGGCGCGCCGCGAACGCTGGTCGTAGGAGCCTACTTCAATGCTACGTCTCAGCAGTACGAGCCCATCTTCGGGGCGCAGAACTCGATTCGCCTTCCCGGATTCTACTCGCTCGACGTTCGGCTGGAGAAGGCCTTCGTGCTTCGGCGTCTCAAGTTCAACGTCTTCGCCGACGTGCAGAATGTGACCAATCGGAAGAACCCCGAGGAAATCATCTACAGTGCCGACTACAGCCAGCGCAGCTACATCACGGGGTTGCCGGTTCTGGCGGTGGTTGGCATGCGAATGGAGTTCTGATGAAACGGGCAAACATCGGAGCCATGGTTCTGTTGGTTCTGCTTGCTGCCTGCAAGCCGCAGGTGGGGCCGCCCATTTCTCTGATCAGCGGGCCCGCGATCCTGGCTGTGAAAGGCGAGCCTGCTGAGGTCGATCCCAAGGCCGCGGATCCGACCGTCCACTACGAGGCGTTGGCCGTGGACATGGGCGGTCGCGTCCCCGCGCCCAACGCTGACATAACCTCACCTCTGCTCTGGTCCATCTGCAACAGGCCCAAGCCACCGACCGAGAGCAACTCGGTGAGTGCCGCCTGCCTGGACGAAAATGCCTTGCCCGGCACAGCCGGGGACTCGCCCGATACCTACTCTGCACCCGCCCCGTTAGACTCGTGCACCCTGTTTGGTCCGCAGATACCGCAATCCCCAGAGGGCCAGCCACCCATCCGGCCGCGGGATCCCGACGTCACCGGTGGGTACTACTTGCCGGTGCGGGTGAGTCTGTCAGTTCCGGAGGAATTGCGTCGCGCGGGGATGGCCACCGAAGATTCCGTGATCGGCTTCCAGCTACAGCGCATCTACTGCGGCCTAGCCAATGCGCCGGGCCAGTATGTATACCAGTACGGCAAGGACTACACGCCCAACCAAAACCCGGTGATTGCCTCGCTAACCCTGCAGCAGCCCGGTGCTGATCCGGTCGAGGTTCCTCCGATTTCGGCCGGAGGCGCGGCGTTCCCGGTTGCGGCTGGGCAGACGGTCTCGTTGACGGTTAGCTGGCCTGCCGAGTCGGTGGAAAACTACCCCGCCTGGGATGTACTCACTCGCACACTTCCCAATCACTACGAAGCCATGCGGGTTTCTTGGTACGCGACGGCGGGGTCATTTGAACACGACATCACCGGGCGCAGCGAATCAGAATTTGAAACCCTCTTCGCCGAGAATACTTGGACGCCCGGCGCTCCGGGGCCGGTTCACCTGTGGGTGGTGCTACACGACAGCCGTGGCGGAACGGATTTCGCCGGCTACGATCTCGACGTCACGCCCTGAGGTCGTCGATCGCCGCGGACGGGATTTGCTAGACCCTGCCAAGTGAACGAATTGTGACAACTCAGGGCCTGAAGGCGTAACACAAGCGTAACAGACGCGAACCGCTAAACAGGGATTATCCACGCGCGGCACAGGAGAATGCCGGCCTGAGACTCGTGCATCCCATTGACCATTTCTGGCTGAGAGCGTTGGCGCTAGGTGCGGCTGCGGTGGCAACATCTGTGAGCTGCGCCAGGCCGACACCGAATGACACGGGAGCGGCGAACGTCACGGTACAGGCCGTGCGGACCAGCGATGTAACTTCGGTGATTGTCACGGTGGCGGGTTCGGTGCTGCCGGTGCCGCTGGCGATTCCCCTAGTCCATTCCGGCAACCAGTTCTACGGGCTGGCAGGCGACCTCCCGGTGGGCGCCGGCTACACCTTCACAGCCTCGGCCATCGACGGCTCCACGCCGCCGGTCGTTTCCCTGTTGTTGCCCGGCGAGGATTCGAACCCGCATACCATGCGGGGGCGGTGACTCTCCCTAGTCTGACGTCGCTGGCCACGTCGAGCGCCGCAGATTAACGCCCACGACCTGAGACAGTCCTCGCTGCGCGGCAACCCCACGACACCCAGTTGTCGCAATTGTCACAACTTGGCCGCTAGCGTTTTCTCTTTCTTTGCGTAGTCGTCGCGTGCGGGGCGCGGATGGAGGCATAGGCTGCGCCCGGTTCGCTATTTCCACCGGAGGATTACCATGTTGCAACTTCGCTCTCATCGTTCCGCCTTGTTGCCCCTCGGGGCGCTCGCCATCGCCGCGGCGCTCTCGGCGTGTGGCCAGGACAACCAACCCTCGGTCAGCACGGGGTCAGCCGAGGTGAGCGTCCAACCGCTCAGCTCCGTGCCGCTCGGCCAGGTCACCGTCACGATCACCGGTCCTGCTCTGCCCAACCCGAAACCCGTGATTCTCTCCGCCCAGGGTTCGGGTGGCAGCTACGGCGCCCTGATTTCTTCGCTGCCGGTTGGCAGCAACTACACGTTCACGGTCAGTGCCACCGATACCAGCGACGTCGTCGCATACGTCGGACAAGCTACCAACGTAGCCATTCTGCACAATCACGTGACCACGGTTGTGATCACCGCCCAACCCGTCCAACCGCCTGCTCCCTTCGTGAACACGGTCCCGGTCATCGATTCTCTTGTCGTGTCATCTACCAACATCGCTCCGGGCGAAACCATCACCGCCAAGGTCACGGCCCATGATGACCAGCCCAGCGACACCATCACCTTTGCCTGGTCGGCCAACCCCGCCAGCGGCAGCTTCTCCGCCCCCACCGCAACCACCACCGCCTGGACCGCGCCTTCCACCGAGGGTGACGTGACGCTTGCCATTCAGGTGCAGGATGATCACGGCGCCACCACATCCGCCTCCATCGTGATTCACGTATCCAACTCCAATGGCAAGGGTCAGGCCGACGTCAATGTCACGTTCAACAACTGGCCCGTAGTGACGGATGTCCTTGCCACGCCCGGCTGGATTGCCCTCGGCGCACCCGTATCCCTGTCGGTGACGGCCAGCGATTCGGATGGCGACACGCTCAGCTACCTGTGGAGCACCGGCACTACCTGCACCTCGGGCAGCTTCACCAACGCCACCTCCGCCACCACCATGTTCATTCTGCCGGCCTCCGCCCCGGACGGGTACTGCGAATTCGACGTCGCGGTAAGCGATGGGCACGGCGGATCCGCCCACGGCACGATGTATCTCCCGGTGGGAGCGCCTGCTTCCATCATCGCTCCGGCCATCGTCGACGCTGCGCAATCAGCCTCGGTCGTTGATCCGTCCAGCACGGTTCTGTTCTCGGTAGAGGCGATGGACCCGCAGGCCAGCACCATGACCTTCGTGTGGTCGACAACGGGGGGCACGCTCTCCGGACAGTCCGACACCGGCACCACCTCGCAGGTGACCCTGACCGCGCCTGCCACCGCGTCCAGCGATGTGGTGGTTTCCGTGGTGGTGACCGACGCGGTGGGCGCCAGCAAGCAGTACGACTTCTCCGCGCACACCGCGGCCGTAACCACGGCCTGCACGCCGCCTGCTTCGACGGCATGGAAATTCGGAATGATGTCGGATACGCAGTGGACGACTGCGGATCCAGCGGGTCAGAACCCGACCACCGTGTCGGTGTCGATCATCAATCAGCTCAACCCGATCTTCATCCAGGCGGGCGTCAAGTTCGTCATCCAGGTGGGTGACCTCGCCGACACCGGCAACGACGCCGACGAGATCGTGCGCGCCCAGGCCGCTCAGCCGCTCTACGACGCTGGCATCGGCTTCTACCCGATGCGCGGTAACCACGAAACCTACGGCACGGCCAATAGCTTCGCCATCCCGGTGTTCCAGACGAGCTACCCGCAGACGCGTGGCCTGAGCAACACCTTCGGCGCCACGAACTTCAGCAGCCCGACTTCGCTCAGCACCGAGCTCGACGGCATGACCTACTCGTTCGACTACAACAACGCCCGCTTCGTGATCCTCGATACCTGGGCCACGCCGAGCATCGATATCTCCGCGGCGGGATACTCCTACGGCTACTCGGTCGCGCAGCAGCAACCGTGGATCAACAGCCGGCTCGACAAGACCACGCGCGGCACCGACCATGCCTTCGTGTTGTCCCACCAGCCGCTCATGGCGGAGAGCCACCAGGACACCATGTTCCAGGGCTACACCAACGCCAACCCGGACATGCAGAACGCCTTCTACGCCAGCCTGCAGAGCAACAACGTCAAGTACTTCCTGGCCGGCCACGACCACATGAACCAGCATTCGATCATGGCGAGCCCCGATGGACTGTCGAGCGTGCACGAGATCATCGGCGCCTCGGACAGCAGCAAGTTCTACACGCCATCGGCCGTCTCGGGCGCGAACTGGTTCGGGCAGAAGGTGCGCGAGACCCCTGTGGCGCAAGAGCTGTACACGGTCGGCTACTACATCTTCACGGTGGATGGGCCGAACGTGACGGTGGACTTCTACTCCGACAGCCACGGCAACTGGAAGTCGGACGCCAGCTATCCGATGGGTGCCGGAAATGCCAGCTATCCTATCAACATCACTCCGGTCCTCACCTTCGCCAAGAAGCAAACCTTCGGCTACAGCCAGAACGGAGCCGAGTTCCTGGTTGCTGAGGGAGCTTCCTATCCCACCACGCCGTTCACCTTCTCCGGCACCACGGCGCAGTTTCTCGCCGGCACCAATACCAGCACGGCGATGGATTACATAAGCCGCAAGCTTACCCATGCCGTGGACATCGGTTGGGACGCCGCCACCTGCGCCACCTCGAGCGCCATCCTGTCCTTGTGGGGCACGACGGATATTGGCAGCAGCAGTGGCGACACGATCGCCCTGTCGATGTCCTTTGACCGCAACAGCGTCAGTGATGCCACGCTGGTCAGTGGCAACTTCGGCTTGGCCGCCGTGGACAGCGCGGGCAACCTGACCGGCGCGGTCGCGCAGAACGTGGGTGGAGCACCGAACTTCGTGTTCGGCCCCTGGAACGCGCGCTACACCCTCGGCACCTACGGCGTCGACCCCGACACCAATACCGTGTGGGCCGTGGTTAATCACGCCGGGCGCTTCGCCGCAGGTCGGTTCTAACCAGCAGCAGCAGCGAGCCTAGAAATCCAACGCGGCCCTGGCGCCTTCACCGCTGCCAGGGCCGCATTCATTTTTGCGGCGCTCTACCAGTCGGCCAGAAATCCATCCAGTCGCGTCCCGTCATATCCGACCAGCAAGCGACCGCGCACGTCGAGGATGGGCACCCGGTCAGCCGGAATTCCGAAACGCGAGGCTTTCTGTTGCAACTCGCGAGCAGCGGAAGGGTCATTCTCGATGTCTTTGGCGATGAAGGGTATGAGATTGGTGACCAGGTACCGGCGCGCCGCCTCGCAGGCCTCGCACCACGACGTGCCGTACAGGATCACGATGGGCGGCTCGCCCGAAGGCCCAGCCCGTTCGGGCTGGGCGGGCAAAGGCGGGCGGTGCGGACCCGCAAGCCGGCAGGAATCGCCGGATGGCAACTGGGCCAGCGCGCCGGTCTCGAATGCCTCGCGCAACATCACCCGCGGCTGTGTCTTTCCCTTGGCGAGCAATTCGCGCAGGTCGATGACCTCGACATTGGAATTGTTCCGTCGCTGGGCCTCGCCTTTGGCCCGGCCCATGATCCGCACCAGTCGCCGGACCGCTTCGGGCACCTTCTCGGCGCTGTCGGTCGTGGCGAACATTCCGCTCGGTTCGACGTAGGTAAAGAACAGCGGCGAATCCCTGCTTACCTCGCGCGGTGGCAGCTCGGCCCGGGCCGCGGGCGGCGGCGGCGCGCCTTTCTTGCAAGCGCTTACGAGAACGAAGAACGCAAAGACCGTGTGGGCTCGAGAGCCCGGCCGATGGAACCACATACGCAGGAGTCTACCCGCGGTCGCGATAGTGCGCCGTCCGCTCGATGCAGGTAGGAGGTTCAAGTCGCTTTTCGTTCCGGCGAGGGTTCGCCCATTTGTCCGACATGGAATATGTCGACTACGTCCTCATTGTCCCGCTCGGCACCTACGGCGTGGATCCCGACACCAACACCGTGTGGGCCGTTTTGAATCACGCGGGTAGCCTCGCGGCCACCCGATTCTAGTCAGCACTGTAGTCGCGTGGGGAGCCCGCCGGCTTTGCCGGCGGCGCACCATCGCGCGAAGCCGAGCGAAGCGAGCGGGGAGGAGGTGGCAGGTGGGGCGCCGGGGGGCCGGAGGGTATGGGAGCCCTCTCAGGGTTCCCATATCAGTAGACAAAGCCTCGGACCACCGGGTCCGGGGCTTTGTTTTGGGTGCAGGATGTCGTCGGTTCAGATCCGGCCGCCCCGACAGCGTCGCAGCCTGCACCCTCGCAGCCCGTAGCAGGCTCGGCGAAGCCAGCGACACCACCAGCAAGCGCGTCCGGACAGCGACCCGTCGGTGATGGTTCTGGTCTCGGTCAGGTGGCTGGCCGCACATGCTGGGTGATCAAGACCCGTTGAGGCCCGTTGAGGGGCGCGGTTGCCTGTCGCCTGAACGTCTGTATCATCCCGTCATGGTTTCACAGCAACCGCCAGTAGTGGCGCGCTCTGCGATACGGAGCGGGCGCAGAATGGTCGACGGGACCCTCTAAGAGGTGATCGGTGTGAAGATTTCGCTCAAGCTGACCCTGTTCCTGGCTGGCGTCGTCGCGCTTTTCGTAGGACTGGCTGACGCTTTGATCGGGCAGACCCGGGCCTTGGTTGCCAGCTACGATGAACTGTTGAAGACCTCCGTCAAGCAGGCTGACTTGGCTCGCGTCACGCAGGTCGACTTCAAGAAGCAGGTGCAAGAGTGGAAGGACATCCTGTTGCGCGGCCACAATCCGCAAGACCTGGCGAAGTACAGCAGGCAATTCCACGAAGCCGAGGCGAGGGTTCATGAGAATTCCGTCGCACTCAGCAAACAGCTCAAAGACCCGGCGGCAAGTCAGCTTCTTGCCGAATTCGTCGTCCAGCACGACGCTCTCGGCAAGAAGTACCAGGAGGCGTACGACACGTATGTCGGAAGCGGCTTCGATTTCAAAGCGGCAGACAAGATGGTACGTGGCATGGATCGACAGCCGACCAACCTGTTCGACCAGGTCGTGGCGCGGCTGGCAGCGCAAACCGAGCGGTCGGTGAAGGCACAGCAGGCGGTCGCGGCGCACAAGCAGATCCTCGCCCTTGCGATTGCAGGAGGCTCCTTGCTGCTCCTCACCGTCGCCGGCCTGCTCGTGGTCCACAACGTGACGTCGCGGCTTGGTTGTCTCAAGGTGATATCGGACAAGTTGGCGAAAGGTAAAATTGCTGGCTTGGCCATCGAGATCGCCGGCAACGACGAGGTTGGTGAATTCGGCCAAAGCCTCAAGGGCGTCCAGGCCGAAATCGAGGAGCTAGCGACGGCGAAGACAGGCCAATCGACGATACTGTCCTAGCGCATAGGTGTGGAAGATCACGCCATGAACGGATCAAGGGCATACTTCGCAATGGGCTTGGTGGTGCAAGCCGCGGCCTGCGCTGCCGTCCAGGCGCCGGTCGCGAGACCACCACGCTGCACCGAAAAGCCCACTGCTGAAACGCCTTCCCGTATCGACTCCACCTCAGGAGAGAACGGAGAGGCGGTTCTCAATGCAAAGCGATGGAAGTTCGCCATTTTCTTCAATCGGGTGAAAACGAAGGTGAAAGCGCACTGGAAGCCAGTCGAGGAGTACCGGCGCCGCGATCCCGATGGCACACTCTACGGTTACCAGGACCGGACCACTCTCTTGCACGTGTGCCTGCGGGCCGACGGTTCGCTGGATCAGATCACAATCGAACGCTCGTCGGGCCTCGAATTTCTCGACGAACTCGCCGAGGAAACCTTCCAAAAGGCGCAGCCCTTTGGCGAGCCGCCGTGCCAACTGATTGGGAGCACGGGCCTGGTTCAATTCCAGTTCGGGTTCCACTTGGAGGTGGCGCAGCCCGCGGTGAAAGTCCCCGAGTCCGCCCCTGCACCTTAGTCTGCGTGTCGACGGCATCCAGCGCGTCAGCAAGGATGTCGTCGGTTCAAGTTCGGTCCCTCGGGCTAAGGATCGAGCGCAGGGTACTGACCGTTTTGAGATTGAGATTGGACCAGCGGTCGACGGGCAAGATGCATTCCGCGAGCGCGGTTGTCGCGAGCTCGACGCGCTCACCCGTCAAGGTCGAGACCAAGTTCTCGAGGCCGGGATTGTGCCCCACTACCATCACCCGCTCGGACGACCTTGCGTGCGAGCGAATCTCGCGAAGGATCGCGGCCGGCTCGGCGAGATAGAGCGCATCCAGAAAATCGACGGGCGCGTCGAGCTTTGCGCCTTGGGCGAAGAGCTTGATCGTTTCTCGCGCGCGCGTCGCGGTCGAGCAGAGCACGCGCTCGGGGAGCAGATTCTTTTCGCGGGCGAGTTCGCCCATGCGGCGAGCGTCCTTTCGGCCGCGCGAGGTGAGCCTGCGCTGCTCGTCCGGGACGGGCTCGTCGTGGCCAGACTTCGAGTGCCGGAGAACAAAGAGCGTTCGCACGCATCCATGGTCCGCCGGGTCGCCTCCAGATGCAATCCCGAAGGCCGGGAGTCCAGATCCGCTCTTGGCGGGCCACCGCGGACGAAGGCGTCGCGGACGCTCATCTGGCCGAGCACAGTCCGCGCATGCGGCGGCACGGGACAGGATCCGTAGCGAGATTCAAGTCTTGCGCCAACTCCACGACGCAGGCCGGGATCCTTTGATTTGTAACGTAACTGGCACATCCGCTTGAACCTCGAAGACCCAGACTGCTGAGCGGAAGGTGGGACGTCTCCCGCCTCGTATTTCAAGACGCACGAAAGGGTAGCCGCATGATCAAGCTAGAATCCATAGGACTGCTCGCCGCCGCCTTCGGCTTGACACTGCTGAGTGGAGGAGCGCTTGCGGGCGAAGCGAGCACCATCTCTGGTGCCGGAGCGACGTTCCCCTACCCGGTCTACTCGAAGTGGGCCGACACATACGCGAAAGAGACGCACATCAAGTTGAACTACCAGGCCATCGGATCGGGCGGCGGTATCAAACAGATCACCGAAGGGACGGTTGATTTCGGTGCTTCCGATGCGCCGCTGACACCCGAGGATTTGGACAAGGCCGGCCTGATCCAGTTTCCGGTGGTCATGGGTGGGGTGGTTCCGGTGATCAATGTCGCCGGCATCAAAGCGGGCGAATTGAAGCTGGCGCCGGATGTGCTGGCGGACATTTTCCTGGGCAAGATCAAGAAGTGGAATGACCCACGGCTGGTGCAGAGCAACCCTGGTCTCAAGCTGCCCGACACGGCGGTGACCGTGGTGCACCGGTCGGACGGCTCCGGTACGACCTGGATCTTCACGAACTATCTGGCCAAGGTCAGCCCCGAATGGTCCAAGGCGGTCGGCAGCGACAAATCGGTTGCCTGGCCGACTGGTGTAGGGGGCAAGGGAAACCAGGGCGTAGCCTCATATGTTCAGCGCATCAACGGCGCCATTGGCTATGTCGAATCGGCCTATGCCATCCAGAATCACATGGCCCACGCCAAGCTCAGGAACCACGACGGCAGGTTCGTCGATCCCACGGATGACAGTGTGCAGGCCGCTGCCAAGGGCGCTGACTGGACACACGCTCGCAGCTTCTACATGGTTCTCACCGATCAGGCGGGCGCTGCCTCGTGGCCCATCACGGGCGCCTCCTTTGTTCTGGTTCACCGCCAACAGAAGGACGCTGATACCGGTCGGGCGGTGCTGCGCTTCTTCGATTGGGGCTACCGCAACGGCGGCGCGGCGGCAAAGGAGCTCGGCTACATCCCGATGCCGGCGAGCGTGGTGGACCTGGTCGAGAAGACCTGGGAAAAGGATCTGAAGGACGCCGGCGGCCAGAAGCTCTGGCCGGCCAGCAAGAAGTAGGGCAGACGTCCCCAAGCGAATCGGCTAGTGGCATCGTGAGCTCGGTCGGCGCAGCGACGCAGGAAAGCCAGAGCGAGCCTCCCGAATCGGTCGGCCCATTGGCCGCGGGAGTTCGCTTGCGCTCGCCTGCCGATCGGTTCTTTCGCGGACTGACCGGATTCTTCGCGCTGCTGGTCTTGCTTTCCGTCTTTGGGATGCTGGTCACCCTTCTCGTAGGATCGTGGCCAGCCCTGAGGACCTTCGGACCGAAGTTCCTTGCCAGCAAGGAATGGAACCCGGTCACCGGCCAGTTTGGGGCACTGGCCCCGCTGTACGGCACCGTGATCACCTCGCTGATCGCGCTGCTGGTGGGCGTTCCGGTCAGCTTCGGGATTGCCCTGGTGATCACTGAACTCGCACCGCGCTGGCTGAAGCGGCCCATCGGTGTAGCCATCGAGCTTCTGGCAGCCATTCCCAGCATCATCTACGGCATGTGGGGCCTGTTCGTGTTCGCGCCGGCGTTTGCGGCACACCTGCAACCTTGGCTGACAGAACACATCGGGTCGTGGCCGATCCTGGGTCTGCTTTTCGAAGGCCCGCCCATGGGGATTGGCATGCTCACCGCCGGGCTCATTTTGGCCATCATGATTATTCCCTTCATGGCGGCGGTGATGCGTGACGTGTTCGAGACCGTGCCCGCGTCTTTGCGCGAATCCGCCTATGCACTTGGCTGCACGACCTGGGAGGTCGTGTGGCGCGTGATCTTGCCCTACACCCGCGTGGGGGTCATTGGCGGCATCATGTTGGGCCTAGGCCGGGCCCTGGGCGAGACCATGGCCGTCACGTTCGTCATCGGTAACGCCCACGACATTCACCTGTCGCTCTTCATGCCAGGCAACACCATATCGTCGACCTTGGCCAATGAGTTCACTGAGGCAGTCACGCCACTTTACACATCGTCGCTGCTCGCGTTGGGGCTTGTGCTCTTTGTGCTGACCCTGATCGTCCTCACCGGTTCGCGCTTGCTGCTGATGAAGATGCGAGCGCGCGAGGGGGAGAGGACTTGAACCTCTACGTACGCCGTCGAATTGTGAATTGGGTCGGCCTGACGCTGTCGATCCTTGCGACCGTCTTCGGGCTGTTCTGGCTCTTCTGGTTGTTGTGGACGCTTTTCAGCAACGGGCTGCAATGGATTAGTCCCAGGCTGTTTCTGGAATCCACGCCGCCTCCGGGAGCGAACGGAGGGCTGGCGAACACCATCGTGGGGAGTGTGATTCTCACGGTGGCGGGCGTGGGAATCGGTGCGCCGGCAGGCATTCTCGCCGCGACCTATCTGGCGGAGTTTGGTCGGACATCGCGTCTGGGAGCGATTGTCCGGTTCGTCAATGACATCTTGCTGAGTGCCCCGTCCATCATCATTGGTGTCTTCATTTATGGCCTCATCGTTTTGCGAGCCGGGCACTTTTCCGGGTGGGCGGGCGCGGTGGCCCTGGCGCTGATCGTCTTGCCGGTGGTGGTGCGGACCACCGAGAACATGATGCGCCTGGTTCCCGACGGCCTGCGTGAGGCGGCGGCAGCGCTGGGAGCGCCGAGCTGGAAGGTCACCATCGTCATTGTGTATCGTAGCGCCCTGCCGGGGATCGCGACCGGCGTTCTGCTCGGGATGGCGCGGGTGAGCGGCGAAACCGCNNCGCTGCTCATAACCGTCACCATCCTCGTCATCAACATCGCCGCCAGGATGCTCCTGAAGTGCACCAGATCGTGAGGTGGCCCATGGAATCATCAAGCTCTTCTTCCACGAGCAACCAAGCGCCGGCACCAGCGCTCTCCGGGGTCTCGCTGCACCCGGCGGCCAGCATCCCCGCCAAGAAGGCCGCGCCCGCGGTGACCCCGAAGGTGCAGATTCGCACCCTGAGCTTCTTCTACGGAAAATACCAGGCGTTGTACGACGTGGACATGGACATCCACGACCGCCAGATCACCGCGTTCATTGGCCCGTCCGGCTGTGGCAAGTCCACCCTGCTGCGGACCTTGAACCGTATCTACGAACTGTATCCCGGGCAGCGCGCCACGGGAAAGATCATGATCGGCGGCCGCAACCTGCTCGAGCGCGCGGACGACGTCAACCTGCTGCGGGCCAAGGTGGGAATGGTGTTTCAGAAGGCGACGCCGTTCCCTATGTCGGTGCAAGACAACATCAGCTTCGGAGTCCATCTCTACGAGCGTCTCTCGCGCTCCGACATGGACGCGCGAGTACAATGGGCGCTGGAGAAGGCCGCGCTGTGGGACGAGGTGAAGGACAAGCTGCGCCAGGATGGAACCGCTCTGTCGGGCGGTCAGCAGCAGCGGCTTTGCATTGCGCGCGCGGTGGCGGTGAAGCCGGACGTGCTGCTGCTCGACGAGCCGGCCTCCGCGCTCGACCCCATCTCAACCCAGAAGATCGAGCAGCTCATCACGGAACTGAAGAAGGACTACACGATTGTGATCGTCACCCACAATATGCAGCAAGCGGCGCGCGTCTCGGACTACACGGCGTTCATGTATCTCGGCCGCCTGGTTGAGTTCGGCGACACCAACAAGCTGTTCACCAAGCCCGCCCAATCGCAGACCGAGGAATACATCACCGGGAGGTTCGGATGAGCCTGCGCCAGCACACCAGCCAGGAGTTCGAAATGGAGCTCGAGTCGGTACGGCAGCGAATTCTCGATATGGGGCGACACGTGGACCAGGTTCTAGAGTCGGCCGGAAAGGCGCTGCTGGAACACGACACCGAGCTCGGCAATCGAATCATCGCCGGGGACCAGGAGACGGACTCCATGGAACTAGAGATAGACCATCTTTGTCTCCAGATCCTGGCGCGCCGGCAGCCGGTGGCTGGCGACCTGCGCCTTCTGACTTCGGCGCTGAAGTTGGTGGTAGATCTGGAGCGGATCGGGGATCTCGGCGTCAGCATCGCGGGACGGGTCGTGGAGTTGGGGTCCGAACCGCCGCTGACCCCCTACGAGGATCTGATGCGGATGCTGACCACCGCGCGCGAGATGTTGACAGAGGCATTGGCAGCGCTACAGAGCCAGGATGTTGCCTCGGCCAGTCGGGTCATCGACAAGGACGAAGTCGTCGACGCCTACTACACGCAGATCTTCAACGACGTCTTGAGCCGCATGCGTGAGAGTCCCGAAAACATTTTCCGCGCTACGCGCGTTCAGGCCATCTCCAAATATGTCGAGCGGATCGGAGATCACGCCACGAACGTGGCAGAACGGGTGATCTTCATCTTGACCGGCGAGGATATCCGCCACGCCGCGCGGATGCGGCGTAGCGACTTTTCCTGAGGGCGACTGCCGACCTTGGCGATCACAGCGACAGGGTGAAGAGGTTCTCGGGTTCGGTGTGGTGGGTGTCGTGATAAGGGGAGTCGAGTTACTCACGCGCACCCACGGTCGTCAATTCACCGGGGACAAGGTATGCCGGTCTGTGCTTTTGCGAGTTCGCAGCTGCTATGTTCGTCAGGACGAACAGGGTGGCGGCCCCTATACACGGGTCTTGACGGGAGACCTTGGGGCCGCCACGGAGAAGATCGTCCTACGCGGACGGCACCTCCTTTCTTGGGTTGATTTGTGCTCGCATGGAACCCAGCACCTCCTTTCTATCGGCGGGGACTCGTGTTTCGGGCGTTTGGCACATCGCCATGTCCCTCTTTCACAAACCGTGCCGAAGCAAGACCGGAGATCTGGTGTCGTGTTCTCGCGGGGTTACCAAATTCCTCCGAGAAGTTGGCACGCTACAACCGCAATACTCCGACAGTTTGGCAGGACCGAGCGAGGCACGTGCTGCGAAAAGATGTGACGAGCAGCGCATAGACCACGACGTCGTAGCCCAGCGGGCAAGGCACCCCAACCCCATCCCGCACTCCTCCGTCCGAATCCGGGGACGCCGGACACTGGCTGAACTGACGGGACGTCAACCGGGTCGTGATGGAGTAGACTGTCCCGCGTGCTTGATACGGCGTCGTCAGCTGCCGGAACCGCCCGGAAACGTCGGCCAAGCCGCTTCGGCGTACTGCGCGGACCCACTTCAGGTCGCCC
>PMBS01000136.1 GCA_003153015.1 Myxococcales bacterium
CGCTGCGCGGGGCGAGGCGATCCGGCCGCTGCCGCGGCCGGGGGAAAGCAGATCTCTGGACGGGGCCCTAAACAACCGAGAAGTCGGCGGCGAGGGCCGAAGCGGATCACCGCAGACGCTGCCCAATCGGGGCCAGGCGGCGACAGAGGTCTGAAAGGGACGCCATCGAGCGCAAGCGCGTGCTGACAGCCGCGCTCGACATGTCCACGCCCTTGCTGACAAAGCCACGCTGGGCGAGGAGGCGGGCCATCTCGCGCAGCCTGGCGGAAACCGCTTCCCGGTGCATGTCAGCCACGACTGGCCTCTTGCAGCCGCTTCACATCGACCAGATCCTGCGGTCGAGCCGCTGCCAGCTTGAGCGTGATGAGCCCTTCCCTCGACACCACGCGGACCAGACCGCCCTCGTATTCGGCGCACTGACGGGAGGCCCAGACGTTCTCCAGGGCGCTGCTGACCAGCAGGACGTCGAGCATGAGAGGCTGACCATCGACGAGCTTGGTGAAGCGCTGAATCGTGATCCCGCTGGCGAAGTCCATGGGCAAAGATTCGAGGGTGAAGCCGCAACCGCGGATGGCGTCGCGGAGCCGTGCGAGATTCTCCGGTCTGAGCAGAAGGTCGATGTCCTGGGTCGCGCGGGGAACGCCATGGATGGCCAGGGCCACGCCGCCGCAGAGCGCGTAGTCTATGCCGTCCGCCTCAAGCGCGGCCGTGAGGTTCTTCAGCTCCTGAAACAAGTCCACGGTTCACAGGAAGCATAACCCCAGCCGCCAGGAGTACCAGTACCTGCCGAACGACGGCCGTCGCTACGAGATTGTCGAAGGAGAAAATTCTGTTCGACCGCGACTCGCACACGCAGAAAGCCCTGCGTATACTGTGTGGGCGCCATGCTACCGTCAGAGCTGCCGCTTCCGCCTACTTCGCCGTCGCTGCTGGACGGGAACGCGCGGCCATATTTTCTGTGGTGGACCGATGCCACGGTGGCGGATCTGCGCGCGCACCTTGCCGACCGTTCGCCCGAGGTCCGTGCCTATTGGATGGGCGCTCTGCTTCGCGAAGCCAACACTCGCGATGTCTGGCTGTTTGCCACGCCTGACGATATTCGGCGGATCTGGCCCAGCCTGGCGCGCTACCTCGGGCGCGCGCGCGCGATGTGGGCGTTTCTTCTCGAACTGCCCTGCCCGGTCTGGCCGCCACCCGAGGCGTACGGAAAGCGCAGCTAGCGCCCATGCAGGTGACGTTCGATAGCAGGATTGTGGGGCCACGCGAACTGCGCGTTCTGCAGGCGTGCCAGCGGCACGTGGGCTCGCTTCTGGGCGGGGGCGCGGCCTTGGCCGGCGTGTATCTCCACCACCGGCTATCGGCCGACGCGGACCTTTTCTTTCGTTCGCAGGACGCTTTGCGCAACATGGTCAATCTGCTCCCTGAAGTGGCCGCCGAGACAGGCGTCGACATCAGCGTGCGGCGCGATGCCGGGACATTCGTGCGCGTGGCCCTCAGCCCGGCCCAGCCGGCGCTCGAGATGGATCTGGTGTTCGATCCATCGCCACAAATCGAGGCAGCGGGCGATCCGGTGGAGGGCGTATCGGTAGAGTCTCTCGCGGATCTGCGCGCGAACAAGCTCACCTGCATCTTGTCCAGGTCCGAGCCACGTGATCTGGTCGACCTTCTTTTCCTCGATCGCGCGGGCTATCCGCCTGAGCGAGACCTTGCGCTCGCTCTGCGTAAGGATGCCGGCCTCGACCCAGGTGTGCTGGCGTGGCTTCTCGGGCAGTTTCCCGTCGACCCGCTGCCTCGAATGCTCGTGCCGCTCGACCGCAACGAGCTGCTCGCCTTCCGCGACAGTCTCGCCGATCGGCTGCGCCGGGTGGCATCGCCGCGCGGATAGAAACCTGCGCTCGGCGGGGCGACCGCAGGTCGCCCCTACACGGAGAATGATGCCCGGGCTCCACACTCCCTGGAATCATCGGGCAAATCCGTCCGACCACAACCGCTCCAGGAATTCGTGCCACGGCAGCACCAGGATCTTGCCGATCCTTCTCGTCGTCGGATTTCTCGAACCACTGGCACCTGTCCCCCGGGAGAACCTAGACGTCTGGCTCGTTCAACCGCGTGCTGGCGCTTGCGGTCGATGACTGGATGGGGTGGTGCTACAATGTGCCCTGTCCGGCTTTGCCGGTCGCACAGATAGTGTAGAAAGAATGAATCTTGTCTGCCACGGATGAAGACAAACGCGTTAGCCCACGCTACCAGGTGAAGGTCGAGGTCGGCCTGCAGACCGAAAGCAACTTCTACACTGGGCTCACCCAAGACCTGAGTGGGGGCGGGGTTTTCGTGGCCACCCACCAGATTCGGGAGGTCGGCGATCGCATCAAAGTCTTTCTCAACCTGCCCGGGCAGAAGGAAACTTTTGAGATCCTCACCGAGGTCCGTTGGGTGCGCAGCACATACTTCAGTCAGAGCGTCGAGGACCCGGGCATGGGCTTGCGTTTCCTGCAGATGTCGCCTCAGGCGAAACAAGCGGTGTCCGACTTCCTCTCCAAACGCGAGTCACTCTTTTTCGACGAGGATTGACGCCCACCCCGTTCAGGGTGATGGCATGGAACCTGGCGAATCGAGATCCGTGCCTCTCCCCGACGGTCCCCGACGGGGAGAGGCCGCCGACGTCCGCGTCGGCGGGTGAGGGGCCGCTCGCTTGGAACTTCGCTCCTTTGTCAAGCCGGACCCCTCATCCCAACCTTCTCCCCGGCGGACCGGGGAGAAGGGGTCACAGATTTCCCCGTCAGGCCTCGCTCAAGCTGCCCCGTGGGGGAGAGGGTTGCGGAAATGGATCGACGTTGTCACCTTGAAAGCGGTAGGACTGATGCCCAAGTTCACCGCCCCACGCGCAGCAGCTCGATGAGGGGCGCGTTTTCCTGGCCGGGTGCAAGCGGCTGGGAAAGGTCGATGCGCACGAAAATGGCGAAGTCTTCGTCGCCCTCGGGATCGATCAGGCGCTGCTGGGCTTCCCACTGGCGCCCTCCGACGGGTGTCAAGACGGTGTTGTGGGGATTGCGCGCGGCAGGCGTGACTTCGATCCGCCCGTGTTCCTGGAAGTAGGGCTCAAGCTCGGCGGCCAGGCGCTCGGCGGTCCACTCCGGTGTGTCGCTGGACGGGTTGTCGCGCAGGGCGGCCAGGGCCTCCTCCCAGTCGCGGCGGGCCAGGGCGCCCAGCAAGCGGTGCAGCTCAGCCCGGATGCGGGCGGCAAAGGCGCGTGGGTCAGCGGCTGGATCGCGCGGGCGCGCGGCGCGGGCGGGCTCGCGCGGCGCGGACGGTTCGCCTGGTGCGCGCAACTCTTCCCACTCCTCCAGCAGGCTGGAGTCAACCGTGCGCACCAGCCCACCCAGACTGGCCAGAAGGTCCTCTACCTCCGGGGTGCGAAAGGCGGCCGGCACCGACTGGTTGAACGTCCGGTAGGCGTCCGACAAGTAGCGCAGCAGAACCCCCTCGGCGCGCTGCAGACCGTAGTCGCGCACGTAATCGTGGAAGCTGCAGAAGCGCTCCAGGATCTCGCGCGCCACGGATTTCGGCGCGATGTTCTCCTCGCCCACCCAGGGATGCTTGTCGGCAAAGGCGTTGAAGGTTTCGTAGATGAAGTCGCGGTTGGGCTTGGGCCATTCCAGTTTTTCCAGCTCCTCCATCCGCGCTTCGTACTCCACGCCTTGGGCCTTCAGCGCTGCCACGGTCTCGCCCTTCAGCCGATCTAGCTGCGCGAAGAGCACTGGCCGCGGATTTTCCAGAATGGACTCGACCAGCGAGAGCACGTCAAAGGCGTGGGTCTCCGCGGTTGCATCTAGCAGCGGCAAGGTGTCGACCAGGTAAAGCGACAGGGTGTGGTGCATCGAGAAGTCGTGCTGCAACTCGGGGCTGGCCACCGCCTGCGGGCAACGCGCTTTCTCGTCGACAAGCAGGCTGAGCAGCCCGGCCCGGCGCAGGGTGCGGAAGCAGGCGGCGGCGGTTCGGCGGTGGCGGTGCTTCATCACGTCGCTGTCGTGGCACGCAGCGATCACCTCCAGCAACTTGCGGTAGCCGCCCCCGCGCCGCGGGTCGCCCTTTTCTCCCTGCAGCAACGTGAGCAGCAGCCCATGGTTCACGGCAAAGCGCGACTCCAGCGGCTCGGGCGTGCCCGCGGCCAGGCGATCNNTGCGCCACCACCCAGCCGCGCTCGTCAAAGCCCTTGCGGCCGGCCCGACCGGCGATCTGCTTGAACTCGCGCACGCTGAGAAGGCCGTCCTTCTGTCCGTCGAACTTGCACAGTTGGGTGAACAGCACCGTGCGGATGGGGATGTTGACCCCGACGCCCAGGGTGTCGGTGCCGCTGACCACCTTGAGCAGGCCGCGCTGGCTCAGCCGCTCGACCAGGCGGCGGTAGCGCGGCAGCAGGCCGGCGTGGTGCAGGCCGATGCCGTGGCGGAGAAAGCGCAGCAGCTCTTTGCCATAGGGGCTGTCCAGGCGCTCGTCGCGCAGGGCGGTCTTGATGGCCTCTTTCTCCTCCTTGCTGCACACGTCCACGCTCATCAAGTTTTGCACTTCCTCGGCGGCTGCGCGCTGGGTGAAGTTCACCAGATAGATGGGCGCGCGATTGAGCTTGATGAGGTCGGCAATGGTTTCGTGCAGCTGGGTGTCCCGGTACTCGAAGTCGAGCGGCACAGGACGGACCGCGCCGCGCACGCTCGCCACCTCGCGGCCGGTGAAGGCCGCCACCTGGCGTTCGATGGCCGTGGTGTCGCCCAAGGTGGCTGACATGAGCAGAAAGCTGGCCTCGCGCAGGGTCACGAGCGGGACTTGCCAGGCGATGCCGCGCTCGCGGTCGCCGTAGTAGTGGAACTCGTCCATCACCACGTAGTCGGCCGCTGGGTGCGACCGGCGCAGCGCCATGTTGGACAGGATCTCGGCCGTGCCCACCAGGATGGGCGCGCCGCGGTTCACCGAGGCGTCGCCGGTGAGCAAACCCACGCGCTCTGGGCCGAAGCAGGCGCACAGGTCGAAGAACTTCTCGTTGACCAGGGCCTTGACCGGGCAGCTATAGAAACCGGTCTTGCCCTCGCACAGGGCCTTGAATAGGAAGGCGATGGCGCAGAGCGACTTGCCCGAGCCGGTCGGGGTGGCCAGCACCACGTGCTTGCCCGCCAGGATCTCGAACAGCGCCTCCTCCTGTGCCGGATACAGGGTCAGCCCCAGCGCGGCCACGTAGCCGAGGAACTGCTCCAGGATTTGGTCAGCGTCCACCGGCCCAGGTGGCGGGGCGAGCAGCGGAGCCTGGCTAGCATCGGAAGCCGTGCCGGTCATGGACACTTCACCTGGGCGACCTATACCACGGCCCCGCAAGAATCAGGACCGGAGCAGTCCCATCAGATTCTCACGGGTGAGCAGTTTCGCATCCTGGGGGCGCTCCAGGAACGGGCGGACGTCGTCGCTGATTGCGTCCATGTCGAATGTGCCAAGCCGCTTCCGCACCAGTGCTGCCCATGCGTGCGCGTCGTTCCGACCAGCGTGCTGGGGTTGATCCAACGCGTTTTGCAGCAAGGCCAGATTAGGTTCGACTGGCGGGCGCTGCGAGAAGTACCACACGAGATCATACCAATCTCGTCCCTTGGCGTACCTGCGGGTGATGGCTGCATGGAGTTTGCCCGCCAGCAGCGACGGCAGATCGTAGTGCTGGAGGAAGAAAGTGACGTACTGGGTGACAATCCTGCGTTCGCAGCGCGCGCCGGCGGGCGGGCGCGTATCGATTTCCACTTTGATGGCGAGATTCTGCTGCGGCAGCCTCGCTAGTCCCGCGTCGTGCAGGAGCCCGGCTAATCGCACCCACCCCGTGTGTACCGTCTTGCGATCGTTCCACGTGACCTCGGGATCAAACCCGGCCAGCGTCAGGTCGCGTTTGACCTTGGCCATCCACTCCTTGCCGGCATAGCCCTTGGCGGAGACCATCGAGAAGTCCAGATCCTCCGAGAATCGTGGCAAGCCGTGCACAAAGCGCAGGGCCGAACCTCCGACAAAGGCCAAGGGCCGGAACGCCTCGCTTTCGTAGAACGACCGCAACACGAGTGTCTGGAGGTACTCGCGCAATCGGTTGAGAGCCTGCCCCGGATCCGCGACTCCACGAACCAGCGCCAAAGCCTGTTCCTTCACAGCGTCACCGTGCCGTTCTCCATCCCGACGGCAGTCGCCAGCCACCGCTCGACAGCCCGGTCAAGCCGCGGACTTCGGAACCGTTCGGCGTAGTGCCTGAGCCGGTCTGGCGCGACCAGATCAACATGTTGATAGCGCATCTCCGCAAGACGTTCCGTGGTCCATTCGCCTGGGGTGAGGTGCCAATGATCCAGCAATGCCTTCTCGGGCTCCGCAACCAGGACGTCTGCTCCTCCCTGGGCTACCGTTTGATAGCCGAAGAAGTAATCCTGCTTGATGTTTCGGTAGTCGAAGACTCCCACGGGATTCTCGAAGTGCCGCGGAACACGCGGGGTCACGCTGGTCAGCCAGACCACCCGCTCCGGGATCATGTCATGGTAGCCGAGCGCCCAGAGTCCGCTCAGGTAGGACGGCCGGTACAATTGATTTGCCAAGGCGGCCGGTATCAGTGGCGCGTGACGATACGTCTGGTTGAGCGTGTACAAACCGCGGCGCAGGCCGATGACCTTGCCTTGCCTCTTCCAGCGCGAAAGCTGTACCCGCACGAGCTCTCGGCGATCATTGAACATCTGAACCAACAGCGGCAGATCAAAACTCGGCATCGTCCGAGTCAGCCTCACCAGGGCTTCGAAATTCATATACAATAGATAACATATGTGTAATCTATTGTATATGCAGTATGCTAGGTCCCAGGTCGAGTCACCGGGGCAAGCGTGCGCTGCGCCGCCGGCGAGATCCACTCGCACCCGGAGAGGACCCTGCGGGCGGATCGCGCATCCAGCACGCGCATTTTTCGGCGCCATGTGCCCATCTCGGCCGGACTCCCGATGATGTAATGGGCCGGCAGTTCCGACCAGATACTCGCTGTCAGGTCGGGATTCCAGCGGCCATGGGCCACCTCGCTGGCATCGAAGACAAAGGCGCACGCCGACGGGTTGGCCCGGCGTAGGGCGCGAAAGTGACGAAAGAACGAACCCTCTCCTGGAATCCCGTGATAGCCGGGAACCCGTCTCCCGATTACGGTTGCATCGAGGGTGGCGTAGGTTACGGCCTCAGCTCGTCTCCAGCGCCACGCTGCGAACGTCTGGGCGGCGACCAGCAACGCCAACGCGAAGAGGGCGATCCTGCGCAGCCGGGTTGACGAAGAAAACGCCTGAGCGGAAGTGATGAACAGGAAGGCCGCGAGCAGCGGTACGAAGTCGGTACGTTTCAAGTAGGCGTAGGCGACGTCCCGGTATAGGGCGGTCAGCACCGTGAAGAGAAGCAAGCTGGTTGTGAACAGGTGCGGTCCCCAGCAGCGTCGGCGGTAGGACCACGCCGTGGCAGCGCCGACCAAGCCCACCTCGACCAGCAGGACGAATCCGCCGATGCCCACCAGCCAGGACTGCGAAGCGAAGAGAATCCGGTTGGTGAACAGTTGCAGTGAGGCGGCGATTCCGAGGGTTTTCAGCGATCCTGACACGTCGGCGAGTAGCTTGATGGCCTCGCCCGTGCTTCCAGGAAACTGGGAGGTGGGACGGGAGAATAGGACCGAAAGGGTTTGTTGCAGCGGGAGCGCCGAGCTGGCTGACACAAAGAGGGCGAACCCTATCGCTCCGACCAGCAGCGCGACAAGGATTAGGCCGGCGTTTCGCACGCGCAGCATCACTGAAGTTTCGCGGCTGGGTAGCACGACGGCGGCGTACAGGGGTGGCAAGACGTACACCACTCCCTGGATCGACATCAGCCCGGCCGCCGCTGCCAGCAACCCGGCCAACAGACTTTCCCGTGCTCCCCATTTCTCGGCGCGCACGGCGCACAGCCACAGAATGCCAGCGGCTGGGGCCAAGAAGACAAGGTTGTCCTCCAGGGTGAACACCAGGAACTGGGTCACGAAGGCGCTGGCCCAAAACCCGACCACCAGCCCAGCGACCAGTCGACTGCCTGCGATTCGGATCGCGGCGTCTGCCAGCAAGACCGCGACGGCCGCGAGAGAGAAGGCATCGAGCAATCTCGCTCCGTCGATGTACGTGCCACCCGCAAGGCGCGCCACCCAGAAAAAGGCCAGGTACATGTACTGCATGCCACAGTGGGCATTCCAGGGCGCATTGGACCAGCGGACCGAGCCGCTCGCGATCTGGTGGATGTAACTACCAGCGTCCCAGTTTATGTGAACCAACAGGCGCGGCGAGGTCGCCACCCACCCGAACAGGCCCGTGAGCAGACCCGCACCAGCGACAAAGAGACTGTGGCCAATTCGGCGGGGCTTCGGACCATCGACCATGCGCGGGACTATAGCAGTGTCACGGTGTTCCGCGACCGGGCCAGGAGCACCGAACGGTTTGACTCCGCCGTGAAAGCCAGGAGTTATTCAAACCGTTCGGTGCGCTGGCACTCCGGTGGCACAACGGTTAGAGTCGAAGTCCGCATGTCCCAGCCCGCAGACTCGCCGCAGACTTCACCCGTGCGCAAGATGAGCGACGAGGAGAAACGCGGCCGGCTCTACGAGGAGCAGGTTTTTCCGCTCATCGGCCGAAGACTGGTCGAGCGCTTGGTCGAGGGCGTGCCCGTAAGGCCGCGCTCGCAAGTGCTGCAGATCCGCTGCGGTTTGGGCGGGACGACCGGCGACCTTCTCCACCGGCTGGATCACACCAGCCGCATCATCGACCTGGAAAGCGCACAGGGCCTGCTCGACCGAGCCCGCGCCAACGTGGCGGCTGAACAGGTCGGGCGCCGGGTCTTCTTCCGGCTGCAGAGCCTGGCCGAGCGTCTCCCCTTCGGCGACCACGCCTTCGATCTGGTGCTGGCCAACGTGGGCTTGGCGGATCTGCCTCGGCCTGAAGAGTTTCTCGCCGACCTCGCCCGCATGGCCCGGCCCGAGGCCGAGGTGCGCGTGGCCTCCCCGTTGCGCGGGACCTGGGTCGAGTTTCTCGACGTGTACCGGGATGTGCTGGTGCGCCTCGGGCGCGAAGACGCACTGGCCAGCCTGCGCGGATACGCCGCCTCTTTTCCCGAAGCCAGCGCGGTGATCCACCAGATGGAACAAGCGGGTCTTGCGTCCGTCACGGTGCAACGCGACCACTGGGAGCTAGTCTTTCGTAGCGCGCGCGAGTTCTTCTACGCGCCGGTCGTCGAATTTGGGCCGCTGGCGCGCTGGAAGCAGATCGCGGGCAAGGGGGCTGAGGTGCAGGACACCTTTTTGGCGGTCAAGCAGGCCATCGACACCTACTTTGCTGGCCAGTCGTTCAGCGTGAGCATCGAGGCAGGGCTGTTCATCGGCCAGAAACCCGCCGAACCAAGCGGCTAGTCGCGTGGGAAGCCCGCCGGCTTTGCCGGCGGCGTACCATCGCGGGAGGGTTTGGGAACCCTTTGAGGGTTCCCATATCAGAAGAATCTGTCGGTCAACAGGCGTCCCACGCCCAACAGCGCCAGCGCCAGCCCGGCTGCGGCCAGCAGCGCGCCGGCAAGATCGACGGGCCGGCGTCGCTCGCTGGCCAGCAGCACGCCGTACACCGTGGCGGCAAGGCCAATCACGATCAAGACCAATGCCAGCAGCATGGGCCGATAATCTTGAGGTAAAGTCCGCCAATGGCAAAGCCTGAAGAATTCGTCGCAATATTGGCCGGCGGTGGGGGCACCCGCTTGTGGCCGGCCAGTCGGCGCAGCCGGCCCAAGCAGTTGCTCAGCCTGGGCGCCGACGAATCGCTGCTGGCGGCCACCTTTCGCCGGCTGAGCGCCCTGGTGGGCGCGGAGCGCACCCTGATCGTGACCGCGGCGGATCAGGCCGAGGCCATCCGCCAGGCCCTGCCAGCCCTGCCGGCCGCCAACCTGGTGGTCGAGCCCGCGCCACGCAACACCGCCCCGGCGGTGGGTCTGGCGGTTGCCCATGTCGTGCGACATGCGGGGCAGGATGCGGTGCTGGCCGTGGTGCCCTCTGACGCGTTCATCAACAACGAGTCACAGTACGCGGCGGTGTTGCGAATCGCGCTGGCGCAGGCCAGCCAGGCCATCGTCACCGTGGGCATCAAGCCCGTGCGTCCGGAAACCGGCTACGGCTACCTGCAGACTGGGGCGAAGGTCCCGGGCAGCACGGAGGTGTGCCAGGTGGCGCGCTTTGTGGAGAAGCCCGACGTGCAAACCGCGCGCAGCTATCTGGCTTCGGGCGAGTACCTGTGGAACTCGGGCATGTTCTTCTTTTCTGCCGGACGCTTCTTGGCTGAAGCCCGCCAGCACCTGCCCGAATTGGCAGCCCTGCTCGACCAAATCTGCGCTTCGCCGGATCCAGTCGCCCTCACCCAGGAGCGCTACCCGCGCGTGCCTGCCATATCCATCGACTACGGCATCATGGAGAAGGCGCAGGGCATACGCGTGGTGCCAGGTGATTTCGGTTGGAGCGATGTTGGCAGTTGGGCCGCCCTGAGTGAAATTCGGCCGGCTGACGTCGACGGAAACGTGATCTCGGGCGACGCCATCGTGAAGGCTAGCAAGGGCAGCGTGGTGATGGCTGAGCCGGGCGCTCCGCTCTTGGGCGTGGTGGGTGTCGAGGGAATCGTGGTGGTGGCCACCCGCGACGCGGTGCTGGTCGTGCCCAAAGATCGAGCACAGGAAGTGCGCAGCGTGGTAGACGAGCTTTTCGCGCAGGGCAGAAAAGAGTTCCTGTAGCGAGCAGCGAGCATCAGAAACGACAATGAACCCAAATGTCTTTCGCGAATACGACATCCGCGGCGTCGCGGACCAGGATTTTCCCGATTCCTTCGTGAGCGAGCTCGGCGATGCCATCGCAGAGCATCTGCGTGAGGCGGGCGCACGTCACCTCACCCTCGGCCGTGATTGCCGGCTCTCTTCCCCGCGCATCCACGCGGTCATGCAGGCGCGGTTGGTGCGCGCCGGTTTCGCTGTGTCGGATGTCGGCGTGCTGCACACGCCGGGATTGTATTTCTCGGTCTTTCATCTGAAGGCCGATGGCGGCGTGATGATCACGGCCAGCCACAACCCCGAGCAAGACAACGGCTTCAAGGTCATGCGCGGCCCCAGCACCATCTTCGGCGCCGAGATCCAGGTCCTGCGTGAGCGCATCCTGCGCCATCGCGCCGGCGCTCGGCCCACACCGGTGCCGGGTGGCGCAGCGGCCGAGGTGGACGTCCTGACACCGTACATCGCCGAGGTGGCCGACGGCATGCACCTGGGCCCGCGCCGATTCAAGATCGTGGTCGACGGTGGCAACGGCGCGGGCGGGCTGACCTGCGTGTCGGTGCTGCGGCGAATGGGCTTCACGGTCGAGGCTTTGTACTGCGATCCCGACGGCCGCTTCCCCAATCATCATCCCGATCCGACGGTGCCGGCCAACCTGGCCGACCTCATCAGCCGGGTGCAGAAGAGCGGCGCCGAACTGGGCATCGCGCTTGATGGCGACGCGGATCGCCTGGGTGTGGTTGATCCGACGGGCCGAATCGTGTGGGGCGACCAGCTCATGATGCTGTTTGCGCGCGACATTCTGCGCGAGCGGCCGGGCGCCACATTTGTCAGCGAGGTCAAGTGCAGCCAGGCCATGTACGACGAAATCGCCCGGCTCGGGGGCCGCGCCATCATGTGGAAGGTGGGCCACTCGCTCATCAAGACCAAGATGCGCGAGGAGAAGGCGGTGCTGGCGGGCGAGATGTCGGGCCATATGTTTTTCGCTGATCGCTACTACGGCTACGACGACGCTGTGTACGCGTCCGCGCGCCTGGTCGAGCTGCTGACGTGCAGCCCGCGTCCGCTTTCCGCGCTGGTGGACGGGCTGCCGGTGATGCACAACACGCCTGAGATTCGCTTGCCCTGTCCCGACGACATCAAGTTCGAGGTGGTGCGCCGGGCGCTGGCGCACTACCGCCGCGACCATCAGGTGGTGGACGTGGACGGCGCGCGGGTCAGCTTCCCGGGCGGCTGGGGTCTGGTGCGCGCCTCCAACACCGGCCCGGTGCTGGTGCTTCGCTGCGAAGCCGACAGCCCCGCGCGCCTGGCCGAAATCCGCGCCGATCTGGAGGCTCGGCTGCACGCCATCACCGCCGAGGTGCAAGCGAAGGCACAAACTAGCAAAGCGTTGTAAACTAGGCCAAAGTCCAGGTGCCCGAATCTCCTTTAGGAGGCAACTGCCATGCAAAGAATCCACTTCGGTCCGAGGCTGTTCCGCAAACTGTTGCCGCCTTGTGCGTTCCTCGCTTTGCTTCTTTGCGCGCGGCCTGCATCGGCGGCCTTGGGCGGAGATGCGTTATCGATCGCCGCCGACCAAGTGCGTTTGGCGGCCAGCGTGCGCATCCTGCGGGCCGAGCTGTACACCATGCACGAACTCGAAGCGGCGACCGGCACCAAGGTGCGCGAGTACCTGGACAGCGAGGGCAACGTCTTTGCCGTCTCCTGGCAAGGTCCATTTCGCCCCAACCTGCGACAACTCCTCGGCTCGTACTACGAGACCTTCCTCAAAGCTGCGGGCCCCCGCGTCTCCCGTGGCCCGCTCAACCTTAGCCTGCCGGGATTGGTCATCCACATGAGCGGCCATCAGCGCGCCTTCTACGGCCGGGTGTATATCGTAGACCGCGTTCCGCAGGGCCTTCCGACCGACGAGATCCGTTGATGCGCGGCTATCGCATGCGACGAGCCGGGTTGGCTTGTGCGTCCGTTGCGCTGCTCGGTCTGGGCACAGCGTGCAGCGACAATTCCGGGTTGGGCCACAGCCTGATTGCCGGGCCTGCTGACAACGTGACCGAGCTCACCGTCGACTCTGGGCTGCCCGATATGTCCTACTACAACGGAATATTTGCCACGGTAACTGTCTGCGTCCCCGACACCAGCGATTGTCAGAGCATTGACCACGTGTTGGTCGACACCGGATCCGCGGGCCTGCGCTTGTTGGGGTCTGCGCTGACGCTTTCACTGCCAAGCGTGACGGACGACAACGGGGTCGCGCTCGCCGAATGCACTCAGTTCATCAGTGCCTTTCTTTGGGGCTCGCTACGCAGCGCCGATCTCAGGATCTCGGGCGAGCAGGTCAACCACCTCGCCATCCAGGTCATCGACGGGCCAGTCAACACTTCAACCCCGGTCGAAGGGCCACCCTATGCTGTGCCGAACGATTGTACTGGCTACAACGCCGGCACCGCCGACGATCTCCAGGCCAATGGCATTCTTGGGATAAGCAACTTTGTGCAGGACTGCGGACAGCACTGCACCGAGAGCCCAGGCCTCACGTCGTCCAATCCCGGGCTCTACTACGCCTGTTCCTCAGCAAGAACCGGTGACTGTCAGGTGGCGGCCGTGCCTCTTGCCCAACAACTGGCGAATCCCGTCGCACTCTTCAGCCAGGACAACAACGGCACGATTATCGAGTTGCCTGCGGTTCCCCCTGCTGGGGCACCCAGCATGGTCGGATCCCTGGTCTTCGGCATCGGCACGCGCGACAACAATGCTGTGAGCCAGGAGACGGTGCTCCAGCTAGACAGCAGGGGTACCTTCAAGACCCAGTACCCCGTAGACGCTAGGCCTAACCTCGCCTTCGTGGACAGTGGCTCCAACGGGCTCTACTTCCTAAGCAGCGCCTTGACCGCCATCCCCACCTGCGTCGGCCTACTATCGGCCTTCTACTGTCCCGCCTTCACCCTGAACTTGACCGCCAAGAACCAGGATGCCAAGGGCCTGGTCAGCGTGAACGTGAAATTCAGCATCGCCAACGCCATCAGCTTGCTGTCCGGCCGAGGGAACTTTGTTTTTGACGATCTGGGCGGGCCGAGCACCGCTCCTTCGTCGGGAGGAATTGGCATGAGCATGGCGTATTTCGACTGGGGGCTGCCCTTCTTCTTCGGCAGGAGCGTGTTCACCGCCATCGAAGGCAAATCGACTCCAGCCGGAACGGGCCCGTTCGTCGCGTTCTGAACTCCTAGCACTACTGATTGAAATCTGGACCGAGCCGTCGCGTCGCGAGGAGCCCCGGCTGCTGAGATGGTGTCGTGTTACTCGCCGGTCAGCGTGCGCATCAGCAGGGCCCATGCCAGCTTTCCCAAGAAGAGGTAGGCCAGAGCGCTGGCCGCCAGGAATGGACCAAACGGGACTTCCGCCTTGCGAATTGATGCGGAGGGAGCGGGCGGCTGGCTAGCCTGCAATGACTCGGTTGCAGTCGACGGCGGCGCCGCCAACCGAGCCGCGGCGGCCCGATGCTGGCGGACGACCAGAACCGGCACGCTGACCAGGATGCCTACGAGCGACCCCAGGAACACGATGGCAGGAATGGCTTTCCAGCCGAACAAGGCGCCCATGATGGCTAAGAGCTTGCCATCGCCCAGGCCCAGACCCTCGCGTCCGGTGGCGTAGTAGTAGCCGTCGCCAACCAGGCGGACCAGGAGATAGCCGGCAGCAGCCCCGAGGGCGCGTTCTGACCAGGGGACTTCGTGGATGGCGAACCCGGCGAGAAAGAACACCGCAATGGCAGGAAGCGTGATGATGTCAGGCAGGCGCTTGGTATCGAGATCGATGAACGACAGCACGACGAGCACGGCGGCAAAGGCGAAGTAGGTGGCGAAGCGGGCGACGCGTACGCCGAGCGGCTCGCCCGGTGCATCGACCACGAAGGTCCAGAAGACCAGGGCCGAGAGCGCGGCGGTGAGAGCCTCGACCAACGCGTAGCGGGAAGAGAACTTGGCCCCGCAGTGGCGGCAGCGGCCACGCAAGAGGAAGTACGAGAGGATGGGGATGTTGTCACGCGCGGAGACGCGCCCTCCACAGGCGAAGCAATGCGAGGCTGGCCTGACCACCGACATCCCGCGGGGAATGCGCGCGATGCACACGTTGAGGAAGCTGCCCCAGATGGCGCCCAAGCCCGCCGCCGCAAGGGTGGCGGCCAGGCGCAGGCCAGGCGAGCTGAGGGTCGGGAGTGCATCCACCCTTCCACGTTACCACTCCTCGGCGGCAATCGCGTGGTCGCGTGGGAACCCAGCTATGGATTCAGGGGACCATGCGCCCGAGGGGTTCAGTGGTAAATTGCGAGCCGACTTGAAAACCGCCAGCTTGCGCAACCGGATCGTCGCCTCGCTGCTTCTCGTCGCAGCGTGGTCAGGTTGCGGCCGGGCCAAGCACGACGGGATCCTGCCGCCCGACCAGGAATTGGACGCGGCTCTGCAACCAGCCGCGCTCGTCTCAGGGCTGCGGCGTCTGTCCGGCGCACACTTCCATGCCACGGCCAGCTTTCGTGTGAGCGCAGCCGACGCGTCCAATG
This sequence comes from Myxococcales bacterium, assembly GCA_003153015.1. GTDB lineage: Bacteria > Myxococcota_A > Polyangia > Fen-1088 > Fen-1088 > Fen-1137. Next base: position 15,392 of record PMBS01000136.1, read on the forward strand.
CTGGTGGCCGAGACGCCATTGCCACCACCACCGACCTATGGATCGACAAGCAGGGCAACTTTCGCCTGGCCGAAAACAACGACCAGGATGGCGGCCGCGAGGTGGTGCGCGTGGGCAGCGAGCTGGCTGTGGCCTTGCGCTACGGCAAGCTCATCCGCCGGCCCGCCCAGGATCCCGAACCGCAGCGATTTCTGGAGGAAGCCGTGGGGGCGCCGTCGGCAGCGTGGGACACCGTGCGCAGGTTTGTCGAGGTCGTGCCGGCCGGTAGCCGCGCCTTCCGCTTGAGCAAGGCCGTGCAGGCGCGTGCGGCGCCAGCCACGGCCACGGCTTTGCGCAAGTGGCGCGAGACGGTCGACGTCCAGACCCTGGTGGGCGACGCGCGGCTCGATGCCAGCGGCGGGCTGCAGGCTTTTGCGCTCGCCTCGCGTTTCCGGGCCGTGCGCGACGGAACCCCCATCGAGGGGGAGATCGCGGTCGCGGCCAGCGTGGAGCAAGGGGCGGACCCGGTGACCATGCCGGCAGCGGAAACGCTGCCAGTGCGGCAGCGTACCGTCTTGGAAGAACGTGTCTTGCTGGGCGGCCTGGGTGGCCGCACGCCGGCTTTGCCGCCTTCGTCGAGAAAGGGGACTGGCGGGCGCCGCTCGGTCGAAGGCACCGGGCCAGGCCAGGGCAACTCCGGGCAGCCGCGAAAGCCGCCGGCGGCCAAGCTGCCCGCGATCGGCAAGAAGGAAACTCCGTGAGTGCCGAGAAACCCCACGACCTGCCGGCCATCGAGGTGGGAGCTGAGCCGGTCACGCCTCAGGATCCGTGGCGGTTCTCGCACCTGGCCGACAACCGCAGGCTCATCGTACAGCGGGCGCTTCTCGCCTCGGCCCTGGGCAGCCTAATTCCTGTGCCGATTCTGGATGATATCGTGGCGGGTCGCGTGCGCGCGGGCCTGTACATGAAGCTGGCGGGCAGCCGTCAGGTTGACCTGCCCGCGGCCTCAGCCGAGGTGCTGGCCGAGGGCAAGACCGGCTCGACCTTGCGCAACATCACGCTCACCGCCGCGACGCTGGTCGCGCTGAAGCTGGCCTGGCGCAAGTTCTTTGCCTTGCTCGCTGCTGGCCGCGGTGCCGAGGACATGGCTACTATCTTCCAGGTGGCTACCGTGGTCGACCACTATTGCGCCAAGCTGCACGTGGGCGGGCCGATCAGCCGGCCGCAGGCCGCCCTGCTGCGCGCGCTTGTCCACCAATCGGTGAGCCGCACCTCGAAGACCAAGTTGGTGGCCGCGTTTCGTGAGGGTGGCAAGATCCTGGGAAGCTCGGTGGCAGAAGCGCCGCGCTGGGTGTCGCACAGTTTGTCCCGCCACGCCGAGCGCTGGCTGCGGACCAGCGGCCATCCCGAGGTCGCGCCTGCTGGTTGGCCGACCGACGAGAGCGAGGAGGAGATGAGTTGGCTCGATCGCGCCGCACATGCGGTGGAGGAACGGCTGGCCACCCTGGGCAACGATTTTGTCAGCGGGCTGGTCGAGGATTTCGATGCCCGCTGGCGCGAACGCCCAGCGGCGCAGAAGTAATAGCTTTTTCACCACTTCTGACTTGGATTGAGTAGAGCCCCTGGCTTTGCTACCATTGCGACAAGTGAAGAAAAGACCCGCCCCCAAGCAAAAGAGCAAAGCATCCAAGACCTCAGGTAGGCCCGGTCGTGCCGGGCCCAAGGTGGCAGCGGGCATGGGGATAGTTCCGGCGCGGGCGCGTCGAACTGAGGGGACGTGGCTGGTCCAAAGCAGCGCGAAGGAAAGACGCGAGGCACTGGCCGCGGCACGGGCCGCCATGGACGCCGCGTTGGCCAAGAAAGCGCTTCTGCCCGTACTCATCGATGTGTCGGGGCGGGCCAGCTACACCGACTACATCGGCATCGTCAGCGGACGCAGCGATCGGCAGGTGGACGCCATCGCGGAGCACGTGCACAAGGTCATGCAAGAGTTTGGCCGGCAGCTTCTCGGCCGTGAAGGCACCCGTAACGGGCGCTGGGCTCTGCTCGACTTTGGCGACGTGGTGGTACACGTCTTCTATCACCCGGTGCGGGAGATATTCGACATCGAAAGCCTGTGGATCGACGCGCCTCGGGTCAAGCTGCAGATCCCGCCCGAGGCCATGGCGGTTGCCAGCGACGGTCTGGCTGGGCTGTGAAGATCCTGGTCCGCGCGGTCGGCAAGATGCGCGATCGCAGGCTGGAGGCGGTGTGCCAGGAGTACGTGGATCGTGCACGACGCCACTTGCCCGTGGCGGTCGAGGAAGTGGAGAGCGATGCAGACTTGCTGGGCAACTTGCCTACGGGCGCTGAGGTCGTCGCGTTGGAACCGGGTGGCGATTGCTGGACTACCCCCGAGTTCATCAAGTATCTCGGGCGAGGTATGGTGCAGGGCAAGCGTGCGATCGCTTTTCTCATCGGCGGGGCGGAAGGCCTGACACCGGCCACGGTCAAAGCCGCGCACAGGCGCCTGTCGCTCTCGCCGCTGACCCTGCCCCACCGCTTGGCGCGCGTGATCCTGTGCGAGCAGATCTACCGGGCGCTCTCGGCCGTACGTGGCGAGCCGTACAACAAGTAGGGACCGGCGTAGACTGAAGACAGATGTCATGAGTATCAGCAAGCGGTTCCTCGATATGGCTCGCGCCGAGTTGAATGCCCTGCTCGACAAGGCGTCGACCTGGGAGTCGGCGCTCGATCCCGACGAGGATCTCTATCACCGCTACGGGCTCGACGAATTGACTGATGAGCAGTTGGAGGCCGAACTGGAACGCCGCCAGCGCGCGCGGGCGGCGGCCAAGGCCAAGGTCAACGACGCAGCCCCGCGCCCGACGGCTGCCAGCAGCGGACCGCGGCCCCGGCCAGCGCGCCCGTCGTCCGGTCCCCTGCCGCGCAGGTCTTCGCCTGAGGACGAAGTGCGCCGCGCCTACGCCGCGCTGGAAGTGCCGGTGGGCTCGAACTTCGAAACCGTGCGCAAGTCGTACCGTGCGCTGATGCGCAAGTATCACCCGGACCATCATTCCGGCTCACCCGAGAAGCAGAAAACCGCCACCGAGCTGACCCAGAAACTGACCGACGCCTACAAACTGCTCGAACGCCGATTGCGTAGATAGTTAGCTTCTACTTCGCCTTGCCCTGGTTCGCGACGGCCTTCATCGCCGCCTCGATGGCAGCCTGATCCCCTAGGTAGTAGTGCTTGAGGGGCTTGAGGTTGGCGTCCAGCTCATAGACCAGCGGGATACCGGTGGGGATGTTCAGCTCGACAATCTCGCTCTCCGGGATGTTGTCCAGGTACTTGACCAAGGCGCGCAGGCTGTTGCCGTGGGCCGCGATGATAACCCTCTTGCCCGACTTCACCATGGGCGCGATGGTCTCGTGCCACAGCGGCAAGAAGCGCGTGACGGTGTCCTTCAGGCACTCGGTCTGGGGCAACTCGGCGGGCTTGAGATCCTTGTAGCGCCCTTGTGGATCGTTGCCCGGGAAGCGCGGGTCAGTCTTTTCCAGAGGCGGCGGCGGGATGTCGTAGCTGCGCCGCCAGATCTTCACTTGCGCCTCGCCGTACTTGGCCGCGGTCTCCGCCTTGTTCAGGCCCTGCAAGGCACCGTAGTGCCGCTCGTTGAGCCGCCATGACCGGTGGACGGGAATCCACATCAAGTCCAGCGCGTCGAGCACACACCCCAGGGTGCGGATGGCGCGCTTGAGCACCGAGGTGTACGCCACATCGAAGATGTAGCCCCCGTCCTTCAGCGCCTGGGCGCCGGTCTTGGCCTCCTGCCGGCCCTTCTCGGACAAGTCCACGTCAGTCCAGCCGGTGAATCGGTTCTCTTGGTTCCAAGTGCTCTCGCCGTGGCGAAGCAACACGAGCTTGTACATCGCGGTCTCCTCTCTTACTTGGCGGGAAGTATTTGTAGCATGCCCTGGTGGGCCGAGGGGCCAGCCAAAACCACCAAGCCGTCGGGCCACGCCTCGATCTGGATGAAGGTATCGCCCGCTGCGCGATAGCGCCACACCTCGCAAGTCCCCGACGCGCGCCCTGGCGTCCGTCCGCTGGTCGCCACCTCGGCCTGGCCGGCAAGCACGCGCAGGTAGGTCCGACCTTTGTAGAAGATGTTGGCCGGCGGCGGTGCGGTCATGTCGAGATCGTGCACCTCCTCGAGAAACAGCACGCGCTCGTCGATCTCGTCCGGCAGCGGATCCATCCACAGCACGCGCTCGCCGTCGACCACGCGCGCCAGCACCCGCTTGCGCTTTCCCAGGCGGTAGCTGATGAGCCCCTCGACCAGGTAGTCCACCCCCAAGTAGATGACGACGTCTTTCAGGTGAAGCTTCATGTGTGGCCTTTCGCGTCCACGGGACGCCGATGAGTATCTTGCCTGGCCCGCGCCTTGACAACCCTGGCCGCCGCCGTTAAGCACGACTGGTGAAGTTCGAACTCATCCGGGTTCTCGACGACGCGGGCCGCGTGGTGCGTCCCGATCGGGAGCCTGCCATCCCGGCCTCCGAGCTGCGCCATAGCTTGCAGACCATGGTGCACAACAGCCTGCTCGACGAGAAACTGCTGCGCTTCCAGCGCCAGGGCCGCATCGGCTTCTACCTGACCGCCTGGGGCGAAGAGGCCACCCTGGTGGGGCCGCTCTGCGCGCTGCGACCCAGCGACTGGATTTTTTCCTGCTACCGCGAGGCCGGAGCCGCGCTCCACCGCGGCTACCCGCTACGCACCCTGCTGTGCCAGCTCTATTGCAACGCCGAGGATCCGGTGAAGGGCCGGCAGTTGCCCGCGCACCACACCGCGCGCGAGTTCAATTTCGTGTCGGTCAGCTCGGTGGTGGGCACGCAGATCCCGCACGCGGTGGGCATGGCCATGGCGGCGAAGCTGCGCGGCTGCGACGACGTCAGCCTGGTCTACTTCGGCGACGGCGCCACCTCGACGGGCGACTTCCACGTCTCGTGCAACATGGCAGCCGTGCGCAAGGCCCCCTGTCTGTTCTTCTGCCGCAACAACGGCTGGGCCATCTCGACCCCGCGCTCAGCGCAAACGGTCACGCCGACCTTTGCCCAGAAGGCGGTCGCCTATGGCATGCCGGCGGTGTTGGTCGACGGCAACGATGTGCTGGCCCTGGCCCATGTCACGGCCGAGGCCGCGGCGCGTGCGCGCCGGGGCGAGGGGCCCACACTCATCGAGGCGCTCACCTACCGCCGAGGTGCCCACACCTCGTCGGACGATCCCACAGTGTACCGCGATCCCGATGAGCCGCGCGAGTGGGAAGGCCGCGATCCCATCCGGCGTTTCCGTGCCTACCTCGAGAGCAAGGGGTTGTGGAATGCGGAGGAGGAACGGAACTTCGTCGAGGCTTGCGAGCAGGAATTCGCGGCGCTGGTGGCCGAGGTCGAGAGCTTGCCCGCCAAGTCGCCGCTTTCCACCCTGTTCGACGACGTGTATGCCGAGCGGCCCTGGCACCTGGAAGAGCAATTCGTGGAGCTAGACCGTGAGGTTCGTCGCCACAGGGCCTGAGAGTTGATGTAGACTTTCGCAACCCTGGCGGGCTGATGGCCCGCAGAAGAGAACGTAGCCATGAAACAAGTTGTGTTTCTGTTCGCCGTGGTCTCCCTCACGTCGCTTCTGGGCTGCGCTTCGACGCATCCCCGGAAGTTGTCGAATGAGGAAGCTGCCATGCAAGAGCTAAATCGCCAGAGATCAGAAGGCGACAACGCTCAGCCCGCGCCCAAGCCGGCCCCCAAGCCAGCGAAGAAGAAGTAGACCAGACGCCCAGGAGCCCCAGCCATTTGCAGAATCATGCAGTCTTGACCGACTTCACCTTCAGCCGCGGGCCGGTCATGGCCAGGGAAAGAGCCGTCCGGTCGACGGATCCGTCGATCTCGACCCGCGCTCCGTCACGGCGCAGGATGGGATCGCTGCCCTCAACTTCGTAAGTCGTGCCGTCGTCGGCCACCAACTGAAAATGCCCACCCTCGAGAGCGCTGTGCCTGATTCTGCCGCGGAATTTTGCCATTGCCGAAGTATAGCGCGCCAGAGAGCAGGAACAGCCCGGCGCTCGCCGCCTTTGGCAATGCCATCAGCTACGCCTGGCAATGGGTGCTCAAGCGCCGCAGCCAGTGAGAAAGCTAGCTAGTGCAGAGATCCTTGTTCCTGGCGATCTTCTGGATGTCGCGCAGGCGTTCCTTGACCTGGGCGGCGCGAGGGGATTTCGGATAGCGCTTGGACAGATCGAGGAAGATGGCCTTCGCGTCGGTGCAGTATTTCATGGCCACGTAGGCCTCGCCCAGTTGCCACATGGCCTCGGGCACTTCCGGGGAGCGTGAGAAACGTGACATGACGGCCAGGTACTCCGCCACCGCGAGGCCGTACTTGAACTCCTGGGCAAAGGACTGCCCGACTTGCAACTGCGCCTGAGACGCGCGCGGGTCACTGGGAAAGCGCTGGATGAAGGAACGCAGGAAACGGCGAGCGTCTTCGCGCATTCCGCCCGCCAGTCGGGTCTGCGATTCCTTCCAAAGGGCTTCCTTGTCCTCGGGCATGGACGGGGCCACCCGCTCGATAATCTTCTGCTGTTCCTGAGCCGTCTTCTGCTGGGTTTGGTCCAGCGTCGCCAGCCGCTTCTGCAGCTCATCCAGAAGGTATTTGGCCTCCTCAAGCTTGCCGGTGAGGGCCGCGATATCGCTTTCGTCGCGCGCCACCTTGGTACCAAGGTCGGCCGAGTTGCGGCCGAGCAGAGCCGTGGCCTCGTCGAGAACCTTGCGCAGACGAGCCATCTGATCGTTGGTCTGTGTCTCGATGGTCTCCATGCGCTTGGAGAGATGCGAGATGTCGTAACGCAGTTTATCGCCCTCGTCGCTGGTCATCAGGCAGCCAGAGGCCAGCACCACCGCGAGCATGCAGGCCGCGGTAGGGCAAGAGACCTTGCTAGGTCCTATCGCCATTCGGAATCGACGCGACGGTCCTTGGCCCAGCCGGTTTCACTGGTGCCGGTGGCGTCCAAGGATCCGCGTGGCACGATGGACATTCGGCTGGTCGTGATTCCCGTCCGCTTGAGATAGTCCTTCACAGACTGGGCGCGCCGGTCCGAGAGCGCCATGTTGTACTCGGTGGTGCCACGCGGATCGGCGCGGCCAACCAAACTGACGCTCATGTCCGTCTTCTTCAGGCAAGACGCGTTTTGGGCCAAGGCGCTGGTAGCAGCCGAGGTCAGGTTCGACTTGTCGAAGTCGAAGTAGACCGTCTCCAGATCACAGGGCGGCTTCTTCACGAGTTGCTTCTGGGAGCCCACGCACAAGCCGTGCACGCACTCCTGATCCTGGGCGCAATTCTCGTCCTTGGTGCACTGGGGAATAGAACAACGTCCCATCATGCAAAGTCTTCCCGCCGGGCACTGCATGTCAGACGTGCAGGCCTGGCAACGGTTGGCGTTGCAGATCGCGCCTTCTGGGCACTGCGAGAGATCCCTGCAGTAGCCGGGGATGGCGCCGCACATGCCGTTCGCGCACTGGCGACCCTCACCGCAGTCACGAGCGTCGCGGCACTGCTGACACTTGCGACCCACACAGAATTCCTTCTCTTTGCAATCCTTGTCAGTGTCGCAGGCGGGGTAGTCGGGTTTGCACCCAGCCATCGCCACGAGCAAGAGAGCCCCGAAACATCCGAGTACCAAAGTATTCTTCGTTTTTTGCATGGCCTTCCCTCGCCAGCTTTCTAGGGCGGCTTTTGTTCTCTGTCAACGGCCATCAGTGTCATGGGTCACCGAGCAGCCCGGCGAATCCCCCCAGGGCCGGAAATCGTGCTATGGGAGGAGCCGAAAGCCCGCGGCATGGATTGGCTGATCAACCACCTAACTTCGCTCGCGCCGTCGGCCATCTACGACACCTTGGCAGGCATCCTGCTGCTCTGCGGCCTGGGTCTGCCGGTCCCGGAAGACCTCTCGCTTATTTCGGCCGGCTACCTGGCCCATTTGGGCATCGTGAACGTGCACACGGTTTTCCTGGTGTGCTTTGCGGCTGTGCTAGGGGGCGATTGCATTGCCTTCGCGCTGGGTCGCCTGTTCGGCTCGCGCCTGCTCGACAGCCGTCTGGCCCGGCGCGTCTTCAGACCGCGCAAGCAGATCCGCGTACGCGCCTACTTCCGAAAGTTCGGCAGCAAGGTCATCTTTGTCGCGCGTTTCTTGCCGGGTCTGCGTTTTTCGATCTTTTTGTCGGCTGGAACCCTGCGGGTTCGGCCATCTGTCTTTTTCATCTATGATTCGCTGGCGGCCTTGGTTTCGGTGCCCACGTTGGTCTACCTGTCCTGGGTGTTTGGCGAACACATCGACCACGTGGTTAGCTGGGTACGGCGCTCCGAGTACGGCATCCTGATTGTCGTTGTGCTGGCTGTGGTGTGGATCACGGTGAAGATGTTGCGCAAGCGTCGGCCCGAAACCACAATCCCGCGATAGCCGCGGAAGGGTGCGTCGGCCAGCGTGAGCGGTAGCGGTCGCGACCAGCGTCGAGCGGCCTGCATCCGGTACAGACCCGGCAGCCGAGTTTCCCGACGAGCCGTGGCTACGGGAACCGGATCTGCACGCCGAGCCCGGCGTCGAACTCCATGCGGAACCAGCGCAGGAAGCCCATGGTCCATCCGACCTGGAAGAAAAAGCCCACGTTCTTGATGGCGTCGTACATCAGGCCTTCGGCGTTGCGAATCGCGAAGTCGCTTTTCGCGACCTCGAGGTAGTGGACGTAGTCATAGATAAGCTGACCAGTGGCATAGAACTTCAACGCCACGCCCTGGTCTAGCCAGTAGCGCACCCCGGGCGCCAGCGCGAACTCGTGACCGTTTCCCGGGACGGGATCCATCTGCACGGCAAAGCGCAGGTCAACAATGAGATCGACGCTTGGGTGGAAACCATAGGAGAGCTGCAGGTCGAGGAAGAAGGGCAGAGTATGACTGCACACCCGAGTGTTGGTGTTGCCACTGGAGTCGCCGCAGTTAAGGTGGTCATGGTAGGGAACCACCACTCGGTATCCGGTGCCGGGCATGAGCGATATCCCGCCTTGCTGAAAGTGATTGATCACGGCTGGCCGCCGCCACAACGGAGGGGACTCGGCCTGTTCTGCGGGAGGCTCTGCTGGCTGGCTCGATGCCTTGCCGGTGGACGCCGGGATCGAGTCGGCGTTCTCGTCTTCCCATTCGTCTTCCCCTTCAGCTTCTGCCTGAGGTGCCGCCTTCGCTGCGGGTTTCTGCCCGGCCCAAACTTTCCTGGCGGCAGCTCCCGCCATAGCGATCATACTTACGAAAATGACGACGCGACATGGCGTTTGCATAACAGGCAACAGTATCGGATGAGCGCGAGCCGTTTTCCAGAGCCGCGAACGATCGGCCGGCGGCCGGTGCTGGCCGCGCTGCTGGGCGTCGGAATTTGGGGCCGGGTCGGCCTGGCTCGCGCTATCGGCGATTCGTCGCGGATTCGTCTGGCACGGCTCCACCTGCCTGACCTTCCTGATCCGCGTCCCACCGCCTTGCGGCGTCTGGCCTGGGAGTTGGAACGCCGCACCAGCCTGATCGCTGTACCTGACCCCATCGCGCTGGCCCCGGCCAGCGCAGAGCTTTTCCGCTATCCGCTGGTCTTGCTCTCGGGCGATCGCGCATTCTCCCTGCCTTCCGAGGCTGAGACGGCGCGGTTGCGCCGCTTCCTGACTTTCGGCGGCTGCCTGCTGGTTGATTCGGCCGAGGGTCGGGCGGGCGGCGCTTTCGACGGGTCGGTGCGCAAGCTCTTGGCGCATGTCCTGCCTGGCGACATGCCGGCCCGTGTGCCTGACGAGCACGTGCTGTGGAAGTCATTCTACATTCTGCACGGGGTGGCTGGCCGCCTGCTGGCCGCGCCCTACCTCGAGGGCGTGGAACGCGATCGCCGTCTGGCGGTGATCTACACGCAGAACGATCTGTGCGGCGCCTTGGCGCGCGACGGGTACGGCCGTTGGGAGCACGACGTGGTCCCGGGCGGGGAGGAGCAGCGCGAGCAGGCTTTCCGTTTCGCGGTCAACGTCGTGATGTACGCCCTGTGCCTGGACTACAAGACCGAACAGGCACACATCGATTTCATCATGCGCACGCGGCGGGCGCGGCGTGGAATTCCCTAGAATGCTTGCATAGACAAGCTTTGGGCGCTAGAGCTACCGGGCCATGCAGTTCGGCAGTTCCTCGGAGACTCGTGCCCTCGTCTCGTGTCTTGCCGCCACCCTCGCGGTGTCTCTGGCGGCGCTCGGCTGTTCCAAGGGCGAAGCCGGTCCGGCGACGCGCGCCCGCATGGCGCCCCAGGTCGTGGTGGCCAAGGTGGTGGCGCGCGACGTTCCCGTCGAGGTCCACGCCCCCGTCGACCTGCGCGCCCTGGAACAGGTCGACGTGGGCTCCAAGGTCCTCGGCTACATCGACGCTATCCTGGTCGACCGCGGGGATCGGGTGCGCAGGGGTCAAGTCATCGCATTGGTGCGGCCCAGCGATCTGCCCGACCAGTTGGCGGCTGCCCGTAGCGTCTTTGGCCAGACCAAGGCGTCGGCGGTTCTGGCGCGCACCAACTACGAGCGGGCGAACAAGCTGGCGCCGACCGGCGTGGTCAGCCAGCAAGAACTGCAATCGGCCACCGCGGCCATGGCCTCGGCGGAATCGGCCCAGGCGGCATCCCAGGCCCAAATCTCTGGCCTGGCCATCCGGTTGGGTGAGACGCGCATCACCTCGCCCATCGAGGGAGCTATCGCTGCTCGCCGGCTCGATCCGGGCGCTCTGGTCGGACCGCCTGGTGGCGGCGCCATCGTCACCGTGGTCCGCACGGATCGCCTGCGCGTGTTCATCACTCTCAACGAGTACGACGCGAGCGGGGTGAGTCTGGGCAAGGACGCGCATGTCGAGCTAGATGCCCTGCCGGGCCGCACCTTCCCTGGCAAGGTGGTACGACTGGCGCCGTCTTTCGATCCACTCACGCGCACACTGGAAGCAGAGGTACAGCTTCCCAACCCGTTGGGTGAACTACGGCCAGGCATGTATGGCCGCGGCTCGATTGTTCTTGAAATACGTCCCAAGCGCCCCGTGGTGTCGGTCAACGCCGTTCAGATTTCTTCGGGCAAGAAGTATGTCTTTGTCTTGCACGACACCAAGGTCGAACGCCGGACCATCGAAACGGGCGCTGACGTGGACATGGGCGACGCGCTCGA
>PMBS01000179.1 GCA_003153015.1 Myxococcales bacterium
GACCAGTACATGTTCGGTCCCGCGTTCTTGGTTGCGCCGGTCACCACCTACCAGGCCGCCAACCGTTCCGTGTATCTGCCCAGTACCCCGGGCGGCTGGTACCTGTTTTGGACGGGTGCGGCCGCAGCGGGCGGAGCCAGCGTCTCCGCCCCCGCCCCATTCGATGCCATGCCGGTTTACGTGCGCGCGGGATCAATCGTGCCTCTCGGCCCAGACCTGCAGTACACCAACGAGAAGCCCGCGGATCCCATTACCTTGTATGTCTATGCCGGAGCTGACGGGGCTTTCACCCTCTACGAGGATCAGGGAACGACCTACGACTACGAAACCTCGGCCTTCACCGAGATACCGCTGCAATGGAACGATGCCAGCAAGACCCTCACCATCGGCGCGCGGGTTGGCTCGTTCACCGGGATGCTCGCCTCGCGTACCTTCCAGGTGGTGCGCATCGCTGCGGGAAAGGCGGTAGGCTATCCCTCGACCGCCACGCCCGACAAGACGGTGACCTACACCGGCGCTGCTACCGACGTCACGCTCAACTGAAGCGCTGGAGCGCATCTCACAAATCGCTCCGCGTCGCCTGGCCGGTTGCGGGCCCCGTCGTTGCCCGTCGTCGTAATACGTCCAGTATTGCTCCTCCTCGCGCCTCGCGTCCGGGGTGCCACGTACTGGTCAAGGTTCCGCTACCGCGGAACTTTGAAACCATCTTTCCCTCGATGAGGATCTTGAAGAGCGGTGCGTCTACGATGGATACTAGTACTCTCGCGCTCTCGCGACGAGCTAAGCAAGGAGACGACATGCGCAGACAAATAGCGGCACTTACTCTTGGCATCCTGTTGGCAGCGGCCTGTGGGTGTGGAGGCGGGAGTGGCAGAAATGCGGACGCGAGCGCCCAAACCGGAACAACCACCACGACCACCAGCCAGGTCGATGCCCCCCAATCCGGACCCGACAGCGGTGGCACGACGACGAGCACCGGCATCAGCGCGACGGCGACGGCGACCGGCACCGGGACCGGCAGCACGGCAACCAAGACCGGCACCGGGACCAGCGCCACGGCAACTGCGACCGGCACCGGAACCGGCGCCACGGCAACGGTGACCGGCACCGGGACCGGCAGCACGGCAACCAAGACGACCACCGTTGTCAGCGCCACCGTAACGGTGACCGGCACCGGGACCGGCAGCACGGCAACCAAGACGACCACCGCTATCAGCGCCACCGTAACCGGAACCGGCACTGGCACCGGCGCCACGGCAACCAAGACGACCACCGCCATCAGCGCCACGGCAACAGGGACCGGCACCGGCACTGGCGGCACGGCAACCAAGACGACCACCGCCATCAGCGCCACGGCAACAGGGACCGGCACCGGCACTGGCGGCACAGGCGCATGCAATGTCCCGTTGTGCTACAACGACCTGGTTTCGAGCTGCATTCCTGACGGCACCTGTGTCGAGCAGAAGGGCTACATGTGCGGAGCCACGGTCTGCCCGCAGCCCCTCACCTCCGCACCCACCAGCATGTTCAACTATATGTGCTATGGCAACGGCGTCACTGTCTCCACCACTGCCGACATGACAAACCCCACGTCCATGACCTCGGTTCAGGTCTACAAGAAGAACGGCACGGTGTGTTACTCGGTTGAGATGCCTTTGTCGGCGGCTGGCCCCAACTCGGTGACGATGGTGATCAAGAATCCCGCGGGAGCCACGGTTGCGACCGAGGTGTTCGACCAGACCGCCAGGACCGTGACCATCACCTGCACCGGCGGCTCTCCTGTGGTGGTCTCGCTGGACTGCATGACGTCATCGTCCACAGACGGTGGCACCCCGTGCACAACCGGAACCTGCGCGCCGTAGTCTCGTCCGTCACTACGAAGAAGCGATCGTTTGGTTGTAGGCGATCGAGAAGAGTTCTCGGCACGAACAAGGAGGCCATATGCGCAGACCAGACTTGGCGTTCACCCTTGTCGTCTTGTTGGCAGCGGCCTGCGGGTGTGCCGGCGAGAGCGGCAGCAAAGCCGACGCGAGCGTGCCAACCGCGACCGGCGGAGTGACCGGCCAAGGTGGCGTGTCAGCCTCGGGAGGAGTGGCGGCTTCGGGGGGAGTCGCGGCGAGCGGTGGGGCGATCCCGACGGGCGGCAGCGGAGGCGGGACGGCCACCGGCGGAGCGACGGCCACCGGCGGCACGACCGCAACGGGAGGTGCAGCCGGCGGCACCACCGCGACGGGCGGCACGGGCTCGTGCAACCTTCCGGCGTGCTACACCGACCTGGTTTCGAGCTGCAGCCTCGGCGGCGCTTGTGTCGAGCAGAGGGTCGCTATGTGCGGCGCCACGCCCTGCCCGCAGCCGCTCGGGAGCCCGCCAACCAGCATCATCGCCGACCGGTGCTACGGCAACGGCGTGACGGCTGCCGAAGTGACAGACACCGCGTCCACCAACATGGTCACCACCGTCAAGAAGAACGGCACGGTATGCTATTCATTCGAAACGCAATACTCGGCGGCGAGCTTCACCTCGTTGCCGATGGTGCTGAAGAATCCTGCGGGAATCAAGGTGGCCGACTATGTCCTCAACAGCACCGATGGGACCGCGATCATCACCTGCCCGGGTGGCTCTCCGGTGGTGGTGTCGCTGGACTGTGGCTCCGTGTTGCCGGACGGCAGCACCGTCGAGTGCACGACCGGAACTTGCACGCCGTAGTCCGCTAGCGCCGCTTCTTGCGCCACAGTATCTCGACGCGGTTCTCGCAAACCAGGTCTGGCAGGCGCGCCGTGCGCGCAAAGTCGAGCTTCTTGTAGAAACGCGCGGCAGCCAGATTCTTGCTGTCCGACGAGACGTACAGCCAGCGGCGATGGGTGAAGGTCGCCTGCTCCACACGCTCGACCAGGGCGCGGCCTACGCCCTGGCCCGCTGCCTGCGGCCGCACCGCGAGCAGTGCGATGAACGTGCCGAGGAGAAAGTCCGGCTGAAACACCACAATACCGAGGATCGCGTGCTGCTGCACGGCAGCCAGCACGCAACCGGCACGCGCGCGGCGAAAGAGCCAGCGCCCGAGCGGCGGGGCCCGAAATCCCATGGACCGCCAGGGTTCCATGGCGACAATCCATTCAGCCTGACGGCGGGCCGCCGCGGGCTCAAGTAGGCGGATTCTCATCGCCGATTCCTTTCGCCGGTTCTTGCCCTCGACGCTTGCTGCGCAACGGACGAAAGCCGAAAGGCGCGGGCCGCGCCGAGACCGGCTGGGCATCGGGCCGTTGCAGGAGATCAGACAGGGTGACGAAGCCGAAACCCTTGTGGCGCAGGCCGCGAATGATGCCGGGCAATGCCTCTTTGGTGTGCGGCCCGCGCCCATTGATGTGGAAGATCACGATGGACCCTGCCTGGGCGGTGGCCAGCACCGTCGCCACCATCTTCTTTGCGCTTATGTGGCCGCCTGCATCGCCTGAAATTACATCCCATTCGACGGTGGGCAGATGCTGCCTGGCCGCTAGGCGCACCACCGACCGGTTCCACGCACCTGCGGGCGGGCGAAAGGCCACCGACTTGCGGCCCAGCTCGGCGATAATCGCCTCAGTGCGCACGATCTGCTGGACCGCCTTGCGCCGCGGGATGCGGGTCATGCGGACATGCGAGTAGGTGTGGTTGCCGAATTCGATCCAGGCCTGGGCTGCCAGCTCGTTGGCCTCGGCAGGATGGGTCTCAATCCAGCGCCCCGTCGGGAACACCGTCACTGGGATCTGCTCGCGTTTCAAGATGTCGAATACTTCACGATCGAACCCGTTGCTTTGCTTCCGGGTGGCACAGGCGTCGAAGGTCAGCGCCACCACCCGGTCGTGGGTGCGCACCCGTGCAATTGCAAAACCAGGCAGCGGATTGGCAGGCGGCGCGGGCAGCGGTGCGGAGTCAATCGGCGGTGCTGAATCTTTCGGCGGTGCAGCGTCTATCGACGGTGCAGCGTCTATCGGCGGTGCAGCGTCTATCGGCGATGCAGCGTCTATCGGCGATGCAGCGTCTATCGGCGGTGCGGAGGCATCTTGGGTGGAAAGCAAGACCGCGAAGAGAAGCGCGTTCATTGGCTACTCTCGCAGTTTGAGTGTCATGACGATGGCATCCTCGTCGTTGTCCTCATAGTAGCGAGCGCGCATTCCCACCTGCTGAAACTCGAAGCGACGGTAAAGCGCCTGCGCCGCCAAGTTCGACCGGCGCACCTCGAGATCGACGGTTCGGTAGCTGGCCCGCCGGGCCACTTCCAGGATATGTTGCAGCAGGCGTGCTCCGTGGCCCTGGCGTCGCGCCTCGGGATGGGTCGCGATATTCAGGATGTGCAGCTCGTCGGCCACCAGCCAATAGTCAGCGAACGCCACGCAGCGGCCGGTGACCGTGTCGTGCAGGACCTCGACGCGCGCCCAGGGGCGCGCCATCTCCTCCGCGAAAGCCTGGCGTAGCCAAGGGGTGCGGAACGACAGGCGTTCGATCTCCATGACCGCATCCAGGTCAGCCGGGGTGAGCGGCTGGATTACATATGGCTGAGACGCCTTGTTGACGGCCACGGATCGCCTGCAGGTCGGAAGTAGCTTACTACGGGTTGGGGCCGCCGTCGCGCAAGCCCGCGGCCGCGACCAGCGTGGCCCAGAGCGCGTCCACCCCCTCGCCGGTTTCTCCCGAAACCAGTGACACCGCCGGCGCGTCGGGCCCGAACGCCCCGCGTGCCTTGCCGCGGGCTGCCCCGTGCTCGGCCGCGCGAAGCTTGTCAGTCTTGGTCACGACCAAGTGGTGCGGCACCCGCTCGCTGCGTAGCCAGTGCACAAGCTGCAGCTCCTCTTCCCCCGGCGTCCGGCGTGCATCGAGCAAGATGAGAAACAGGCGCAACGACGACCGCGCCTTCACATAGCCTTCAACCAGGCGCTGCCAGGCCTTGCGCTCGTCCCGAGAAACCTGCGCGTAACCGTACCCGGGCAGGTCAACCAAGCGCAAGGCAACGCGTTCGCTAACTCCTGGCAGACGCAGGGCGAGGTCATAGAAGATGATCCCACGGGTGCGCCCTGGCGTCTTGGACACGCGAGCCAGGGCGCGCCGGCCCGCCAGGCGGTTGAGCAGGGTCGACTTACCTACGTTGGAGCGGCCTGCGATGGCTACCTCGGCTGGCCCCTCGGGCGGCCAATGACCAGCCTCGCGCGCCTCGGCCAGGTAGACGGCATCGAGGATGAGAGGCGAGTCAGGTTTGGCCATGGTGGCGACAGTGTACCGAAGATCTGAATAGCTAGCTGTTTAACCACAGAGAACACATCGCAGCCTGACGGCCGCAACCAAAGGGATCGCTCCGGCCACGACCACGGCCTCCCGCGACACCGTCGAGAATCTTCGCGGCTTGCGAAGAAACGCGACGTTAGTAGTACAGAGGTCACAGAGCCAGAAGGAAAAACGGGTTTGGGCTCTTGTTTGATCCAGCCTTCTTCTCATCCCATCTCTGTGTTCTCTGTGCTCTCTGTGGTGAAAAAGCTAGAATCCTTCGCATGTTCAAGTTGGTCGGCCTCACCGGGGGCATCGGCACCGGCAAATCCACCGTGGCGCGCATGATCCGCGACCTGGGCGTGCCGATCATCGACGCCGACCTCTTGGCCCGCGAAGTTGTGCAGCCGGGACAGCCGGCTCACGCCGAAATTGTGGCCGCCTGGCCCGACGTCGTCGAGCAGAGCGGCGCTATCGATCGCAAGAAGCTGGCTGACCGCGTTTTCGCTGACCCTGCCGGCCGCGCGCGCCTAGAGGCCATCACCCATCCCCGCATCATGGAGCGCTCGCTGGACCAAGCCGATGTGCTCCGCCAACAGGGTTTTCACCTCGCGTTTCTCGAGGCCGCCTTGCTGGTCGAAACCGGCCGGCACGGCCGCCTCGACGGCCTGGTGGTGGTCACCGCCAGCGAGGAGCAACAGGTGAGCCGCGTGATGGCCCGCTCGGGCTCTAGCCGCGATCAGGTCTTGGCGCGGATACACGCCCAGCTTCCCCTGGAGGAGAAGCGCCGAGCCGCCACCGATGTCATCGACAACTCGGGCGACCTAGCCAGCACGCAGAGCCAGGTGGAGACTTTGGTGCGCAGGCTATTGGATGATGGCTAGATACTAGAACCCCGCAAAGTACGGCAGCTTCTTCGCCAGCGCAACGATGGCGTCGCGATTGGCGAGCAGCTCGCCGGTGGTGTCCCAGCGGCCGTCGAGGAACTGCTGGCGCACGCCCCCGGGAATGCGCAGCGGGATGCGCAGTGCTCCCACGCTCACCGTTTTGTCCTTCAGGTCGACGGTCACCTCGACGGTTGGATCCGCCATCACCTCCTTCTGCAATACCTCGATCGACGCCGCGTCCACCGTCACGCAGGGCACGCCCAGCGAGACGCAGTTGCCGAAGAAGATCTCGGCAAAACTCTCGCCCACGATGGCGCGGATGCCGTTGTGCCACCGACTTATTGCCTGGGGCGCGTGCTCACGTGACGAGCCGCAGCCGAAGTTCTTGTTGACCAGCAACACGCTGGCGTCGCGGAACTTCGCATCGTCGAACGGGTGCACGCGACCCTGCTGCCCAAGCTGCGCCCGGTCGTCTTCGAAGACGTGCTCGCCCAGACCATCGAAGGTGACCGTGCGCAGGTAGCGCGCGGGAATGATGCGATCAGTGTCGATGTCGTTGCCGTGCAAGACGATGCCCCGGCCCTTGATCACGATGCGCTTCGAGTCGTCCATGACAGATCTCCTCGCACTTAGCTGTGGATACCAAACACTTGGCGTGCGTCCGCCACTTCACCTGCGATGGCCGCTGCGGCCACCATGATCGGGCTCATCAGCAGGGTGCGCCCGGTGGGGCTGCCCTGCCGGCCCTTGAAATTGCGGTTCGATGACGAAGCGCTGAGCTGATTGCCTTTGAGCTTGTCGGGATTCATGGCCAGGCACATCGAACAACCCGCCTCGCGAAACTGGAAGCCCGCGGCGGTGAAGATCTTGTCCCAACCACGCGCCATGATTTCGCGCTTGACCTGCATCGACCCGGGCACCACCAGGGCCTGCACATGCGGCGCCACCTTGTAGCGGCCCGACTTCAGTACCTCGACTACCGCCTCGAAGTCAGAGCGGCGCCCGTTGGTGCACGAGCCAATGAAGGCGACGTCGATTTTCTGGCCCTTGATGGGCTGACCCGGCTGCAGCGCCATGTACCGGTACGCCTCCTCGGCGCTCTCGCGCTCGTCGGCAGGGAAGGCTTCGGCCGCGGGGATGGTGCCCCCCACCGCGACTGACTGCCCCGGAGTGATGCCCCAGGTGACCATGGGCTCGATATCCTCGGCGCGATATTTCACCACGTCGTCGTAGTGGGCGTCGCTGTCGCTCCGCACGCTCTCCCAGTAGGCGCGCGCGCGTGCCCATGCCTCGGCCTTGGGCGCGTAGGTGCGGCCCTGCAAATAGTCGTAGGTGACCGCGTCGGGGTTGATGTAGCCGCAGCGGGCGCCGCCCTCGATGCTCATGTTACAGACGGTCATGCGCTCGTCCATGGACATGCGTGCGATGGTGTCGCCCGCGTATTCGTAGGCAAANNACCTTGAGCTTGTCCATGGACAAGGTTTGGGTGGCCAGCACGTCGCGCACCTGGGAAGTGCCGATACCGAAGGCGATTGCGCCGAACGCGCCGTGGGTGGCGGTGTGGGAATCGCCACAGCAGATGGTCATGCCCGGCTGGGTGAGGCCGTTCTCCGGGCCGACCACGTGCACGATGCCCTGCTCGCCATTTGCAGGTGCGAAATAGCGGATGCCGTGCTTCTTCACGCTGGCCTCCAAGGCGCGCAGCATGTCCTCGGCCAGCGCATCCTGATAGGGACGCAGTTGGCTGGAGGTGGGGATGATGTGATCGACCGTGGCAAAGGTGCGCTCGGGGAACAGCACCTTGAGTTTGCGTTCCTCCAGCATGCTGAAGGCCTGCGGCGAGGTCACCTCGTGGATCAGGTGCAGCCCCATCAAGAGCTGGTACTGCCCCGACGGCAAGCGAGCTACCGTGTGGCTGTCAAAGACCTTTTGGTAGAGTGTCATTCCCATTTTCGTTACGTCCCTTCTTTGACCGATTCCGCGTAGTGCTCAAGTCGCTGTGCCAGGCGAGTCCCGAAGCGGATGAAGGCATCGAGGCTGGCGCAATCGAATCCGCTCCACACCGCAGCAATGGCCGCCTCCCGCTCGCGGCGCAACCCCTCGATGCAGCGCTTTCCCTTGGCGGTCAGCTGGTAGCGGCGCTGCCGGCCGTCACGCGCGCCCAGGCGCACCGAGACCAGATCCTTGCGCAGAAGCTGGCGCAGGATCTTGGAGACCGCCGCCGCGGAGCTTTCGCGCTGTTTGGCAAACAAGCTGGGCATGAAATGCTCGCTCGATATCTCCTCGAGCGCGGCCCACTGCTGGTCGGTCAGCCCCACCGAACGAGCGAGTTGCTGGCGCCGCTCGGCGAACAGATCAGTGAGACGCTGCAAGCCGGCGATGGCGGCATGGATGCGAGGGGCCGGTTTGCTTGACATTGGTATATAGTGAACCGTGGTTAACTAAAAGGCAAGCGCCTTTTTCTTGCGCCACCACCGCTTGCTACCCGAAGAAACTGTCGTGCAGGACTTCCGAGAACAGGTTGCACAGGGCATGGAAGACCGCCGCCGGGGCGAGCGAGCCTGTGCGCTGCCGCATCCACCCGAAAGCCAGCGCCGGGACCATCACGGCCAGGCGCGCAGGCTGCAAGTCCACCAGGAAATGGCCCAAGCCAAACAGCAGACTGGAAACCAGCAGGGGCCAGCCCACCCTGGCACCCCACAGGCGCTGTCGCGAGGGCCAGCGTTCTTCCAGCCGTGACATCAGGTAGCCGCGAAAGAAAACCTCCTCGGGCAGCGCGACCACCAGGAGCTGGGAGAGCGCCAGCAGGGCAAAGCCACTCGGTAGCCGCAGGGAGAAGCCCTGCAGGCCCAGCCAGCCTGGACAAATGGGCGAAAGGACATCGCCCAGACGCTGGGCCCAGACCGGCGCGCTACCTGAGCAGAGCAAGCCGTAGTAGAGGAGAAATCCCCCGAAAAAAAGCGGCCAGGTGGTGGCCAGCGCCAGGGCCAGGATGCGCAGGTTCAGCTTGACCGGCGCAAGGCCAAGACCCACTGCCCGATAGTCGAAAGGCCGACCGGAGATGCGTGCCGCGTATGAAGGTGCGAGGAGAAAGACCAGGGCTATGGAACCGTGGAGAATCTCGTGTACCAAGGACACACTGCGCGCCAACCAGAACAGGCCTGCGGCAAGACCGGTGGCCGCCAGGAAGGTCGCCAGCGGCTCAACCAGCCCAGCCTTGCCCCGGTTTGCCGCTTCTTTCACCACAAGCAGCGCAGGTTGTCGAGGGCGGCCAGTGCGCAGCCGGCCTGGGCGGTGGCGACGGTCAGCCGGTCAGCGACACCGACATCAATGCGGGGCTGCGGCTGCCGTAGATTGACCAGCAGGCTGCCGAGTTGTCCCTCGATGTCGGTGAGCAGCCTACGGCTGTGCCGCAAGGCCGCGACGGCACGCGGCATGGTTGACATGGGAACCCTAGGAGGGTTCGCTCCGCCCTTCGGCCCCCCACGTCCACCCCCACCCCGCTCGCTGCGCTCGGCCTCGCCATACCCTCCCGCGATGGTCCGCGGCGAGCAAAGCTCGCCGGCTCCCCACGCGACCAGGCGAGACCGCTCAGGAAGAATCCGGCGCCTTTGCCGGGTGATCACTCGTCGTGCTGGCCGCATGTTGCGAGTCTGGTTGCGGTCGGGATTATGTCAACTTTCTGCACGGGTCTGCCCAGGGCAGCCTGACGGCCGCAACCAAAGGGGTGTGAGGCGATTCGTCGCACCAGCCACCCGCCGCTGAGAACGCAGAGGTGAGAGGGAGGTCACAGAGGACGCGCCCGGAAGACCCCCAGGACCGAGACTGCTTTGAATGCTGCACTTTGTTGGCAACTGGTTTGGCCCCCTTGCCGACAACCCCTGCTGGTGCTTTCCACGCAACCAGCAGCAAGCTGTCACACTCACGCGACCGGGGGTGCGTACGAGCGCCATCGACCCGAGACGACCTTGCTTTACAGAACGATACAGGAACACTGGTCGACGTTCCTGGCGGATAGGCTGGAGGCCGCAGGCTGGTGGCTGTAGGGAGAAGAGGAGATAGGGAATGCGCGATCACAGCAAGCTTCGGGCGTTCGAGTTGGCCGACACCCTTGTCGTGGCGGTCTACCGACATAGTCGGACATTTCCGCCCGAAGAGAGATTCGGATTGACGTCGCAAGTCCGGCGAGCGGCAGTTTCCACGGCGTCGAACATCGTAGAAGGATGCGCTCGGCAGAGCGAGGCTGACTACTTGCGGTTTCTCGACATTGCGCACGGTTCCTCACGCGAGGTCGAGTACCAACTCTCGCTTGCGGGTCGTCTTGGCTACCTTTCCGCCGATGCCTATCGTGAGCTGTCAGGAATGGCCGTCGAAACCGCCAAGGTGCTGAACGCTCTATTGCGATCACTGCGACATTGAACCATCTTGCCTGGGACTGGTGATCGCGGGTGTTCGGTCTACTCCTCCAGCCTCCAGCCTCCAGCCTCCAGTCTCCATCTGCCGCGTATTGCGCCTGGGAGGTACCGGCGAGGATGCCGAGGCCGCGATCATAGGCAAGCGATGCGCAGAGGTCGCCGGTTTCAATGTGCACGCGAATGTGCGCGTGGGCGCCAACGATCGCGATGGCCTCGAATACCTTTGTCGCTACTTGGCAAGGCCGCCGATCGCGAACGATCGTCTGCAAGAACTGCCCGACGGTCGGCTTGCCTTGCGCTTCAAGCAAGCCTGGCGAGATGGGACCACGCATATCGTGTTCACGCCGCATGAGCTGATAGAGAAGCTGATCCCGTTGATTCCCCGCCCTCGCTGTCACCTCGTCCGCTATCACGGCATCCTTGGTCCCGCGGCCAAGGATCGCGCCAAGGTGGTGCCGACACCGCCCGCGCCGCCCGCGCCAGATGCGGCGAGCGCCGATTCGGCAGGCGCCAACAAGGCAGGCACCGGCGAATCCCGCGAGATCGATATCACCAAGCTACCAAGAGTCAGCCGCCTACCGTGGGCCATCCTGCTGAAACGCGTGTTCGTCCACCCTATCACCTGCAGGTCGCGCCGAGGATGTAGCGGGTCCCGTTCGGGTAAGGCATCCGTTC
>PMBS01000327.1 GCA_003153015.1 Myxococcales bacterium
GAGCGGGGGCACCAACTCGGGCGGGAGCAACAATTCGGGTGGGACCCAGAACTCAGGCGGCACCACCATTTCGCCGAGTGGCGGCGCGACTGTCGTGAGTTCAGGTGGCGTGACCAGCGCGGGCGGGCTCACCACTGCGGGCGGTAATACCGGCGGTCCTGCCAGCTGCACCACAGATCTGATGACACTGCGCGCCATGCCAGACTACAACTGGATTCCAGTCACCCCGCCTAGTTGCACCGTTCAAGGGGCCCTCTACGCCTACAGCGATGGCTCGACCTGCACCTCGCCGTCGCCCATTACTGCTGACGCCTGCACCGCTACCGGTTGCTGCATTTCCGGAGCGACGGTGCTTGATGCCACAAGTGCAAAGTGGGGTTGTGGTCTTGGACTGGATTTGAATTCAGCTACGGGCGCCGGGGCAGCCAAGAGTCCGTACGCCGGGGCCGCAAAAGGCTTCACGATTACGATTGCCGGCACCGTGGCAGCCGGACAAAAGATCCGCATTCAGTACCCCAGCACTGCGACTCCTCCGGTTGGAGGCACCGCTCCCTACAAGGAGGTCGCCGGAGTTGGCGTGTACTCGGTTCTCTTCAGCGACGCGACCTGCCCGACCTGGGCCACGGGTGGCAAGTGCACGCCGGTTTCCGGTAGCGGCGCGTATTCCATTCAGGTCCAGCTATCTGGTGGGACAACCGCGGCAGACGCTGTCGGCGCCTTCAGCAACGTCTGCATTACCAGCATAGTCCCGATGTAGATTCGGCTCGATCGCCGAGACGAGGAATGCCAGACGTCCTCGGCGATGGGAATGGCGCCGTAGCTTGTGAAAGGTGTCATCGACCGTGCTACGATGACACCCATGGTGAAGACGCAGGTGTATTTCCCGGAAAGCGATCTCTCAGCGCTGCACAAAGTGGCCCGGCGCACGAAGCGCCCCGTGGCGGCCCTGATTAGGGAGGCGGTCGAGCGCGTGTGGTTGGCAGCGGAGACCGACGGTCCCATTGCTCTCTGGCGCGGGACCGTTAAACGTGCTTCGGTGGATCACGACAGCATCTACGACACGCCATGATCCGGCAGGGGGAGGCTGTCTTTGTCGACACGGGTGCTTGGATCGCTCTTGCCCTGACCCAAGATCCGATGCACGACCGTGCCAAGGCCGCCTGGCAGCAGCTCCGATCATCAGGCGCTCGGATCGTGACCTCCATCCCGGTCGTGATGGAAACCTTCACCTTCCTTGAGCGGAACACCACACGTGACGTGGCGCTGGCGTGGAAGGATTCACTGGCTCGTGTGCCTCACTTTCGGCTCTGCGAATGCGGCGCACGGGATCTGGCGGCGGCCTGGCGCCATTTCGCCCAGCCGGGCCTGCACAAATTGTCCGCCGTCGACGCCACCAGCTTCGTGCTGATGGAGCGTGAGAGGATCAGGGTAGCCTTCGCATTCGATCACCACTTTGCCTCAGCCGGCTTCCGGCTGGTCGGGTGAGCCGCTTGTCGACTACACGCGCTCTCGCGCCTGCGCTGCCCGCCCACGCAGGCCGATGAGCCGCTGTCCCGCTGCCTCCAGCGTCTCGCGCCGCTTGGCAAAGTGGAACCGGATCAAGTTGTGCACCGGCTCGTGAAAGAAGCTGGAGCCAGGAACCGCGGCCACACCCACCTCTTTGACCAGCCAGTCGCAGAAGGCCCGGTCGTCGGTCCATCCCGACTCCGCAATGTCCACCAGGACATAGTACGCACCCTCGGGTTCGCTATAGCTCAGCCCGGTTTGTCGTAGGAATCCCAGGAACAGCTCGCGCCTCGCGCTGTAGCCGGACTGCAGTTCGGCGTAGTAGCTATCAGGCAGATTCAAGCCGGCCACCGCCGCTTCCTGCAAGGGCGCCGCTGCTCCCACGGTGAGAAAGTCGTGTACCTTGCGCGCACCCGCGATCACGGCCGGTGCCGCAATCACATAACCCAGCCGCCAGCCGGTTACTGAGTAGGTTTTTGAGAGCGATCCGCAGGTGATGGTCCGCTCGAAAAGGCCGGGCAAGGCGGCGAAGTAGGTATGTCGATGCGGGGCAAACACGATGTGTTCGTAGACCTCGTCGGTGATGACAAAGGCGTCGGCCTGTACTGCGAACTGGGCGATCGTCGCAAGCTCGCTCTTGCTGAAGACCCGGCCCGAGGGATTGGCTGGGTTGCACAGGATCATGGCCTTGGGTCGCTGAGCAAAGGCAGCCCGCAGCTCGGCCTCGTCGAAGTGGAAGGCGGGCGGGTGCAGGGGCACGTAGATGGGTTCGGCGCCGGAAAGGATGGTGTCAGCGACGTAGTTTTCGTAGAAAGGCGAGAACACAATCACGCGATCGCCGGGATTGCAGGCCGTCATCATCGCGACCATCATGGCTTCCGTGGCGCCGCAAGTGACCACGATGTGCGCGTCCGGGTCGATGGCCAGGCCGGTGAAACGGGATTGCTTGCGCGCCAGGGCCTGACGGAAACCAGGCGCGCCCCAGGTCACGGCGTATTGATGGGGTCCGTGCCGGCCCGCGTGCTCGGCCGCCTGCTTGAGCACCTCAGGCGGATCGAAATCCGGAAAGCCTTGTGACAGGTTGATGGCCCCATGCGCATTAGCCAGGCGGGTCATATGGCGAATGACCGATTCGGTGAAGGTTGCGACGCGACGACTGGTGTCGGGCATGTGTAGTTCACAGTCTAGCGCTGGAAACGGAAGAAACGCCGGCCTCCGCGAGGCTGCGAGTCAAGACCGCAGCCCGATGTCAGCGCCACCGGAAGGAACCCTGACTCCCGCTAGTCGCTATTCACAACCAGATCCACCGCCATGCCCTTGCCCAGGGCTTGGTTGGCGGCAGGCTTCTGCTCAAGCACGACGCCCGGGCTACGATCGTCGTTCGAGGCATAGCGGACCTGGCCGACCGTCAGCCCGGCCTGGGTCAGCAGCTCCTTCGCCTTGGACAATCCCTTGCCGACCACAGCGGGCACGGTGACGGTGTCGGCGCCCTTGGACACCTTCAACTCGAGTCCCGTGCCAGCCCGCACCTCAGCGCCTTCGGCCATGCTTTGCCCAATGACCATGCCCACCCCGAGGGTGGGATGGGTCTGTTCGACCACGCTGTTGATGGTGAGATGAGCCTTTTCCAGGCGGATGCGGGCTTCAGTCAGGAGCTGGCCGACCACACCAGGCACCTTGACCAGGGTAGGTGAACGGGCAACCACCACGTTCACCGACTCGCCTTGGTGCAGCTTGGACCCCGGCAGCGGGCGCTGTGAAATGATCTGACCTGGCGGCGCAGCGGTATCCTCGCGGTCCTCGCCGACGACCAAGAGCAATCCACCCTGGTCCAGTGCCGTGCGGGCGGTGTCCACGGTGGCCCCGACCACCGTGGGAACGTCGACGGATCGGCGGAACAGGTCACCGCGGAGTGAGGCATAGGAGACGCCCAGGGCCACCAACGCTGCGACCACAGTAGAAATCATGGTTTGGCGAAACATGCCGGTACGTTATCGTGACTTGCGGCCCTAAACAACTAGGGATTGGTAGTTCCGCTGCCCAAATCCGCGCGAGCGCGTCATTTGACCCAGCGGCCCGGACACTGGCGCGCCCGGCATCTTTCTGCGAGATTTCCGCCGAGGTCCCCATGTCTCCGACAAGAATTCAAGCCAGCTCGCAACTTGCCAACGTCCGCTACGAGATCCGCGGTCCGCTGGCGCGTCGGGCTGCCGAGTTGGAGAAGTCCGGGCACGAGATCATCAAGCTGAACATCGGCAATCCGGGCGCCTTCGGGTTTCGTGCGCCCGAAACCATGCGCTTGGCGATGATCGAGAACCTGCGCGACGCGGACCCCTATTGCCATCAGAAGGGAATCTTTTCGGCGCGCGAGGCAGTGGTGATGCAGCAGCAAAGCCGCGGGATCATGGACGCCAACGCGGACGATGTTTTCATGGGCAACGGGGTGAGCGAGCTGATTCTGTTTTCCCTGCGCGCTTTGCTCAACCAAGGGGACGAGGTCTTGGTGCCCAGCCCCGACTATCCCTTGTGGACAGCGGCCACCCATCTGGCCGACGGCACCGCTGTGCACTACCCGTGCCCACCGCAGAACAACTGGGTGCCTGACCTCGACGCCCTGGCGCGGCTGGTGACCCCACGCACGCGCGCTCTGGTGATCATTTCGCCCAACAACCCGACTGGCGCGGTCTATCCGCGCGAGGTGCTGGCCAAGATGGTCGACATCGCCGAGTCGCACGACCTGGTGGTCTTCTCCGACGAGATCTACGACCAGATGACCTACGAGGGGGCTGAATATACGCCGGTGGCGACTCTGGCCAGGCATACCCTGTGTGGGACTTTCTCCGGCCTGTCCAAGGTCTATCGCGCCTGCGGCTTTCGCGTGGGCTGGCTGAGCTTCTCGGGCGAGAAGGACCACGCGCGCGAGTACCTGATGGGCCTGGACACCCTCGCGTCGCTGCGGCTGTGCTCCAACGTAGTGGGCCAGTGGGCCGTGCAGACCGCTCTCGGTGGCTACCAGTCGATCCACGATCTGGTGCGGCCGGGCGGCCGCCTATACCAGACACGTGCGGCGATTATCGATGGCTGCGGGCGCAGCAAGTACCTGTCAGTGATCCCGCCTCGCGGGGCCATGTATGCCTTTGTGCGGGTGGATACCAGCAAGTTGCCGAATTTCGACGACCAGAGATTCGCGCTCGACTTGCTGGAACGCAAGCATGTGCTGGTGGCTCCGGGCACTAGTTTCAACGTGCCCTATCGCGATCACTTCCGCATCACCCTTCTGCCCGACGCGGAGACCATGGTCGAGGTCTTCGGACGGATGGAGGATCTGCTGGATGACTACGCTGCCGAGGCGCGCGCGTGATTCACCATTCAAGACGAAACAGGCGAGATCGTCCGACCTGCGTGATGAATCGCATGCTTTCTACGTCTCGGGGAGAGTTGTAGATCCGATAGAGAAACCCCGCAGCCCGCTTGCAGCCAGCAGTGAGGTGCACGATTCGTATGCCGCGATCCCTGCAATCCTGAATGAACGCCTGCTCTGACGCGAGGGAAACCCCGTGGGCTTCGTTGTTTGCGTGGTAGGGCGGCAAATCAATCCATCCTCCGGTATACGATGGGCGAAACGGCGGGAGGTCGTGGAAGTAGAGGTAGAGGTCGGTCGAATAGACCTGCCGGGCATCGGTGATTCCCTCACGCACAAACACCTGTTCGAGGGCACGGTAGTGGTGGGAAGCCTTGCTCCACGAAACCACACTTGCGATATCCTTGGTCGCACATGCGCCGAGAAGGAGCGCCACCGCGACGGCCCCGATCGGTCGCGGCCACGCTGCGGAAGACACGCGAGCGCGGATCCGCTCGACCCAGAGCGCATGGCCTGAGACTGCCAGAAAAGAGAGGGATACCGGCAGAGCAAGGAGAACGGCCCTGCCACTATCGGCCGTGGCCACAAGGCCACTGTACAAGAAACAGAAACCGAGCCAGAGTGCTGCCGTTCGCCGCAAGCGACGGTCCTTGGAAAGAAAACAAAGGATGAGGGGCGCGGACAGGGCGGGGAAGATCCCAGCAAACGTGGCGAAATATGATGACAGGAAGGCCGACCGATCGGAGAGAATCACTGACAGGGGAGTGCCCACAGAAGGTGTGGCGGCAGTGTGGTACCAGTTCACGTTGTGCACGTGCAGGTAGATGTTGAACGCCTGATAGGTTTGAAATGGCGAATGCCCGGACAGCACATTCACAGCAACCTGACATCCGTACACAACTGCGCACGATGCCAGCGCGAGCATGACCCCCTTAATCTGCTTCCGGTAGACAAGTGCCGCCGTGACCAAGAGAAATGTAGCTGCCGGCAGAGCATGGTACCGCCACAGGGCTGCCATGCCCAAGAGTCCACCGGAAAACACATACCACCAAGTCCGCGGTGTGGGAGCGAGCAGGGCCGCCAATAGAACATAGGTGCCGACGGTGAAGAAGACCATGGCTCCCGAATCAGCGCCGGGCGTGTTGAGGCACTGAAAGACCTGGGGAAAGAGGAATACGAGGCTGGCGATTGTCAGGGATGGCAAAACTCCAAGTCCGCGGAGCCGCAGGACGCCGAGCATCGAAAAAGCCAAGAGCCATGTCAGTACCACATTGATGCCCAGGGCCGGCAAAGCCGGAGATCCGAAGCGAGGCAGCACGCGCAGGAGCACGGTGTAGCCCACGGGATAGAACCCGTCATAGAACGTGCTGAGGTCGCGGACGTCGAGTCTCTGGGCGAGGTAGTGGTTTCCCCAAAAATCGTTTAGGGGCGTGTGAAAATCCGTGAGAATGCCGACCAGTGCAATGACCACTGCGAATGGAAGCGCGGCGAAGGCATTGTGCTTGACCGCCTTCCAACCAGAGATCTCCAGACCTGGGCCAGACATCAGGGGATAGAGTACGCCATTTCTTGCGCGTTTTGGTGGGGTTACGACGTCCATAGGGTGTCGGCAGGTACCTGAGCTTGTGACCGGCGGCACCTATCGCAATGGCTGGCATCCTAGAGGTGCGCAGACCCTGTGCCTGGCTTGATGCCGAGAACGTGGGCCTGCGGGAGGAGGACACCATGGGCAAGAACGGTGAAAAATCCGAGCGCAAGAGCCTCGGCAAAGCAGAGGAAATACGGGAGTTTCCTAATGGCAAGATCGAGTTGGTGACCCTTGGTGGGGCCACGGTGGGGCGGGCCACCTTCCTGCCTGGCTGGAGATGGTCCACCAGCGTGAAGCCCATCGTCAAGACCGCAAGCTGCGAAGCGCCGCATTTCCAGTACCATTTGTCAGGGACGATCAGAATCCGGATGGACGACGGCACCGAGTTCGAGTGCAAGGCAGGGGATGTGTCAAATTTGACGGCAGGTCACGACGCCTGGGTGGTAGGAAACGAACCCGTGGTGGTGGTAGACTTCCAGGGGCTGCGCGACTACGCGAAGGCGCGTTAAGGGGGGCAGTTCGACGATCTCGGCGGGGCTTCTCCGGGCGAGATCCAGCCGCTTGGCAGGCCAGATTCGCGAATGTAGCTTTGGGCCTTGGCTCCGATAGGGTAACCTCGGCCACGCCGTGATAGGGGCGCGCAACCTTTGCAAGACCTACCGGGTGCACCGCCGGCCACCAGGCCTGCTGGTGGCCCTGCGCTCAGCGGTCCGCCGTCGCTGCCAAGCAATGTCGGTCCTGGTCGAGGGCAGCACCAACATCCCGCGTTTTCGAGGTCGCTGGCCGCGCATGACCTGGCGCGGCCCTCGCCCAATACGCATGGGCGTAGCTTGAGGTATCTAGAGATTGGCTTGGTGGTCTAGGAAAACAGCCGATGCGCGCCGCAATGAGACGTTGCTGCTCATTGCTATCTTTACCCTAGCCATCTTTCTTCGGCTGGCGCTGGCCCTGGTCAACCTGCAGGCCAACGACGACCATCTCAAAGTCGTTGACCTCCTGCTGCAAAGGGTTCGCCGTCTCTCCATGGCTGATTGCCGAGAGTGTTTTCATCCCAAACTCTACTACGTGTTGTGTACAGCCCTATTTAGGATCGCGGGAATTCATGTCCATTCCGTCCAGATTCAGGCAGCCCAATTGCTCAACGCCCTTGCCGGAATCGCTACTCTCACGTTGATCCTGGCATTCCTACAACGCAGCGCTTTTTCGGCGCAAACTCGTGTGATTGTTTTCGCGATGGCTGCCTTGAATCCACGTTTGATCGCCATCAACGGCCAAGCCTCAAACGACACGTTCGCCATTCTGTTTGGGACGGCTGCCTCCTATGCATTCTGGCGCTTCCTTCACTGGCCTTCGCGCCGTTTCTTCTTGCGAACAACCGTTGCGGCCGCATTGGCCATCGCCAGCAAAGGGACTGCGCTGGTGCTGGGGATCTCGTTCGGTGTCGCATTTGTCGCACAGACGATTGGCGGCGTTGTCTTCGGCCACGGGCGCCGCGCTGCGCTTCGACTCGCGATTCTGCTTGGCATCATGGGATTGACGATCGCCATCGCCAATTACGATTTTTCTAATTATCGCAATTACGGGGGACAGGGGCGGCACGCTCCCTTGTATTTCTTCAAACGAACCTTGGTCTCACGACCAGGCGTGGTTTCGATCGCCGAGTCGTATTTCACTTTTCGCTTGGTGGGAATGCTGATTGAACCGACGATCACCAACGACGAGATACGGTATCCCTGGCATCGCACCTCGGTCTGGTCACAACTTTACGGCCGGCTGCACTTTGCCCAATTTGACAACCACCCGCCGATGTGGAGAACCAGGGACCCTCATGTGCTCAATGTCGGGCGCGTCTTGCTTGTCTTGGGCCTATTGCCCACGTTTTGCTTTTTCTGGGGCGTGGGAAAGCGAGTCCGAAAGGCTTGGCAGGCTTGGCGCCGGCAGGGATGGTCGGCTCTGATCGACATGAAGAGCCTTTGGCCACTCATTGTGATCGTGGGCTACATGATGTTCACCATCAAGTTTACCCGCGACTTCCGTGATTTCTCCGCGATGAAGGCAATCTACCTGTTTCCCGGAATGCTCGCCTTCGTTGTGGTGTTTGCCGAAGGGATCGAGGCACTCGGGGCAAGAGTCGGCGGCTCGAAGATGTGGTCAAGACTTCTGCAAGGCACTTTTGCCGCACTCGCCTTGCTCTATGCGTGGGACATAGCCCTGCTGATCATTCATCTGGTGGCGGTTGGGCTGACCGGCACGTGGTGATGTCAACGAGACAGCTTGAGGGCTAGCCAGTCGGCATGATCGAGGGTATTTCCGTCACCACCGTCCTCGGTGATGAGTTCAACTGCGCTGAGCGGGGCAAGATCCACGACGAACTGCAACGCGGGCATCCCGCCCCGTCGCAGGCCGCTATCAAAGAGAGTCTTGGCGTCGGCTCGAATCTGAAAAACCACGGAGCCTCTGATGTCGGCCTCGTCGTCGATGCCACACAAGCCAGAAAGCGTGCGAAAAGTGCCCTTCGGGCGAAGCAACAGCAGTGAGGGTGCATGAGTCCCGATGCCGGAATCGAACCTTGCGCCGCCGACCGAAAGAAAGTGCCCGTCGACGCTAAGGTTCTTCTTCGGATCCCCCCATTGCTGATGCACGTTCTCCACGGAGAAGTCGGCGAAACGCAACCGAGGCCGTGCGTAGTCCGCCAGGCCTGGGAATTGCACCATCAACCCACAGGTGAGAATCAGCAGAACTACCGCGGAGGATGCAGACCAGAGAAGGATGCGTGAGGTCGATGGACGTCCGGTCTGGGACTGGTGGTTGGTGATCGTGATCACTTGCGCTCACCCTCATTCAACTTGCACATGTTCTCGATGTTAGCTCACCAGGGCCAGCATGCGGCCGCGGGGCGCACCAGCGCACCCCGCAAACAGCGCTGCGCGTCGCAAATGCGGCTTTGCACCGTGGCTCTGCTAAGGTAACCGCGGTCCAGCCGTGATACGCGCGCGCGAACTTTGCAAAACCTACCGGGTGCACCGCCGGCCACCCGGCCTGCTGGCAGCCCTGCGCTCGGTCGTCCGTCGCCGCTACGAGGAGGTGCGGGCCTTGGTCGACGTGAGCTTCGCCATCGCGCCGGGCGAGCGGGTGGGGTTTCTGGGACCAAACGGCGCGGGCAAGACCACGGCGCTCAAGATTCTCTCGGGGTTGCTCTACCCGACCAGCGGCAGCGTCACGGTGGGCGAGTTCGTGCCACAGGAACGGCGCAGCGAGTTTCTGCACATGATCACGCTGGTCATGGGGCAGAAGCAGCAGCTCCTCTGGGACTTGCCCCCGGCGGAAACCTTCGCCATGAACCGAGCCTTGTTCGACCTGCCCCGACGCGAGGCGGACGCCACCCAGAAAGAACTCGTGGATCTGCTCGAGGTCGGCCCACTTATCGGCAAACCGACGCGGCAACTTTCACTGGGCGAGCGCATGAAGTGCGAGCTGGTGGCAGCGCTCTTGCACCGGCCGCGGGTGCTATTCCTCGACGAACCCACCATCGGCCTGGACGTGTCCATGCAGGCGCGGGTGCGCGATTTCATCCGCCGCTACAACGAATCCACCGGTGCGTCCGTGCTGCTCACCAGCCACTACATGGAGGACGTCGCGGCCCTCTGCCCGCGGGTCATTGTCATCGACAAGGGCCATCTCATCTACGACGGCGATCTGCGGACGCTGGCCCGCCGTATTCGACCCGAGAAACGCATCACCATGCATTTCTCCTCGCTGCCAGCGCCCGGCGAACTGGATCGGCTGGGTAGCTGTGTGGCCCGCTCGGAGTTGCAGGCCACCCTGGCGGTGCCGGCCGCGCAGGTGACCGAGGCGGTGCGGGCGGCGCTCGGCCGGCTGCCCATCTCCGATATTTCCGTCGAGGATCCGCCGCTGGAAGAGATCATGCAGGAGTTTCTCGGCGGCCAGCCCGCCAACGGGAGGGTAAAGTCGGCGTGAGTCGGCGCTTTGGCGGGGAAGGCTTGCGGGCCGCGCGGCATGTGCTGCGTGCTTATCCGGCGCTGCTGCGAGTGGGCTTTGCCGACATGTTTGCCTACCGTGCCGAACTGGTGGTCTGGCTGCTGACCATGAACATGCCTCTAGTGATGATGGCGCTGTGGACGGCGGTGGCCGCAAACGGTCCGGTGGGTCGCTTCGGCCGGCGCGAGTTTGTCGCCTACTACCTGGGCATGCTGCTCGTGCGCATCCTCACCGGCTCTTGGCTGGTGTGGGAGTTGACCATGGAGATTCGGCACGGCACCTTGGCGCCGCGCCTTCTGCGACCAATCCATCCGCTGTGGGCGCACAGTGCGATGCAACTGGCGGCGGTGCCCCTGCGGGCGGTCTTGGTCTCACCGCTGGTGCTAATCCTCTACTGGGCCGCGGGCGAGCGCTTGCCGCTGCACGAGCCGGAGCGCATGGCCATCGCGGTCGCGGCGATCGCCGGGGCGTGGCTGCTCCTGTTTCTCATCATGGCGATAATCGGCACGCTGGCGGCGTTCGTCGAAAGTGCGCTCTCGATCTTCGACGTGTGGTTGGGCGCCCAGGCGGTCCTGTCCGGCTACTTGGTGCCGCTTGAACTGCTGCCGCCCTGGGTGTCGCACGCCGCACGCTATCTGCCTTTTCGCTATATCCTAGGTTTCCCGGTCGAGACTCTGATTGGCCTGGAAAGCACGACCAGCGCCTTGCACGAACTGGGCGTGCAGTGCCTGTTCATAGCGGGCTCGCTGGTCGCCACCCTGGCGTTGTGGCGCGCGGCCTTGCGGCGCTTCGCCGCCTTCGGGGGCTAGCCCGAGCATGCGTTCGCTGCGCCACTACGCTCGCCTGCTGGTCGTGCAGATGCGGACCTCGTTGACCTTGGCCGTCCAGTATCGCTTGGATTTCTTCCTGGAAGGCGCCTTGGCCCTGTTCTGGCTGGCCATCACGCTGATCCCCCTGCTGGTGGTCTTTTCGCGTCGCGAGTCGGTGGCGGGCTGGAGCTTTCCCGAGGCCTTGGTGGTGGTGGGCTGGTTTTCCGTGCTCAAGGCGGTGCTCGACGGAGGCGTGACCCCCAGCCTCAATTTCGTCGTGGAGGGGGTGCGCAAGGGGACGCTGGATTTCGTCTTGCTGAAGCCGGCCGACGCGCAGTTTCTGGTGTCCACCGCGCGCTTCGAGCCCTGGCGCATCCTCGATTTTCTCGGCAGCATCGGCGTTCTGGTCTATGCCTTTCATCGACTGGGACGCGCGCCCCGCGTCGGCGATCTCATGGTCGGCTTCGCGCTCTTTGCAGTCGCGGTGATTCTTCTCTACTCGCTGTGGATCCTGGTGGTCAGCGTTTCGTTTCGCGTGGTCAAGGTCGACAATCTTTCCTATCTGTTCATTTCCATCTTCGACGCTGGCCGCTGGCCCATTGACGTGTTCAAGGGGGCACTGCGCTTGATCTTCACTGTGGTTTTTCCGCTCGCGCTCATGACCACCTATCCGGCGCAGGCCCTGCTGGGCAAGCTCACCTCTGCGCATGCGCTGCTGGCCGGGACAGGCGGCCTCGCCTTTGCGGCAATCGCCCGCTTTGTGTGGAAACGGGCTCTGCGCGCGTACTCGTCGGCAAGCTCCTGACTTGGGTGACCGATCGCGTTTAGGGCGGCATCCACATCCGGGCGCGGCCTCAGAAATCTGAGACTGCCCTGGCATCCGGTTCATGGAAAGCACCGGCATTTTGCCTTGGCAGGCGTGCTAAAATGAAGTCTTCGCTGGTCCGGGAAGGCCGAGAGACCGTGGCATGACACTTGCTGTTCTTGAGAGAACGGACAGCCGCAGATAGTCAATCGGTAGCGCGACGCGCAAGGAGCCGACCATGAAAGAGAAAGACATCCGAGAGCGCATCCACACCTTCCTCAGGGACACGGTTCGGCATGTGGTGGTGCCTGCCTCGATGGGGATCGGGCTTGCGCTGGTGGGGTGCAGTGATTTGGGGCTGAACTCACCCCCGGATGGCTCGACGGACTCGTCGGCCATACAGGCTGGCTCGGGTGGCTCCGGGGGATCGAACTCGTCCGCCATGGGTGGCATGGTGGCTCTCTATATGGCGCCGATGGGTGGGGCGTCCGGCGGCGTGCCGGCGACGGGCGGAGTGATGGAGACAGGTGGAGTGCCGGGGACGGGCGGAGCAACGCACCCAATCTCCTCGGGCGGGATTGCTATCTACTCGGCGCCGATGTCGGGCGGGGCGATTGCGACCGGCGGAGTGATCGCGACGGGCGGGGTGACGAAGACGGGCGGAGTGACGAGGGCGGGCGGCGTGATTGGGACGGGCGGGACTGTCTACTCAGCGCCGTTCACTGGCGGGTCGACGGCGACGGGCGGCGCGACGGAGAAGTACATGGCGCCCATGCCGGACGCGGCAACCGGTACCGGCGGGGTGCCCGGGACGGGCGGAATGACGGGAGTATATCCTTTGTACATGGCGATCGCGCCGGACGCGGGGCAGCTGGGCACTGGCGGCATGACGACTCGCTATTCGGCGCCCATGCGGGACGCAGGCCTTCCCGTGACCGACTACATGGCACCGATGCCCGTGGATGCTGCGCGCCGCGACTCGGGTGGTGGGATGGTGGCCCTCTACGCGGCGCCCGTGCCGGCCGGGCATTAGTCAGG
The DNA here is from genome assembly GCA_003153015.1 of Myxococcales bacterium. GTDB lineage: Bacteria > Myxococcota_A > Polyangia > Fen-1088 > Fen-1088 > Fen-1137. The sequence goes on from PMBS01000327.1 coordinate 13,107, forward strand.
TAGAACACCCTCGTGATTGAAGTCCTGCGGCGAGTCGGGTTCTTCCCGCGCGCTTGCGTGTGGGAGCTGACCCTGGCGTGCAACCTGCGCTGCAAGCACTGCGGATCCATCGCCGGCAGCAAGCGCGCGGACGAGCTGTCGCTCGACGAGTGTCTGCGCGTGGCCGACGAACTGGTGGCGCTCGGGTGCCGGCGCATCACTCTCAGTGGCGGCGAGCCGACGATGTACCCAGGCTGGCACGAGGTGGGCAGGCGGCTGGTGGAGTTGGGCGCGCGGGTCAACCTGATTTCCAACGGCCTCACCTGGTCGGACAAACATGTTGAACAGGCGCAGAAGGCCGGGCTATGCGGCGTGGCCTTCAGCATCGATGGCTTCGAGAAAGAGCATGACGAATTCCGGGCCCCGGGCTCGTTCGTGCGGGTGGTGCGCGCCATCGACATCAGCGTGGCGGCGGGCATGCCAGTGGCAGTGAACACCACCATCAACCGCCTCAATCAAGGCTTGCTCAAGTCGTTGCGGCAGTTCTTGATGGATCACCGCGTGTTCGCTTGGCAACTGCAGTTCGCCACCGCCACGGGCAACATGGGCGCGCACCGCGATTTGGTATCGCCGCCGGAGGATCTGTTGTGGCTGGTGCCCCAGATCGCGGAGCTGTGCCGGATCAACTGCCCTGAATTCAAGATCTATCCCAGCGACGACATCGGCTACTATGGCAAGCCGGAGCCCGACCTGCGCGATGCGGAAACCGCGCTGCCTTTCTGGCTGGGCTGCCGCGCGGGCTGCCAGGTGATCGGGATCGAAAGCAGCGGGAACGTGAAGGGCTGTCTTTCGCTGCCTTCGTCGATGCATGGCGAGGCCCGTTTCGTCGAGGGCAATGTGCGGCAGAAGAGCCTGCGCGACATCTGGAACCGCGAGGACGCCTTTGCGTACAACCGGCTCTTCAAGGAGGGAAAGCTGGGCGGGTTCTGCCGCGTCTGTCGCTTTCGCGATGTGTGCCGCGGCGGCTGTTCCTGGGCCACCTATGCCCAGGGCGGAACCGGAAACCAGAACTGTTTCTACTACCAGGCGGTGAGGCACGGGCGTTTCGATCTGCTCGACGAGGAGCCGACCGGCGACGAGATTCACTACTTCGACAGCCACACGGCGGCCTCGGTCGCTGGGGGCCAAGCATGACCAGCGACGAGTCCGCAGGTGGCGGATCCGATACCGGCGGTGCCACCCCTCCTCCGTCGCTCGATACCATCATCCAGCAAGCCCGCACCGCCATCAATGAGCACGCCCTGGGCGACGCGCGGGAAAGCATCAGCCGGGGGCTGGCCCTGGCGCCCGAGAATCTGACGCTGCTCGATCTGGGTGGCTTTGTTTGCTTCTTCCTCGGCGACTACGTCACCACGGAGTCGTATTGCCGTCGCGCGCTCGCGGTCAAGTCCGACCACGCCTATGCCTGCAAAGGGCTCGGCCTGGCCCTGGCGCGGCAGGGCCGCGTGGAGGAGGGCGTGCAAAGCCTTGAGCGTGCCATCGCGCTTGCTCCGGAGTGGGTGGACTCGTACTGGGACTTGGCTGTGACATTGCTAGAAGCGGGTCGCTCTGACGAGGCGCTGCAGGCGGTTGAGCGGGGTGAGACGGCGGTGCCGGCCGAAGCCAAGCGCCTCCGCAGTCTTGCCCAGACCATCCGCACCCGCGGCCGCCGGTAGCAAGTCAGCTGGCGAACAAAGCTCGCTTCCGCCTTTCGGGCTGGCGAGGTAGCTGCTTTGTATCTGTGCTGTTTCGGCAATGTAAACGACTCTTACGCGAAGAGGCGGACGGGAGACGCAGCAATTGCGTTTGTTTCTTTTGAGTAAATGAGAAGTGAATTGGCAGTAAATCCTGCCGTTCCGCCGAGGCGCTGCACTCGAAAAAGTCAAAGTGGCGCTCAGACTGTGTGGACACGCGATGCTGGTTTCGTCTACTTTCCCCGTCACTCGAAACGGCGCGGCTGTAATGAAGGCGCATTCGACATGGCAAAGCACGATGACCCGTCGGTCAGGACGGTGGACCGAGCCACCGACTGTCACCGATTCGGTGTCTCGTCGTGTCTTTTCGGATGAGCGGCCGGAAGAAGGAGTCGATTCTCGTGGCTGAAACGGCGACAGTGCAATCGGGCGCGCGTCCGGTCCCGGGGTCTGCTTCCGTGATCGTGGTGTTCGTCTGCGAGAACAGCGCGCGCGCCGGCCGCATGCCCACTTCGGGCAAGCGCTTCCGGCCCGAGACGCCGAACTTCGGCTGGCCGTTTCCGGTGCAAGAGGTGGTGGTGCCCTGTGCGGGCCGGCTGCAGCCGGAACACTTCCTCAAGGCCTTTGAAGGCGGTGCCCATGCCATCGCCGTGGTGAGCTGCGAAGAAGGCAACTGCCACCATCATGAGGGGAACAAGCGTTGCCGTCGGAGGATTGAGACGGTTTCCTCGATGCTGGAAGAGGTCGGGCTCGGCAAAGGCCGATTGATGTTGTTCCACTTGCCCGGCTCGGCTGTGCAGGACATGGCCCTGGGTTCCGGAGCGCCGGCGCCGGCCAGCCTGGATCCAATGCTGGGTCAGAAGGTGGCGGCAGTGCGCGATGAGTTCGTCGCTCGTGTGTCTGCCCTGGCACCGAGTCCGCTGCGCACCCCGGGCCTGTCAGAGGATGTCCCGTACCAACTGGAAGATGAAGATGATAGTGAATAGCAAGTTGTCCGAGAAACTGGGCAGCGGAAAATCGGTTGTCACCGCCGCCTGTATTCCTCCGCATGGAGCCGACCCGGCCGCGGTGAAGAAGCTGGCGGCGTGCTTTCCGCCGTCACTCGACGGCGTGATCGTGGGCGACCACGCGGAGCAGGCGCACGGCTCGGCTTTGGCCTGCGCGGTGCTGCTGGCCGCGGAGAAGGTCGAGGCGGTGCTGAGCCTGTGCACGCGCGATCGCAACCGCGTGGCGCTGGAAGCCGACGTGCTGGGCGCGTCGGCGCTGGGTGTGAAGACCTTCTTCTGCATGTCCGGCATGCACCAGGCGCTGGGCGGGTTTCCTCAAGCCGCAGGCGCCTACGACATGGATGCCGTGCAGCTGACCCAGGCGCTGGCCAAGATGGCGAGCAGCGGGCTGGATTTCAGCGGGACGAAACTTCCCGCGCCGCCCGCGTTGACCGTGGCCGCAGCCGCGCACCCGTATCTGCGGCCCATGGAATTGGCCGTGGCGCAGACGAAGAAAAAGATCGCAGCGGGCGCGAAGATCCTGCTGACCGATCCGATTTTCGATCTGGCCGGGTTCGAAGAGTGGCTCAAAGCGGTGCGGGCCGCGGGCCTGGACAAGCAAGTCGCCATCATCGCCAGCGTGCTGCCGCTGACCAGCGTGGCGCAAGCCGAGGAGCTGCGTACCCAGCCGGGCAGCCCCATCAGCGACGACATCATCAAGCGCCTGCGCAGCGGCGATGCGGCCCAGGCTGGCGTGGCCATCGCGGCCGAGATCGCAGGCAAGGCAAAGACTATGGCCGGGGTACGCGGCATCCACATCCACAGCGCGGGCTGTGAACCGCTGGCCGCAGCGGTGATCAAAGAAGCCCGCCTGGCCTAGAGCACACGATGTCTGAGAAGTACCATATCAAGCCAGTGCCCACGCCGGGACGCTTTCGCCATGTCGGCAAGTACGGAAGCGTGGACTGGCGCGAGGATTGCGCCCGCTGCAGCAATTGCGTGAAGCCCCGCTGCGTGTTCGACACCTACCGCAAGGAAGCGGCCTACAACCGCGACCCGCAGACATCGATCGTTCCGCTCTACGAATGTCGCGCCTGCCTGTCGTGCGTGCAGGGCTGCACCAAGGGGATTCTGGCCATCTCGCTCAATCCCGAGTTCCTGGCCATGGGCGACGACTACTGGAAGCCCGACATCATGGCCACCACCTGGAACCAGTCTGACACGGGCCGGGTTCCGGTTTCGGGTGCCGGTTACCGTGGCCGCTTCCATGGCTTTGGCTTCGATTCCATCTGGACCGACATGTCCGAGATTGTTCGCCCCACCCGCGACGGCATCCACGGTCGCGAATACATCAGCACCAGCGTGGACATCGGGCCCAAGCCCATGCGGCTCTCATTCTCTAATGACGGCAAGTTGCTGGGCGAGGCGGCGGACCTGATCGACCTGCCTCTCCCGCTTATCCTGGATATTCCCGCCTGGCAAGTGGGCGGCCAGGAGTTTGCGCGCGCCCGGCTGACCACAGCGGCGAAGTTGAAGACCCTGGCGGTGGCTCGGGCCGCCGAGGTGGCTGGAGCGCCGGCTGCGGAAATGCCGTTCTTGGTTCCGCTGGTCGGCAGTGAAGGTATGGGCAGCGTGCAGGCGCTCCTGCCGCAGGTGCGGATGGTCGAGTTCGTGGATGGCCCGGATGTGGCGGCCCTGGCTGCCAAGGCCAAGGCGGCCAATCCCAGGTTGGTGCTCGCAGTTCGCCTGCCCCTGCAAGGGGTGGCTGCCGAGCGCATCCTGCAGCTCAGCCAGGCGGGCGTGAAGGTCTTCCACCTGAGCGGTGACTTGCACGGCTGCGAAGTGGGAGTGGCCAGCCCACGGCACATCAAGGACGTCATGCGCGAAATCCACGGCCGCCTGGTCAAGGCGGGTGTGCGCGACGAGATCACGCTGATTGTTGCGGGCGGCATCGCCCTGCCCGAACACAT
>PMBS01000234.1 GCA_003153015.1 Myxococcales bacterium
CTGGAGATGCGCGAGACCGCGCACATTCTGCGCCACGCGACCCGCAAGAGCTTGATCATCCTCGACGAGATCGGGCGCGGGACCTCGACCTACGACGGCGTGTCCATCGCCTGGGCAGTGGCTGAGCACCTGCACGACGTGGTCGGCGCGCGCACCCTGTTTGCCACCCACTATCACGAGCTGTGCGACCTATGCGATTCGCACCCGCGCGTGCACAACTTCAGCGTGGCTGCGCGCGAATGGAAGGGCGAGGTGGTCTTTCTGCGCAAGCTGACCCCGGGCGGAACCAGCCGCTCGTTCGGCGTCGAGGTGGCCAAGCTGGCCGGCCTGCCACCCGCGGTGGTGGGTCGCGCCCGCGCCATCCTGGAACGTTTGCAGCTCGACAGCTCTAGCCCGCGCCGGCCCGACGAGCCCCATCCGGCGTTGCCTGGCCAGGGCGAAGCGCCCCAGCTTGGGCTGTTCGAGCCGCGCGGGCACAAGCCCGGGGCGGGTCCCTCGGTCGCAGTGCCGGACGCAGATGCCGGAGCCGAGCGAGAGGTCGTGGCTGCGCTGCGGGCCGCTGATCTCGACGGCTTGTCGCCACGTGCTGCCTGGGATCTGCTGGCAGAATTGCGAAAGAAATTGACGGATGGCGGTTCCGGCCGTCCATGATTAGGGGTCGTGGCCGAAAAACGCGCGGCGCTCGCGCTTCTGCTCGCTTCCCTTCCCAGCATCGTTTTCGCTGCGCCGGTTCGCGCGCCCGATGGCGGCACAGGCCCACGACTCGCCTCGCCACGCACCGCCGGGCCGATGCGGTTTCCGACCACGGTCAAGAAGATCAGACCGGTGCGCAATCCGCCGGTCGATCTTTTCCAGATCAACACCAAAGAGTCATTCGTGCTGCGCCTCTTCGACGAGCGGGGCCGTCCGATTCAAGGGTGGCAGAAGCGATTCCAGCGTTTCATGCGCTGCCACCACACCAACACCCAGCACAGGATCGACCCGCGCTTGCCGCGGCTGATGTATCAGACGGGCCGGCATTTTGTCGGGCATCGTCTGGAAGTTGTTTCTGGCTACCGCAACCCCAAGGTCGCACGCAACCCGCGCAGTCCCCACAAACAGGGATTGGCCTGCGATTTTCGTGTTGCGGGCGTGCCCAACGCAACCTTGCGCGACTACCTGCGCCGCACGTTTGATCACGTGGGCGTCGGCTTCTACCCCAATTCGTTTTTTGTGCACCTGGACGTACGCAAAGGGGCATCGGCCTTCTGGATCGACTATTCGGGACCGGGCGAGGGCGCCACCTATTCCGGGAATGCGCACGACGACTTGCGCACGGGCAAGGCCGACTGGTACAGGCCAGCTCCGGGCGAGCGGGTCTCCTCACGGGCGGAGCGCGCCGAAAGCGTGGACGATTTGATGGAAACGGCGGTGAAGGGAGGTGGAGCTTCGGCTGGGCCAGGGGGCGCCGCCTCGAAGCCTGCAGCCGCAGCGCAGCGGGGAGTTCAGGGCCGTGCCAGTGCGCCGAACTAGCCGCGTGGGGAGCCGGCGAGCTTTGCTCGCCGCGCACCATCGCGGGAGGGCATGGCGAGGCCGAGCGTCAGCGAGCGGGGTGGGTGCAGGGCGTGAAGGGGCCGAAGTGCGGAGCGAACCCTCTGAGGGTTCCCGTGTGAATTGCGGACGCCCCGCTAGCTCGGCTATGGCAACNNAACCCTTTCAGGGTTCCCATATCAATTGTCGAAACTAGGCCGGCAGTGCTAGAAGACTGGCAAGTACCGTCTACGGACAATGTTCGCCCTTGCTCAAGGCCATCAAGGGCCGGCACGGGCGCGAACGCACAGGAGAATTCCAGATGAAGAAGCTCGGTGTTTCCTTGGTGGCAGCGTTCCTCGTATTGGCAGCCGCACAGCAGGGGATGGCGGCCAAGGCCAAGGCAAGCAAGGCCAAGCCGGCCAAGGCGGAGAAGCCCCGCGGGCCGGCTCCCGTGGCCAAGGCTGATGCCATCAGTGAGATCAGGGGCGAGTTCAAGTGGGCGATGACCATGCAGCAGGTCATGGACAAGATCAACGCGCGCATCGAGGCGAGCTACAAGGACAGGATCGCCAAGACAAACGCTGACCCGAACCGGAACGACAGGCTCCGCAAGGCGATGCGTGATGAGATGGCCGCGATCAAGAAGAACATAGTCAAGTTCGAGGGCAAGAAGGGCCCATGGGACGTGTCGATCATCGACCAGGAGGTCGTGCAGGGACAGGGCATGGCCATGCTCTTCACCAAAGAGGAGAAATCCACTCGCTACTTCTTCTTCGCCAACGACAGCCTGTTCAAGATGTTCATCGCCTTTGACAAAGAGATGTTGCAGGGCAAGAACTTCAAGGACTTTGGTGCCGCCATGCAGACGAAGTTCGGCAAGGCGCAAGAGGTCTACGTCAACCAGAGCTATCTCGGGGTCAAGGAGAGGAAGCTGGATCACCTGCTCTGGCGCTCAAGCCAGGGCGACGGGCTGAAGCTGGTGGACCGTTCTGAGTTCTACGATGTGTACTGCCTGGTCCTCTACGATCAAAGCGTCGAGCAACGCATCGCGGCCGCGCGCAAGGAAGCCGAAGCCGCCCAGCCCAAGGGCTCCATGATCGACAACGTGATCACGGGCAAGGAATCCGACCGCGATGAAAACGACAACGTGATCGACCGCATCACGGGCAAAGAGGTCTTCAAGCCGGGCGACCGGCGCGCCGCGCAGCAGAACATCGTGGTGCCGTCCCCTGGCGCTCCCCCTGCCTCCCGCGGCGTCGAAGAGGAGAAGTAGTCCGGCGCCGGCAATCGGAGCCCCTGAACGCTGTGTTGCTTGACAGCGGCGGGGCGGCTCCGCAGAATGCGACCCCTTCCAAATGGCCAACATCAAGTCAGCGGAGAAGAAGAATCGACAGCGCATCCGGCGCCAGGCGCGCAATTCGGCCCAGAAGGCGGCGATGCGTACTGCAGTGAAGAACGTGCGAGCCGCAGTTGCGGCCAAGGACCAGCCGCGAGCAGCCGCACTGCTCAAGTCAGCGACCTCGCTCATCAGCCGGCTGGGCCGACGGGGCGTGATCAAGAAGCGGACCAGCTCACGGTCGGTGTCGCGCCTGACGGTTGCCGTCAACGCGCTGGCCAAGTAGCGCCGGCGGCGACGTCTGGGGATTTGAAACGCTCCGGGCATGGGCCCCGGGGCGCACGCGTGCAGCCGAATCGGGCGACCGGCGCGGGTCGGCCAGCGTGTGCGTGAGCGGTAGCGTGAGCGGTAGGGTAGCGACCAGCCTCATACGGCTAGCGTGGGCGATTCGCGTGAGGATGCGCGGCCCACGGCACGCTTTCCGCGTCCCGCTTGCCGCACACGAACACGCTCACGCCCTCGCTCTCGCGATCCGTGGGCCGGCCTTTTGGCCGGCCCAGCCCGACAGGCTCCGCCTACTTCCCGGTCAGGAGCTTGAACTCGGTTCGGCGGTTCTTGGCCTTACCGGCCGCGGTCTTGTTGTCAGCGATGGGCATCTCCATGCCGTAGCCGACCGCGGTCAGACGCTCGGGCTTGATGCCCTTGTCGACGAAGTATTGCTTGACCGCAACCGCACGCTTCTGCGACAGCTCCTTGTTGTACTCGTCCTTGCCGACGTTGTCGGTATGACCGCTGATCTCGATCCTGGTGTCTGGGTAGTCACTCAAGACCTGGACGGCCTTGTCGAGCACGTCGTAGGACTTCTTGGTGAGGTTGGCGGAATTGGTCTTGAAGGTGATCCCTTCGATCACGCCGGTGAACTTCTTCAACGCGGCGGGCACCTCGTCCGGACAGCCATCCTCATCCTGGTAGCCGTTGAAGGTTTCCGGCTCGTTCGGGCACTTGTCGATGTTGTCGGGGATACCATCGCCGTCGGTATCCTTGGGCGGCGGACAGCCATTCTTTGTGGGATCGTCGCTCCTGGGGCCCGGCTCGGTTGGGCAGGCATCGTCGACGTCAAGGATGCCGTCGCCGTCAGTGTCCTTGGGCAGCGGACAGCCATTCTTCTTGGGATTGGTGCTGGCCGGGCCCGGCTCGTTCGGGCAGGCATCGCTGGTGTCGGGGATGCCGTCGCCGTCAGTGTCTTGAGGCGGCGGGAGCTGCGGGAGCAGCGGGGCCGGCGGAGGAAGAGGCCGAGTCCCGCCGAATCCCAGGTATGCGGAGAGGAGGATCTCCCAATCGGGGCCGTGGTAGCCACACTCGTCACAGCTGCTGCTGCTGGAGGCAAACGCGGCGGGTGGAAACATGATGCGGCCGTCGAGGCGCAGGCCGAAGTGGTCGGTGAACGGGAACTTGGAGCCCACGCCGACGTGGAACATGTCATCGGTGTCCCGGGGTATGATGTCGGTGTACTGAGGGAACGACGACAGGGCGCCCCACCCGACGAGGGCGAAGGGCCGGATGTAGCCGGTGTGGATGAAGTTCCCGATCACCTGGATGCGGTAGCCGAAAATAATCTCGCGCATGCCGCCGCGGACGTCATTGCCAAAGCGCGTGTGGGTCGGAGAGATCATGCCTTCGGCTTCGACGCCCACCCAAGGAATGATGTTGTATGTCAGACGCAGACCGAAAGTCCCGCCCAAGTCAGGCGAGTAGCCTTCCGGATCGTCGACGTGGCGGCCGAGCCCGTGCTGCTTGTCGTAGAAATGCAGGCCGCCAAAGATCCCGATCTCGAAGGGCTGATCCAACGGCGATTGGTCGACTGCAGCTTGGTCTGCCGGGGCAGCCTCGGCGGCCAGGGCACGCGGGGACGCGACGCCGGCCAGAGCAGCTAACAACCCTGCGGTCAGGATACCTGACTTCAGCAACAACGTGTTTGCTCGGCTTTTCATGCGATTTCCTTCCTTTTCAAGAACACCGTTATCTTTCAACCACCGTGTCCCGTGTAACCTTCGCTTCAGCAATTCCCACGACACAGGAGCCTGGTGCGAACATGTGGTCTTTTTCCCCTCGCATCAGATGGCCGAGAGAATGTCCCACTACCGTTCGCGCGTCAACTGCGGCGATACGCCCCGCATTCAAGCCCTCGCTCAGCGCCGGGGGCCTGCTTCTTCTGCCAACTGGCGGACCAGGCGGGTCAACTGGACTTCAGGATCCACGCGCGACGACTTGAACGCGCGGTCGGCCTGGTACAGGCGTTCAAAGCTGCGGCGGAGGGCAGCCACGGACATGCGCCGTGCAGGAATCAGCACGTCGTCGAGGAAGAAGGGCGGCAGCCCCACCGCCGCGGCCATTTCCGCCCGCGGCAGGTTCGCGGCGGCCAGCTCCTTTGCGCGCCAGGTTTGACGAAGCTGGCGCAGCAACATGGCCTGAATCCGCAGAGGGGGTTCGCGGTTGGCCAGCATGTTGGTAACCAGGTAGAGCGCCCGCCGGGCGTCGCCCGTACCGATGGCCTTGGTCAGCTCGAACACGCTTCGCTCGCGCGATTCTGGCACCAGTTCCTCGACCTGGGCTCGGCTGATGCGACCAGCCTTGCCGACGTAGATTTCCAGTTGCTCCAGCGCCTGCATCAGGCGGCCGAGATCAGGTCCGGCGGCATTGGCCAGGGCCTCGGCCGCGTCGCTGTCTATGGTCATGCCGCGCGTCTTGGCTTCACGGGCGATGAACGGGCCCAGCTCTCGATCCTTGAGCCGCGCGAACTCGTGCAGATAGCCGGCTTTGCGTAGCGCCAGAAAGGCGCGTAGGCGGCCATCGACCTTTTCAGCCAAGAGCACCAGGCAGGTGCTGGGATTGGGATGGGCAACGTATCCAGTCAGGGGTTCCAAACCGTCGGCCTTGACCTGCTCCAGGCCGCGGGCGATCACCAGACGCTGCTTGGCGAACATGGGCAGGGTGCGGGCTGCCGCGAGCACCTCAACCAGGGCGACTTCTTTCAGGTCGAAGAGTTCGCAGTTGAGCCCCGTGCTGTCTTTCGCCGCACCAAGAATCTTGCGCTGCAAGGCCGCCACGGTGCGATCGATGAGAAAACGCTCGGGACCGTGCAGACAGTAGATGGGCGCGATATCACCGCGCTCAATGGCACGCAGCAGATCGGGCTCTTCCCGCGCAGGCACGCGACCGGTCTACCACACTATTTCAACAGGCGGATGCTGTCGCCGTCGACGACGTAGATGAGAGGTGGATCTACGCGGCCGTGGTCAGGGCCGAAACGGATGTCGCCAGTCATGCCCTCGAAGCGCCCACTTCCCACCAGGCGCAGGGCTTCGGCGCGGGTGCGCGCGCCGCGCTCGACAACCCCGCGCAGGATCGACAAGCCGTCGTACCCGTAGGCGTCGGCAGCGGTTGGGTTGGTGCCGTAGACTTCGCGAAAGCGGGAGACGAAGTTGCCACTGCGCGTGTCCTCGGCCGGATAGTAGCCAGGACAAAGCATGGCGCCCTGGACGTAGCGCTCGGCGTTGCGTAGCAGGCGCTCGGAGAGACTCAAGGCAGTGGAGAGCAGGAGCACCTCGCGCCGGCCGGAGGTCGGCGCGGTTGCCGACGAGGGCGAGACCAGCACGCGTGGCCGGCGAGGCCAAATGTCAGCCACAGCTAGCGCCGGTGCGACGAGTTCCAAGCGGCTTGCCTCGTCGGGCACGAACAAGGCATCGAAGGCAAGTCTGCGCAGCTCCTTGACTTGTGCGGAGAAAGACGTTGCCCCTGCGACGTAGGTGATGTGCGCGACCAGCGTGCCACCGCCGGCCGCCAGGGCATGCGCAAAGGCGCCGGCCAGACGCTTGCCCGCGGCGCTGTCCGGCCCCAACACCACGAAGCGGCGCGCGCCTAGTGCCAGCGCCCGCTCCGCCAACGCGATGGCGCGCGACTCGGGCGCATGGATGAGCTGGAACGCGGTAGTGCGGGCACCGGGCGCGTGTTCATCGAGTAGCAGAAAGGGCACGCCATCGCGGGTGGCCAGTTCGATGCCGCGCGGATCAAACGTGCCGAGAAGACCGATAACCGAATCCTCACGCGCCAGCGACCAGGCCGCCGCGCCCGCGGTCCCGGCACGCTCGGCAGGAGCGGCGGCGTCGCGGACCAAGAGATGATACGGAGAGGGGTCGCCCGAAGGCGTGGGCTCAGTCACGACCAGCATCGCCCCGCGCAGCACGACCTCGCCCAGACGGGCTTGCGCTCCTGACTGGGGAACCGCCAGGCCGAGCCGAAGCGGATCCCCATTTGGCGTTCCTGGCAGGCCAGGGTCAAACCCCAGGTTGCGCCGAACCAGACCGACATCCTGCTCCAGCCGGACAGCGCTGGCTTCGTCTCCCCGCGCGCGCAACGCGGCCACGGCCTGTGCCCCGAGCATGGCGCGCGCGAACGGGGAACGAGGACCACTCAAGGCACCAAGAGCAGCCTCGCCGGAAGTTTTCTCGGCCATCTCCTCGGCGCAGCGGCGCGCATAGGCGCGCTCGGGCTCGCGGGCGCCGTCGATGCTGCGATACGCATCCCACTGCTCGATAGCAGCTACCGGATCTCCAGTCTCGCCCAGGGCCTCGGCCGCAGCGGCGCGCAGAAGCAGGGGCGCGTCGGCGTCGGTCATGCCTCCGATCAAGGGCGGTCCGGACGCGATAAACGGCCGTAGCAGCGCCAGCGCCAGCACGGCGTTGCCCAGCCGGCTGGCGGCGATTCCGCGGAGGAAGTCGAAGTCGGGCGTTCTTCCGCCCGCGTCGGCCTTTTCCAGCGTGGCCTTGGCGCCGGCCGCTTCGCCGGAGGCAATCTGAACGCGCGCCAGCAGGGCGAGGGCAGCCGGACGCTGGCGATGGTCTGGATGGCTGGCGACAAAGGCTTCCAGGGCGGCGCGCGCGGTGGCTGGATCCGCCGCGAAGGCCTTGCTGGCCGCCGCCCGAAAATCCGCATCGCCCCCGCGATCCTCGCGCGGCATGGCCGCTTCCGGGGCACCCGCCTCTGGCGAAGTGGGGAAAGGTCCCTCCGGGCGGGCCCGCACCTGCGCGCTGGCACAGCCAGCGAGCAAGCAGGCGGCGAGCACCCATGCGCGCATGCTCCGGTTCTACGACAGTCGTTGGGCTGAGTCGACTGCCTGAAATGGATGGAGTTTTCCCCGCGCCCCCGCGCGGTCCGCAAACTGCGCGGGGGCTGACCGCCCATATTGCATGGGCTAAAGCGGGCTTGGCTCTCGTAAGCCCGCTGCGGGGAGGTGCAGAACCCTTCCCGGGTTCCACACCAGATCTTCAGATCTTCGGATACCGGCTAGTTCTGCCGAGGCAGACGTCGCGTCCGCACTCTTGCTTCCTCTTCGGATAGCCCCTCGGACGCCATCACCGCGCGAAGCTTCTTCACTTCTTCGGGGCTCAGGCGGGCCAAGTTTGATTCCCTTCCCTCGTTGGTTGCATCGTTCCAGTCAACCGATCCCGGACGGATGTGCCGTAGCTGCATCGTCTCCCTCCCTCATTCTCTTTCGGTGGCGCCTTTGATCAGGTTCGCGACCTCGCATTCCCAACCTTCGTGGACCAGAAGGTATTCCCGAAACTCACGATCGAATTCTCCCAGATCTGCCTGGGCTGCAACAGAAAAAATCGCGTAACGCGGCAAGACCTGAACCTGCGACATCTGCCGCCTCCTGCCCCGCGTGTGTTATGAACCCCGGCGATGCGCGTTTCAAAGATCCTTGTCCCGACACTGAAAGAGGCCCCTGCCGAGGCTGAGGTGCCATCCCACATTCTGATGGTGCGCGGCGGATACCTGCGCAAGCTTGCTGCCGGCATCTATTCGTTTCTGCCGCTTGGCTGGCGCGTTGTGCAGAAGATTTCGCGCATAATCCGCGAGGAGATGAACCGCGCTGGGGCGCAGGAGGTGTTCTTGCCCGCGGTCATTCCGGGCGAGCTGTGGCAGGAGTCCGGGCGCTGGGACCACTACGGCGACCAACTGCTTCGCTTCAAGGATCGCAAGGGCGCGGACTTCGTCATCGGTCCCACCCACGAAGAAGTTATCGTGGATCTAGTGCGCCACGACGTGCGCAGCTATCGGCAGTTGCCGCTCAATCTGTTCCAGATCCAGACCAAGTTTCGCGACGAGCTGCGCGCGCGCGCCGGCCTGATGCGCGGCCGCGAGTTCATCAT
>PMBS01000005.1 GCA_003153015.1 Myxococcales bacterium
TCACTGTGCAAAGGCGAGAGTGGATCCAGAACGCAGCGGTCGACTGCCTCGTCCACTCGGGCGGCGTAGGGCTCTGCCAACTCCCAGTAGCGGGGAATGCCACCCCACGCAGCGAAGGCCTTCACGCAGGTGACCGGATCTGCAATGCCGGTGGCGGCGGTGAAATCGGCCATACGTAGCGGCTTGACCTCGATCATCTCGACCGCGCGCCCGTAGAGCGGAGCCGAGGAATCGAGAACCAATCCGTGCATCATGCGCTGACTCGAACCAGCGATCGCCACCACCAGACCTGCGGAGGCGGCATCCTGGTCGATCCAATGCTGGACTACACTTGGCAGCTCGGGGCTGCTGGCGACCAGAAACGGGAACTCGTCCAGGATCAGCGGGCCCTTCCAGCGGCCAGCCTCGGCTTGCTGGGCCAGCGCCTTCAGAATCGCGCGCCAGTCCCGGAACGTGGCCTCCTGGAAAACGGGAAAACGGCCGGCCAACGCCTCGCAGAAGTAGCGGCGCTGGATCTCTGGAGCTGACTGATCGGCCACCGTATAGATGCCGTCATGCCGTCGATTCCACTCGACCAAGAGGCGCGTTTTACCGACACGCCTTCGCCCGGTTAGGACGGCCAGGCCGCCCTGGCGACGCCGGCAAAGGCTATCCAGACGCTCCATCTCTTCATGCCGGCCGACGAATTCCATGGGACAGAACTATTATGCTTATAAACATAATGTTCAAGTGCATAATCCAAGACCGAACCTCTTGATCCCCAGGCAGGCCGAATACGGCCAGCGCGACATCGAGCAACTTCTACATGGCAGTTACCCAGAATTCCTGCGTGAAATCGAGGCGATACACCGGCGCGGGTAACTACTTAGCGCTCAGTGTCACTTGTAACAAGTTGGTATTATTATGGAATAGTGAAAATGATCTTGCTTCGAAATCTGCGCCGTGCCAATCTGTGGACATCATCTCGGACACTCTGTCGTCCTTGTTCACATCTAACTTATTGTATCTACAAGAGATTATTGTGGACAAAATATCGTGAAAGAGCGTAGAAAGTACGAGACAAGTCACCCCTGGCTGACCTTCAGCCTGAATACAGAGCGGCTTCCGGCGGCCGTCTGGATTCTGCTCGGTGAAGCCCGCTCGAAATGCGAGCACCTCGCCGGTGTTCCGCTTCAGCCCAAGACCGCCGAGAACCTGAACCAGGTCTTCCTGGCCAAGGGCGCGCGCGCGACCACCGCCATCGAGGGCAACACGCTGTCCGAAGAACAGGTGCGCCAGCAAATGGACGGCACCCTGCATCTGCCACCCTCCAAGCAGTACCTGGGGCAAGAGGTGCAGAACATCATCGAAGCCTTCAACGGACTGTGGGCCGAGATCCTCGGCGGTCAGCCGTTCGTCCTGACCGTCGATCGCATCTGCTCCTTCAACGCCCAGGTCCTGAAAAAGCTCGAAACCACACCGGAGGTGCAGCCTGGCGCGATCCGCAGCCACTCCGTCGGGGTCATGGGCTACCGTGGCGCGCCGGCCGAGGACTGCCGCTACCTTCTGCAAAGGCTGGTCGACTGGTTGAACGATCCCTCGTTCCAGCCGGACGCGGAACACGGGGTCATCAAGCCCATTATGGCGGCGATTCTCGCGCACCTGTATCTGGCCTGGATTCACCCATTCGGGGACGGCAACGGCCGCACCGCCCGCCTGATCGAGTTCGCCATCCTGGTGTCGGCGGGCGTGCCCATGCCCGCCGCCCACTTGCTCAGCAACCACTACAACGAGACCCGCTCCGAGTACTACCGGCAGCTCGACATGGCCAGCCGCTCGGGCGGCGACGTGATCCCGTTCATCCGCTACGCCATGCAGGGATTCGTGGATGGTCTGCGCGACCAGATCAATCTCGTGCGCGACCAGCAGATCGATGTGGCCTGGATCAACTTCGTCCACGGCGCCTTCCACGGCGCCCATGGCCTCACCACCGACCGCCGCCGTGACCTGGTCCTCCAGATGTCTGCTCCAGCGCATCGGGCGAATTTCCTAGCGATAGACCAGATCCCTCTGCTCAACCCGCACCTGGCCAAGCTGTACGCCTCCAAGACCAGCAAGACCTTGCGCCGCGACCTCAACGAGTTGGTGCGCATGGGCCTGGTCCGCGCCAATTCCGACGGCCGGTTCAAGGTGGCCATCGAGATCATGTCCGCGTTCTTGCCCGCACGGAGCACCACGGTCATGCCGCCAACTACGGCGCGCCAAGGATAGCGGCTTTGCGCTCCCAGAGGCTCCCGACGCTGCTTGGAACGTCCCTTCGTCATCCTGACCGATTTGGTTTTCGGCAAGGGGATGAAATACGACGTCCGAATGCATATCGCGCTCACTCGCGCGACCGCTGGCGCGATCGTGGCGTGCGACGAGGACGCCGTGGGACGCGACCCGCGAGTGGCTGCGGTTCGGAGAATTCCACGGGCCTACCCCAACCCCGCTTCTCCAAGTCCGGAGTCGCTACGTCCACGTGACGTCGAGGGGCTTGCGCGGTGGAATGGCTGCGTACT
>PMBS01000021.1:0-1157 GCA_003153015.1 Myxococcales bacterium
AGGCAGCTCGACAGGGAGCGCAAGCCATCGCCAAGAACCGCGGCTGATCTTTGGAGCGAGATCCAAAGCCGCGAGGCACTCCGTCGCCGCGTCCACCGCCTTGGGATCGACAGGGCCCAGGTCGACCGAATCTATGAGCAGGCCGACAAGCGCAAGCCTACCAAGCAACGTCTGGACCTGGTGAGGGCCACCGCACAAAACCGCGCTCTGAAGAAGGCACCTTCGAACCTGCCCCGCACCAAGACCATCATTCGCGCGTACCTCGACCTCGGCCAAGCGCGTGCCCAGCGCGTCTACCTCCTCACCACAGGGGTGCTGCTGTTCTGGCGTTTCTCAGAGAACAAAGCCCTGGCGCAGAAGCTGCTGAAGACNNCGAAGGCCTGCGAGCGCTGCATCCGCCTGGCTCAGCAGCAGGAGTCGCGGCAAGCCGGCCGGGACGCCGTTCGCCAGGCCTACCTTGAGTGGCGCCGTGACTACGTCGACAAACCCCTCGCCGAACTCCACCGCAAAGCCGATGAGGTCGAACGCCAGGCGCAGAAGAAACAGGCCTCTCCTCCCATTTCCGAGACCGAGCTCACCCGAGCGCTGACCACCTATCGCCGCGGCGTCGAGGTTCTCAACCAGCTGCGCCCGAACGAGGCGGCGCACCTGCGCTCTTGGAAGGGAGCGGACGTTGACCTGGTTGCCCATGTGGTCCGCACCGCGCGCGGAGAGAAGACCGGTCTAGCCAAGCAGCAGTACGACGCCGCGGTTAAGGCCGGCCGAATAGGACATCTGCTTGAACGTGAGGCCACGGCCACCCCCCTCCGGATCCCCGATGCATTCGCCGCCCAGCGCGAGCAGCTCCAGCGTCTCGCCGCTCGCATGCAGGCTTTTGGCCTAAAGCCTCCATTCGCACCTTCTGATCTTGGAGCGCTCTCCCCCTCCCAGCTCAAGACCAACCTCGGCATCGCCAAGCGAGCCGGGCTGCTCGAAGACGGGCCGGACTGGACCCTCAAGGCCGCAGCCGCCCGTGAAGTCTTGGGCGAGATCTCACTGCACACCGACCGCGCTCGACAAGTCGACCAGCATATCCACCAGAACCTCACCAAGAAGCAGCACCCCACATCATGAACAACGAACGCCGCAAGCTCACCGCCCTACCCCTCCTGCACCTC
>PMBS01000021.1:1210-2199 GCA_003153015.1 Myxococcales bacterium
CAGCGCTTTCTTGGCGCCGCCCGAGCCGGCGCCGGCGATGTTCTCTTCGGCCTGGGCGTTCTGGCCTTGCTGATGTTGGGCACCGGCGTTTACGTCCGCCGCATCGACAACTGGCTGAGAGCCCGCACCTCCGGTGATGCCGTTGCTTTACGAGGTACCGACCTGGCCTCAGCCACCGTTGCTGCCAACACCCAGAAATCTCGTGGGGTGCTCCGGTGACTCTTCGTGCCGTCCTATCCGCATACATCAAGGCAACCCCGCCATTCGTTCTCGCGATCGACGGCGTTCGCGTGCTCGCCATCCTGCTCAGCCCGTTTCTGGCCGAGCTCGTCCTGCGAGCCGTAGCAACCAACGACCTCCTCCTGGCGCCGATCCATGTCCGGCTGTTTGCCAACCCCGCCTATCGCCATGCAGGCCTTCTATACCGCGGCATCATTGCCTTTGCGCTCGCCCTCAATGCCGCTTGGTCCCTCCGAGCTTTGAAAAACTTCGTGCGCATCACTGCCGCTCGCGTTCGCCCGAACACCGCACAGCCTCAATCCGATTTGGTCCCGCTGCCACCCTGGCCGTACACCCGCGAAAGCTTTGCTGTGATCCTGGGCGAGCTCCAGAATCGGGACGGCTCGCGCGTCCCCAGCCCTCTCTGTCCAGATCTCAAACCCCGCTGGCTCATACTCCCCGAGCTCTCCCTGTACACCGGGGTGTTTGTCACGGGCGGCATTGGCAGCGGCAAGACCGCTGCTGTNNGGTCTCATCCTGGACGAAAAAGGGGACTTCACCCGTGCGGCTGCTCAGTATTGCCAGGACTGGGGGCGGCAAGACGATCTCATCCGCATCGTTCCCGGGGGCAAATGGATCTGGAACGTCATCTACAACCCGAACCTGCCCACCTGGGCGGTGGCCTACCAGCTCGGCTGGATCCTCAAGAACTTCAACAAGGGCGCAAGCGGTGGTGACCCATTTTGGGAGAACGCACCCAAGGAATTGGT
>PMBS01000021.1:2261-2719 GCA_003153015.1 Myxococcales bacterium
GCTCTTGAAGCCTGCGCCCGGGCTGGCATCGACATGTTCCGCTTTCCCGAACTGCGCCGGACCTTCTGTCCGACCAGGGAGGAGTACTTCGAGCTTGATCCATCGGGGAACGTCCAGCGTCCCCGCGCCAACGTCTTCACCGGGTTCGACCAGATCTTGGAGTACGGCCGGATCGTTGGCCTTGAGATGCCCAAGCAGGTCTACTTCGACGCTGCGGTTTTCTGCCAGGTAGCCCTGAAAGCCCAGTGGCAGGACGCGGTCTTGCGTCGCGAGACCATCGGATCTGATGGCCAGCTCCTCCAGCCCCCACGGTTTGGCGAGCGGATCGGCTACTGCCCCACCTTTCTGATGGCCGACGAAGCCCAGCAGAACGCAACGCCCAAAGATGCCGAATTCAAGGCGGTGTGCAGGTCGAAGCGGGCGTCCATGTGGGAGCTCACGCAGAGCCATGGGTCGGT
>PMBS01000002.1 GCA_003153015.1 Myxococcales bacterium
ACCGAACGGCCGGAGTAGTCGACGCGTTTGCCCAGCAGGTTCTGGCGGAAACGCCCCTGCTTGCCCTTCAACATGTCGGAGAGCGACTTGAGTGGCCGCTTGTTGGGGCCGGTGATGGTCTTACCGCGACGGCCGTTGTCGAACAGGGCATCGACCGCCTCCTGCAGCATCCGCTNNCGGATGATGATCTCGGGCGCGTTCAATTCCTGTAGTCGCTTGAGGCGGTTGTTGCGGTTAATGACCCGGCGGTACAGGTCGTTGAGATCAGAGGTCGCGAAGCGGCCACCGTCGAGCGGAACCAACGGGCGGAGGTCGGGAGGAATCACCGGGATCACCTCCAGCATCATCCACTCCGGACGATTGGCCGACTCGCGGAAGGCATCCACTACCTTGAGACGCTTGGCGATCTTCTTGCGCTTGGCCTCCGAGGTTGCGTCCTTCATTTCCTGTCGGAGCAGCTCCGACAGCTTGTGCACATCGATGGCCTTGAGCAGATCGCGCACCGCCTCGGCGCCCATGCCCGCGACGAACCCGTCCTCCCCCACCTCTTCCACCAGTTTAAGGTAGCGCTCCTCGGTGAGCAGCTCGCCCCGCTGCAGTCCGCTCTCCTTGGGGTCGACCACTACGAACGCTTCCGAGTAGAGGACCTTCTCCAAATCCTTCAACGCGATGTCGAGCAGGTTGCCAATACGCGAGGGCAGCGATTTCAGGAACCAGATGTGCGCCACCGGCGTGGCCAAGTTGATGTGGCCCAGCCGCTCGCGGCGGACCTTGGACTGAATGACCTCGACGCCACACTTCTCGCACACCACGCCCCGGTGCTTCATGCGCTTGTNNCCGCAGTTGCACTCGTAGTCCTTGACTGGCCCAAAGATCTTCGCGCAAAACAAGCCGTCGCGCTCAGGCTTGAAGGTGCGGTAATTGATGGTTTCCGGCTTCTTCACCTCGCCGTGCGACCACTCCCTGATCTTCTCCGGCGACGCCAGCGAGATCCGAATTGCAGAGAACGACAACGGATCCTTGGGTTTCTCGAAGAAGTTGAAAATATCCTTCATTGTCATAGTTCGCTACTCCCTTGCGCGGATCATCGTCCTTGTCTCGACTCCGAAGCGGCCGCGGCGGGCGAAGCGCCTGCGCCCGCTTTGGCTGCCACTTCTCGGGCCATGAGCTCGATCGTCGATTCCTGCTTGCGAGGCGCATTGGGGTCTTCGATCAACTCTACGTTCAAGCACAACGACTGCAGCTCCTTGAGCAAGACGTTGAACGATTCGGGCAGGCCCGACTCGAGGGTTTGCTCTCCCTTCACGATGGCCTCGTACATGCGGGTTCGACCGATCACGTCGTCCGACTTCACGGTCAAGAACTCCTGCAGGCCATAGGCCGCGCCATAGGCCTCCATGGCCCACACCTCCATTTCGCCCAAGCGCTGCCCGCCGAACTGGGCTTTGCCCCCGAGCGGCTGCTGGGTGACCAGCGAGTAGGGACCAATGGAGCGGGCGTGGATCTTGTCGTCGACCAGGTGGTGAAGCTTGAGCATGTACATCACGCCCACCGTCACATCATGATCGAAGGGATCACCGGTCTTGCCGTCGAATAGAGTCGTCTGCCCGCTCGACGGCAGTTCGGCCAACGCCAGGGCCGCGCGGATGTCGACCTCCTTGGCTCCATCGAACACGGGTGTGGCCAGGTGCACGCCTTGCCGCACACCGCGGGCAAAGCGACGCAACCCCTCGTCGTTGAGGCCATCGATGAGCTTCTGGTGATGCTCCTCGGTGAAAACCTTCTTCAGCTTGGCGCGCAGGGCCTCGCCCTTCCATTCCTTCTCGAGCATCCCGTCGATCTGCCGGCCCATCTGCAAGGCTGCCCAGCCAAGGTGGGTCTCGAGAATCTGACCCACGTTCATACGTGAGGGCACGCCCAGGGGGTTGAGCACGATGTCGACCGGCGTGCCGTCCACCATGTAGGGCATGTCCTCTTCAGGCAGAATGCGCGAAACCACGCCCTTGTTGCNNCCGGCCATCTTGTCGCCCACCGACAACTTGCGCTTGATGGCCACGTAGACCTTGACCATCTTGATTACGCCGGGGGGTAGTTCGTCTCCCTTGGTCAGCTTCGAGATCTTGTCGCGGTAGAGTTCATCGATCACCCTCAGCTCCTGCTCGAGCTGGGCCGCCAGTTGTTCAACCCGGTTGTCGCCCTTCCCTGCCTCGATCTGAATCTCGGGCCAGTGACGGCTGGGGATCTCGTCGAGCATGGGGTTGTCGATCTTCTGGCCCTTGGCGCACAGGACCTTGCCTTTGTCGTCCACCAGGCGGACGGCCGTGGTCTTGCCCAACAGCCACTTGCGCATCTTGTTGTAGTACGACTCGGAGATGATGCGTGTCTCGTCGCGCTGGTCGGCGAGCAGTTTCTCCTTCTCCTGCTCCTCGATTGCCTTCGAGCGCTCGTCCTTTTCCGTGCCCTTGCGCGAAAACACCTTGGCGCCGATGACAATCCCCTGCACGCCCGGCGGCACGCGTAGCGAACTGTCGCGCACGTCACCGGCTTTCTCGCCGAAGATGGCACGCAGCAGTTTCTCTTCCGGTGAAAGCTGGGTTTCGCCCTTGGGCGTAATCTTGCCGACCAGCACGTCTTGCGGCTTGACCTCGGCGCCGATGCGCACGATGCCCGATTCGTCGAGGTCCTTGAGTGCCTCGTCGCCCACATTGGGAATGTCGCAGGTGATCTCCTCTTTGCCCAACTTGGTGTCGCGGGCCACGCACTCGAATTCCTCGATGTGGATCGAGGTGAAGTGGTCGTCCTTGACCAGACGCTCGGAAATCAAGATCGAGTCCTCGAAGTTGTAACCACCCCAGGGCATGAACGCGACCAGGATGTTCTCGCCCAACGCCAGCTCGCCCTTCTCGGTGGCTGGACCATCGGCGATGACATCGCCCGGCTTGACATGATCGCCCGGCTCGACGATGGGCCGCTGGTTGATGCATGTGTTCTGGTTGGATCGCTGGAACTTGACCAGGTTGTAGATGTCCGGCTTGGCCGAAGTCAGGTCGTCGGACTCCGACGTGGTGCGGACCACGATGCGAGCCGCATCGACGGACTCAACCACGCCCTCGCGCCGGGCCACCACGGTCACACCCGAATCGCGCGCCACAATCCCTTCCATGCCCGTGCCAATCAGGGGCGAGCGGGTCCGGATGAGCGGTACCGCCTGCCGTTGCATGTTGGAACCCATGAGGGCGCGGTTGGCGTCGTCGTTCTCCAAGAAAGGAATCAACGACGCGGCCACCGACACCAACTGATTGGGCAGCACGTCCATCAGGGTGACCTCTTCCGGCTTGGACATCACGTTCTCGCCATTGTGCCGGCACAGGATCATCTCGGCGGTGTACTTGCCCTTCTTGTCGATAGGCGAGTTCGACTGAGCGATGAAGTGCCCTTCCTCCTGCAACGCCGAGTAGAAACCGACCTCGTCGGTGGCGCGACCCTCGGTGACCTTGCGGTAGGGCGTCTCGATGAAGCCAAACTCGTTGACCCGCGCGTAGGTCGACAGCGACGCAATGAGACCGATATTCGGGCCTTCCGGAGTTTCGATCGGACAGATGCGCCCGTAGTGTGTGGTGTGCACGTCGCGCACCTCGAAGCCGGCCCGCTCGCGCGTCAGACCGCCTGGCCCCAGAGCGGAGAGCCGCCGTTTGTGGGTGACCTCGGAGAGCGGGTTGGTCTGGTCCATGAACTGAGACAACTGCGAGGACCCGAAGTACTCCTTGACCACCGCGGAGACCGGCTTGGCATTGATCANNTGCGACATGCTCATGCGCTCTTTGATCGCGCGCTCCATGCGCACCAAACCGATGCGGTACTGGTTCTCCATCAACTCGCCCACCGCCCGCACCCGCCGGTTGCCCAGGTGGTCGATGTCATCGATCTGGCCCTTGCCGTTCTTGAGATCGATGAGGTAGCGGACCGTCTCAAGAATGTCGCGCTTGGTGAGAACCGCGTTGTCGAGCGTCTCGTCCAGCTTGAACTTGTAGTTCAACTTCAGACGGCCGACCTTGGAAAGGTCGTAGCGCTCGGGGTTGAAGAACAGGTTCTCGAACAGCTTGTGCGCGGTCTCCACCGTGGGTGGATCACCCGGCCGCAGGCGCCGGTAGATCTCCATGATGGCCTCGTCGGGGCTCTGCAGCTTGTCGGCGATCAGGGTATCGCGCAAGAACGAGCCGACGTTCAGATTGTCAATGAACAGCACGGTGAACTGATTAATGCCGTGCTCGCGCAGCTCGTCCAGCTTGGACTCGGTCACTTCCTCATTGCACTGCAGAATGACCTCGCCCGTGGTCTCGTCGATGACGTC
>PMBS01000095.1 GCA_003153015.1 Myxococcales bacterium
TGTACGTGGTCGCGGTCGGCCTGCTGGTGTGGATAGGGGCAGTCACCCGCATTCCCCAAGCCTGGACACCCCGGTCATTGCCGATGCCCTGACCGTCACTGGAGCAAGCATGATCTACGAAGACATTCTGAAAGATCCCGACCAATGTAGCTTCGCCGTTCGATCCCTTGGGTCCTGTACCGAGGTCTCGCCTTTGCGGGGGCGCCGATTCGTCGACGATCAGGACCAGATCACTTTTGCCAGCCAGGTGAAGAACATCTGCTCGCTCCAGCAGCGCGCCAAGGTATTCCCGGCTTTCCAGAAGGCGGGACCGCGCGCCAAGCTCTTCCATCGCCCCGCGAACACGCGGGCCGGCATCGTCACCTGCGGCGGGTTGTGCCCTGGTCTCAACAACGTCATCAAGGGTCTGGTGACGGTGCTGTTCCATGACTACAGCGTCGCGACAATCAAGGGCTTCCGGTACGGCTATCAGGGCCTGGTGGCCAAATACCGCCACGCCCCGATGGACCTCACGCCTGCGCTGGTCGACGAGATTCACAAGAGCGGCGGAACCATCCTGGGCTCTTCCCGCGGCAACCAGGATCCCGGCGCCATGGTCGACACCCTGGAGACAATGCAGATCAACCTGCTTTTCTGTATCGGGGGCGACGGAACCCTGCGCGGGGCCAAGGCGATAGTCGACGAGATCGCGCGCCGCAAACGTCCCATCAGCGTCATCGGCATTCCCAAGACCATCGACAACGATCTGCGTTTCATCGAGAAGACCTTCGGTTTCGAAACCGCGGTGCAGGCCGCCGACGAGATCATCACCTGCGCGCACAACGAGGCAGAAGGCGCGGACAACGGCATCGGGATCGTGAAACTGATGGGACGCGATTCCGGCTTCATCGCCGCGGCGGTGACCCTGGCCAACTCGGTGGTCGACTTCTGCCTGGTGCCCGAGATCAGTTTCTCCCTGGAGGGGGAGCACGGGCTGTGCAAGGCGGTGGAGAGCAAGCTCGCCCAATCCAGTCACGCGGTGATTGTGGTGGCCGAGGGGGCGGGGCAATCCCTGTTCGCCGGGGCCGAGGCGAAGAAGGATGCTTCGGGCAACCTGCTCAAGCACGACATCGGGGTGTTTCTCAAGGACGAGTTGGGCCGGCACTTCAAGAAGCTGGGCCAGGACTTGTCCATCAAGTATCTCGACCCCAGCTATCACATCCGCAGTGTGGCCGCGAACTCAGCCGACGCGATCTTCTGCTACCTGCTGGCCGAGAACGCCGTGCACGCCGCCATGGCGGGCATAACCGGCATTGTCATCGGCCACTGGAACAACTATTTCACCCATGTCCCCATCGAGCTGGCGATTGGCGAACGCCAAAAGATCGACCTCGACGGCGCCCTCTGGAATGGCGTTCTGAGCGCGACCCAGCAGAATGTCTTTTTCGGGATATAGCCTGTACTACGGTGGGCGTAGCTTTTCACAGATGGGCGTGCCGGCCACGGGTGCGCCGGCGACAAAGCGACCGTTGCGGTATTCGCCCTCCGCGACCCGCAAGCCAAATTTGTCGAACTGACTCCAGCGGCCGTCCGGAACACCGGCCAAGAACTGTCCCGTGATCCACGCCTTGCCACCGGGAAACCAGGCGGTGAAAGGCCCCTCTGCCCGGCCGTCGCGAAACTCACAGATCTGCCGCTTCTCCTTGCCGTCGGGCTGAAACTCGATGTACTGAACGCGCCGGCCGTCCTTGCTGCGACACCAATCGAAGTGGCCGGGCTTTGACTGCTTCCCGTCAAGTGACATGCCCTCGGGACAAACGCGCGGCCCCGAATGCTTGCAAGCCACAAGACCAAAACAGGCAATCGCAAGCAGGGGAAGGAGATGCCGGCACATAGAAGGTCGCCTCTTGTGCAAGCATCGGCAGGTTGTGCCCGGCAGTCAAGTCCCACCACAGCGATAGCCGCAGGCGGTCGTTGCCCATCGAGGTCCGCTGATTGACAGTGTCCGCCGGGCAGGGGACCATCAGGCCCACGGAGGCCACCATGGAACCACGCAGCCCAACCCTGGAGCGGGCAGAGCAAGCCATGAAGGCGCGGCGCTTTGGCGAGGCCATTGCGGCGTTCGAGGCGCATTTGGCGGAGTGGCCAGACGATGTGCGGGCTCTGCTGCGGCTGGGCCTGTGCCACCTCCTCGATCGCTCCGAGGAGACGTTCGTCGCCATCCACGGCCGGGCGCGCGCACTGATTGAGGGACTGCGCGAGGTGCCCGCGGACCTGGCGCGGCTGTGGGCGCACTACCAGCAACTCACACGCAAGGTTTCGGCCACCGCGCTCGTGGTCGGCGTCATGGCGCTGCCGGCCTGCCAGTCGCAGGCGCGCGCGCCGGCCAAGTCTCTGCCGCCAGCCGCCGCCGACGCGAGCGCCGTGGCCGCCACGCCGGCCAAGCCCCTGCCGCCAGGAGCGGCCGATGCGGGCGTCACGGCCGACAGGTGGCGGCCACACGTCAAGTACAGCGGCGGCGTGCGACCACATCCGATTCGGCCATCACATCGTTACAGTGGCGGTGTGTACATGGATCCGGACTTTAACGGGCCGATTCCTGAGTTCTAGGCCCGCCGCATGCCCAAGCCTGCCCGCGCGATACAGGGGAATTTTGCCTCCGATACCATAGATGTGCTCACCGGTCCCGACGGTGAGCCACGCTACCTGCTCGCCGACGACCCGACGCGCGAGTTTTCCTACCGCTCGCCTTTCATCCTTGAGCTTGAGATCACCCGTCGCTGCAACCTACGCTGCGTGCACTGCTACGCACACGCGGAGAACCGCGACTTTGGCGACGAGCTGACTTTCGCTGACTTCTGCCGCGTGCTTGACCAGGGGCGGAGCGCCGGCATCCGCGATCTGTCGTTGACCGGCGGCGAGGTCTTCATGCACCCGCAGTTCTTCGACATTCTCGACGCGGGCCTGGCGCGTGGCTACGATGTCCGCTTCGTCACCAACGCCACGCTGGTCGACGAACCGCGCCTGCAGGCGCTGTGCGCGCGGCCGATCAAGCTCATCACCGTCAGCCTCGACGCGATCTCGCCGGCGGTGCACGAGAGGGTACGCGGCCCAGGCAGCCACCGGCCGGCGCTTGATGGCATCGACCTTTTGATCGCGGCCGGCTTTCCGCTCTCCATCATCACCGCTTTCTCCCGTCTGAACATCGAGGACTTCGACGCGCTTCTTGGCTTTTGTGTCGAGCGTGGCTTGACCTGGCAGGTGCAGATGACCTCGGCCAAGGGCCGCTGCCCGCGCTCGATCACGTTCTCGCCCGACGAATACTACGCCTTTGGCGAGCGAGTGGCCGCGGCCATAGCGGCGCGGCCGCCGATCACGATCGTCTCGATGGACGACCTCAACACCTTCTCGCTCTTGCAGCCGCTCGGCGACCTGTGGCGCTTCTGGCAAGGACTCTGCGTGGGCGGGCTGCTCAACATCTTCGTGCGCGCCACCGGCGAAGTCACCCCCTGCTCGGCGCTCGCGTTCCCCGAGTGCGTGGTCGGCAACGTACGCCGCGACTCGCTCGCCGCCATCTGCGCTGAAGAGCGCTGTCGCAAGGCGCTCGCCTGGCACCGGCCCGATGCGCTCACTGGCGCTTGCGCCTCGTGCCCGCAGCGCCAGGAGTGCTCAGGCGGCTGCCCTGAGATCCTGCTTTGCATGTGCAAGGCGCGCACCGAGAACGAATACTGCTATCGCCACATTGAGGAACGCCGCATTCTCGCCGAGGCGCTGGGCGATGGCTGAACCCGGGCCGCTCCGCTACGCGGTCATCGAGATCACCAACCGCTGCAACCTGCGCTGCCGGCACTGCGCTTCCACCTCGGGCGCCGCGCGCGCGGGCGAGTTCACTTTGGCCGAAATCCGCGCCGTCATTGCCGACATCCGGGCGCTGGGCGGCGAGGAGGTGACCATCATTGGCGGTGAGGCGCTGCTGCGGCCCGACTGGCGCGACATCTGCGCTGCCGTGCGCGAGCAGGGCATGCGGCTGCTCCTCATCACCAATGGGCTGCTTCTGCGCGCGCCCGAGGACTTCGCCGCCCTGCGAGACCTTGCGCCCTACCTGGTCGGGGTCAGCCTCGACGGCGCCACGCCGGCCTCGTACCAGACGTTGCGCGGGGTCGACGGTTTCGCCCACACCCTCGCGGTTCTCCGGCGCTTGCGCGACGACGGCCACCCGCAGGTCAACGCGATTACCACATTCTTCCGCGCCAATCTGCGCGAGTTCGACGACTTCGCCCGCCTCTTCGACGGTAGCGAAATCACCTGGCAGGTTCAGATCGCCAACCGCGGCGGCGCGCGCTTTGGCCGCGACGACTTCCTTGACCGGCAAGACTACGCCTGGCTCACGCGCCGGATGCGCGACGTCTACGTCGAACGTCCCGATACCTTGCACCTCGCGTACATGGATGACTTCGGGTACTTCCCCATCGATCCCAAGCTGCGCTTCCTTCACCAGACCTGGGGCGGTTGCATCGCCGGGGTAGAGCTGGTCGGCATTCGCTCGAATGGCGACGTGCTCGGCTGCCTGTCGCTCGCCGACCCGTTCGTGGAGACCAACCTGCGCCAAGTGCCGCTTGCCGAAGTCTGGCAATCGGGGCGCTTCTTCACCGCGTTCCGCGAAAAGGAACGCCACCTGGTGGGGGAATGCGCGGCCTGCCCCTTTGGTCAGCGTTGCCGTGCCGGTTGCTCGGCCATCGCCTGGAGCGCCACCGGCTCTCTCGGGTGCAACCCGTACTGCATCCGCAGCCTCGAAATCGCCGAGGTCTTGGCTGGCGCATAGCCCACCAAGAGGCTCACATTGACTTCAGCCCAGGCACAACGGAGCATCACCCCATGGGCATGCCACTTCCCGAGCCGATCGAACTTTGCCTTGAGGAACTTGATGATGCGAGCGACGCGGAGCCGTATGTGCGCTGTGTTGCCGTCGCTGGCGGCTGCCCGGGCCTCTGCTTTTCGCCTGCGGGCGAGGTTCTCTGGCGTTTGAATGAAACTGCCTTGGCCGAGATCTGGGTGTCGCTCGACGGCAGGCTCATGTTTTTCCGCAAGAGCCCGCAGGGCCAGGTTTCGCTCACCCGAGTGGAGCGGCATCTTGAGTTGCCGTTGGGCAAGCCGGTCATTATGCTTGGCGGCGACGAGATCAGCGTCGCCGGTAAGCATTTTCGAGTTCATGTCCACGGCATGACTGCTGAAGTCAAGCCTCCGGAGCGTCTGAAACTATGGCGCGCGCGCAACCTGGGCATCGCCGCGGCGATAGCCATTGGGGCGCTCGCTGTTACACCATTCATCGAAATTCGTACGCATCCACCCGCGCCGCTGCCCGTCGGTTCCACGGATGCGGGGACGGATTCAGCCGCAAGTGCAGGCGTCGCGAATGGCGCAGCCTCCGATGCAGGAGCTCCGAACGCCGGTCGTACAAGACGAGTCCCAGCGACTCATATGAAAGGCGTCCGGGCCACGCCGCCCATCAAGATCCGCAACGATCCACCGTTCAGCCTCTAGGACGGGGTAACGCAACTATTAATGTGTCA
>PMBS01000263.1 GCA_003153015.1 Myxococcales bacterium
GCGCCGATCCGCATAGCACCCACGTCACCCCCGCCAACGGCTGGCGCGGCAGCGCCGGCTCCCACCGCGCAGGCACCGGTCGTGGCGCCGGCCACGCCAGCGATGCCGGCTGCTCGTCCTCTGTCAACAGCGGGCATTCCTGCCGATACGGCAGAGACCCCGGTTCCCCCAGCGCCGGCACCGGATGCGCGCGAGGTCGCGCCCGCCCCACCGGCTGTCGCTACGGGCCTACCTGTGGCGCGCACGCCGGGAGCAGCCCGACCAGCCCGAGCGCCTTTGCCCGCGGCCCGCAGACCGGCCACGGCCTCGCCGCTTGCTCCAGTCCCCTGGCCCGCAGCCAAGCCCGCGGTCGCACAGTCCCCTGCGCGGCCGATCTCGGCTCCGGTTCTGCAGGCCGCTGTCACGCCCCCGAGCCCCTTGCAGGCCTCGGCGGCAAGTCGGCTTCCGGCTGCTTCGGCTCCGGTTCCGCAGGCCGCTGCCGCGCCCCCGAGCCCCTCGCAAGCCTCGGCAGCAACTCCGCCTCCGCGTTCTTCGCCAACTCTCCCCCCAGCCAGCGCGCCCGCTTTGCCAGTTCAGCGCACAACACCTTCCCCGGCCATGCCGCCGCCCGCGCGAGCTGTGTCGGAAGCCGCTAGTGCGGATTCGCCCCCGCGGCCCTCCGAGCCTGTGGCATCGCAATCGCCCCCTGCGATTCGCGGGGCTTCGACTGCAGCAGCGCGCACGACGCCGTCGGCACTCAATTACACTTCGGGCGAGATAAGGCCGCCCTCGACGCCACCGCGCGGAACCGAAGAACGGCCCTTTGGCGTCGAGCTATCCGAGGACATGCAAGATCCGGCCGCGTTCGTGGCCACCCCGCCACCCCAGCCCTCGATCGTCGTGGCGCCCCTGGCGCAGGCCACTCCCACCCCGGTCTCGGAACTCCCGCGGCCGGAGGGCCCGCCGACCGTGCGGATCAAGGGACCCGCTTCCGTCCAGCCGGAGGATCTTGCGGTCGATATCGAGGAGCGGCGATATCGGCCGGGCAAGCGACGCGCACAGCGCGGACCGGCCGAATGGCCCTTGCTGGTTCACGTGCTTCTCGGCATCGTCCTGGGCGCGGCCATCGTGGTGGCCTACTCCGCCTACTACGGCCTGCCGTTGCCGTAGATTCTCCTTGGCGCTGCGGTGCGGGAGCGCTTTACTGAGCTGCCGTGAGCCTGTTCTCACAGATTGCCGATTCATACCGGCGCACGAAGAAGCCCAAGGACATCCTGTGGAATCGTCTGGTGGCGCGGCCGCTGGCTGCGGTCTTGCTGGTGCCGCTGGCCAGAACTCGCGTCACCCCCAACCAGGTCACCTTCGCCTCGCTGGCGTGCTTCGTGGCGGCCATGGCTCTGTTGGTCGGCTTGCCTGGCTGGGCCGGCCTTCTCATCGCGGTCGCCGTGCTCGAACTGTCCTATGTCCTCGACTGTGTGGACGGCCAGCTTGCTCGGCTGCACGGGACCATGTCGCCGGTGGGCGCGCACCTGGATTTTCTGATGGACGAGCTGAAGGCATTTATGCTGGTGGCGGCCACAGGCGCGCGCCTGTGGCGTGCGGATGCCCGCACCCAGTGGTTGCTCGAGGCGCTGGCCGGACTGGTGGTCGTGGCCTCGGCCATCAGCCTAACCACTTTCGTGCGCCGACCCGAGTACCTGCGCGCCGCGGGCGCGCCCCGGCCGCAGAGCGCCGGCGACTACGGAGATGGCTTGGATGGGGTCGCGGCCGCTCCGCCCCCGCCGCGCTCACTTGTGGCCAGGGCGGTGGCCGCGGTGGAATCCGTGGGCCGCTTGATCATTCACTACCCCAGCTATCTAGTGTTTGTGGCCGCCGCCAATCGCCTGGATCTCTTCCTGCACGTGTATCTTGCCATCAATGCCGCCTATGCCGGCCGCACGATTCTTGCAGTCGTGCGCAAGCTGTGCAAGAGAACCGTGTGAGCAGCAGCAAGGTCATCATCATAGCGGCGGGCCGCGGCCGGCGCCTGGGCCGGCAAACCGAGGACATTCCCAAGTGCATGGTCCGGGTGGCGGGCCAGTCCATTCTGCACTGGCAACTGCGCGCCTTTGCAGCGGCGGGCCTCTCCGACATCGTGGTGGTGCGCGGGTATCTGGGCGATCGCATCGACGGAGGTCGCGCGGCCCTTGCTTTCGTCGACAACCCTGACTGGGCCAACAACAACATCTTGGCATCGCTCCTGTGCGCGGCCGATCATCTGCCAGACGGCTTCTTCTTTTCCTACGCTGACATCGTGTACACGCCGGGGGTGGTGGCGCGCCTGGCCGCGCGTGCGCGTGCCACCGACGCCGCGCCGGTTTCGCTGATCATCGACCGGTACTGGGCAGATGCTTATCAGGGCCGGACGTTGCACCCGGTTTCCGAGGCCGAGCTGACCCTGCTCGACGGACCGCGGGTCGTGCGCGTGGGCAAGGGCGCGGTGGCGCCTGAGAGGGCCGTGGGCGAGTTCATCGGCCTGGCCCATTTTTCCGCGGCGGGAGCCGCGGCGCTGCGTGCGGTCTGGGACAAGGCTCTCGCGGCAGGAGGCCTGGACGCACCCTTTGGCCTGGCTCCCAAGTTGCGCCAGGCCTACCTGACCGATGCGCTCAACGCTTTGGCCGACCAGGGCGTGCGGCTCGAGCCGGTCTTCATCGACGGCCAGTGGCGCGAGATCGACACGCCCCAAGATCTGGCGGCGGCCCAGACAATCGTCGCCGGCTGGGGTGCCTGACAGGGGAATCAAGCTAATCCTTACGTCCTATGCCCTGCCCAGCAGTTTTCTGCCGCCCGCCGACTCAGTGGCAGACAGTATGATCATATTGACAACTCAGCTCGACGCTAACGGCGGTGAGCGCGAACTGGATACCTGTCTCGGTCGCGAACGTAGTGTCGAGCGTGGCAGCCAACTTCATCGGTTCGGCCGTCTGTACGACGATTTGGCCAGATAGGATGTGAAGAAAGGTGGCCCACACGGCGCCGGACACTTCTACGGATCCGTCGAAGGCCACCTCGGTCGAGGGCAGCTTGTACGTTCCGGGCCCTTCCGCAAAGGAGGAGGTGAAGTCCAGCGCGCTGTTGGAGCTGCCCAGCTGGAAGTAAAAAAAGACACTCCCGTAGACCGGCAACTCGCCTGCGATGAGGCGCACCTGGGATGGCGCGCCCGCGCTGGGCGGACCAGTCAACGTTCCGGTCCCCGACTCGGTGCAGGTGAATTCTTCTGCCGGCGTCTTGCCTAGACAGATTCGATCACACCCCAACCAGAATGAGAGAGCGGAGAGCAGCAGTGTCGCGCCCGGAAGATTCCTTGCTGGGAATAATCGATTTGACATGCGTGTGCCGAGCAGGTGCAATCACGGTACCGCGTGGTGATAGTATCCTATCCCAATTCCATGGTCTGGCACAGCCGTTGCCCCAATCCTCTTGCTCCGCGGCCTGCGCAGTGAAACGAACCATGCGAAATTGGAGGCGCGGCTTCCACTTTTCGGCGGCATCGTGCTCGATTTTCGTCACTGTCGTCATTCTCAGCCGACAGGCGCTGGGCCAGGCGGCTGTCACCGCTGCTCCAGCGACAGAAGAGCCGCGTACGCGTCAGGTCGCGCTGGAAGGGCAGGTCGGAGTAGTGACTCCGCTCGGCATTTTCGGGCTGGCGCTCGACATCGACGTCGTTCGGTGGCTGTCGGTTCGAGCCGGAGTCGGCGTCGACGTCTTCGATCGTGAAGACTTACGAGCCTGTCACTGTTCTTGGAGCTTGCGCCAGCTCGCGCTCATGCCACATTTTCGGTATCCAGTTCTTGGGGGCGGTACGTCCATTTCGCTCGGGCTTGGCATTTCCCACGACGCTGCGCATAACATCGCTGGAATCCACTCACCGTCATTCAGGGAAGACAACGAGGTCTCCATCGAGCACCGATTCGACGACGGCGTGCGTGTCCGCTCCTTTGTCGGCCTCGGTTTCTATCTCAACGAGCCCAACCTGCCCGCTTTCGGCGGTTCGGTCTACTTCGGTGCGGCGCTCGGCTACGCCGTTTGGCCCAATCCGACGACCCCGCCCAACCGCTCCTCGCTATCGCTCGGGCGGTGGTACGGCTGGCAAATCCTGGCCTCCGATGCGGCGGCGGCGATTGTCGCTAGCCAGGCTCACGTCGACGGCCCAGCCCTCAGGGGCGCGATCGCGATCTACGGGATCCCCGGGCCCATCGTCCACTTGGCTCATCGACGCTACGTACGGATGGCCGGCAGCGTGGCGCTGCGAGTGCTCGTGCCGCTCTTGCTCCGCTCAGCGGCGCCAAGGTCCTCGAGTGGAGGAGCTGCGCGCCCAAGTCCCGTGACTCTCGCGGTGGCGGGCGTCATCATCGCTGCCTTGATCGACGATTTCGCGCTCGGCTGGGGCCCGGCATCCTCCGAGCGGTAGCGCGCAGGCCGTCGGCCTCTGGATGCTGTTCCTCATTGAATCCGGTGTGAAACTCGGCGACTCTTGCCGCATCCAAGGACGACAGAAGGGAGTTCGACGCGATGCTAAGCAAGACCATGCAGGATGCGTTCAGCGAGCAAATCAGAAACGAGTTCGCCTCGGCGTATCTCTATCTTTCGATGGCGCTGTACTTTGAAGGGCAAAGCCTGCCCGGCTTCGCCAAGTGGATGCGCGTCCAGTTCGCTGAAGAGCAGACCCATGCCATGAAGATGCTCGACTTCGTCGTCGACCGCGGCGACACGGTGACCCTCTCTGCCATCGAGAAGCCGGTGTCGGACTTCAAGTCCGCCACCGACGTGTTCGAACTGACGCTGGCCCACGAACGAAAGGTGACCAGTTTCATCCACAATCTCTACGCCCAGGCCACCAAGGAAAACGACTACGCCTCGATGGAAATGCTCCAGTGGTTCATCAAAGAGCAGGTCGAGGAAGAGAAGAACGCCAGCCTGATCCTGGATCAGCTCAAGATGGTGGGCGACAAGGGATCGAGCCTGGTCATGCTGGATCACCGCATAGGCAAGCGCGGCGAGTAGTCCCGCGGCTGGGCTGACCGCGAAGGTCCATCGCCACGAGCCCGGCCATGCCCCTGGTGCCGCATGGTGCACGATCCCGACGATCCGCCCGAAGAAGAGGCGCGCTCGCCGAACGAGAAGAACTACATCACGCCGGCGGGCTACCGCAAGCTGGTCGACGAGTTAGAATTCTTGCACACCAGCAAGCGGCCCGAGGTGGTGAGCGCCCTGGCCGATGCCGCCGCCGAGGGCGACCGTTCGGAGAACGCCGAGTACATCTACCGCAAGCGCCAGTTGCGCCAGATTGACGCGCGCATGCGCTTCCTCTCCAAACGGCTGGACCATGTCGCCATCGTGGACCCGAAGGAACAGAAGCGGCGCGACCGTGTGTTCTTCGGGGCCACGGTAACGGTCGAGGACGAGGACGAGGTGACGCTGGTCTATCGCATCGTTGGCCAGGACGAAATCGAGGGCGCGGAAGGGGTCATTTCCTGGAAGTCGCCGGTGGGCAAGGCCCTGCTGGGCAAGGCGGTGGGCGACACGGTCGTTGTGCGCTGGCACGCCGGCGTGCGCGAACTGACGGTGACGGCCATCACCTACCTTTAGGGGCTATTCTTGTTCCGCAGCCCCTGCTAAGGTCGCAGGCTGGGCGCCGTGGGTGTTGGCCCTGCTTTCTGGGTCCACGACTCCGGCGGCCCGCTTGCAGCGATGAACAAGATTGTCGTCAAGGGCGCGCGCGAGCACAACCTAAAGAATGTCGACGTGGAGATCCCGCGCGACAAGCTGGTGGTCATCACCGGTCTGTCCGGCTCGGGCAAGTCCTCGCTGGCCTTTGACACCATCTACGCCGAAGGCCAGCGCCGCTACGTCGAGTCGCTGTCTGCCTATGCCCGCCAGTTTCTCGAACAGTGGGGCAAGCCCGACGTGGATTCCATCGACGGGCTATCGCCGGCCATTGCCATCGGGCAAAGGTCCGCTTCGCGCAACCCGCGCTCCAGCGTGGGCACCATCACCGAGATCTACGACTANNACGACTACCTGCGCCTGCTGTGGGCGCGGGTGGGCGAGGTCTTCTGCTGGCAGTGCGGCCAGCGCATCGCCGCGCAGACCATCCCCAGCATGGTGGACCAGGTCTTGAGCTTGGGTGAAGGCGCGCGCTTCTCCGTGCTGGCGCCGGTGGTGCGCGCCAAGAAGGGCGATTTCCGCGATGACCTCAATCGCCTGCGCCAGGACGGCTATGTGCGCGCCAACATCGATGGCGAGCTATGCGATCTGTCCGATCCGCCCAAGCTCGACAAAGGCAAGAAGCACACCATCGAGGTCTTCGTCGACCGCTTGGTGAGGAAGCCCGGGGTCGAGCAGCGCCTGGCAGAATCGGTGGAACTGGCGGCCAAGCTGTCGGGCGGCCTGGTCAAGATTTCGCCCCTGGAAGGCGACGATCTGCTCTTTTCTGAGAAATTCTCCTGCCCCGACTGCGGCATCAGCTTTCCCGAGGTGACGCCGAGCCTCTTCTCGTTCAACAGCCCAGCGGGCGCCTGCCCGGCCTGCGATGGCATCGGCGCCAAGATGTACTTCGACCCCGATCTCATCGTCAGCGATCCCGACCTGTCGCTGCGCGAAGGCGCGATCGAGCCATGGGAACGCCGCAACAGCGCCTTCTTCCAGCAAATGCTCGACTCGCTGGCCGCCCACTACAGCATCGATCTGTACAAGCCGTGGAACAAGCTGGCGCCTGAGGTCCGCCACCTGATTCTCGAAGGATCAGGGGACGAGGAACTGAACCTGACCTTCGAGAAGAACGGCAAGCAGCACACCTTCAAAAAGAGCTTTGAGGGCGTGCTGGCCAACCTGCAGCGGCGCTACGACGAGTACCAGCGTCGGCGGCGTGAGCAAGGCCGCACCACCGACGAGGA
>PMBS01000081.1 GCA_003153015.1 Myxococcales bacterium
CCACCCGCCTCCTCCACCCCGCTCGCTTCGCTCGGCCTCGCCACCCCTCCCGCGATGGTCCGCGGCGAGCAAAGCTCGCCGGCTCCCCACGCGAGCAGCCCCTGGCACACGTGACGTCGCAAAACGAGATAGCTGGACTGGGGCCCAGGACGGATCGTCCCCGTCTCAACACCGCCATCAATTTGGCCCAGCAAAAGCTTTCGCCGACCGAGGGTTTCGTCCTGTCGCGAGTGGACGGCCGGATCAGCTACGACGAAATCTGTATGGTGTCAGGCCTGGGTCGTGACGAGACACTGCGAATCCTTCGCGACCTCAAACAAGCTCGACTCATCCTCGGGCCGGGGGAAGTGGCGGTGGGCTCATTGCGAAAGCACACCGGACGCCCGCCGGCCGTCGAGGCGGCCGAACCTGCGCCTTCGCGGACAGCGGACCATCGGACCCCGATTGGCCCGCTCGAGCGCCTCGACGATGGATCGGAGGTAGCGCCTGGCGATGTAGCGGACTGGCCGGATGCATCTTTGGAGATGAAGGCGCGTATCGTCCGGCTGCACCGCCGTCTGCAGAAGCTTTCGCCGTGGGACCTGCTGGGCGTGGAAAAGGATGACGACGCCGCCACGGTTAGGCGCGCATTCGGCGCAGCCTCGAAGGAATTGCACCCAGACCGCTATTTCGGCAAGAACCTCGGNNAGCTTCAAGGCCAAGCTGGCCGCCATTTTCGCCCGCCTGAGTGAGGCCGCGCAGGAGATCGACCGCAGCCGCAAAGGTGGAAGCAAGTAAAACGCGGAGACCGTGCATGACTCGTGCGAGCTTCCGATTCCTGATGCTTGCGCTGGCTCTGGTCGATCCGCAACGGACTGGTTCGGATGCACTGAAGTGTGGCGGGCTAGGGAAACTGGCCTGCGGCGGCCAGGAGATCGAGCCGTGCCTGGCGGGCGTTGTCCTCGGCAACGACGGCGGCGGTGTCGGCGTCGCGCGCGCGGCGCTCAGCATCGATCACTTCGAGGTTGGTGGTGGCGCCGGCCCGGTAGGCCAGATCCGCCAAGCCCAGCGCCTCGTGCGCCAACTTCGCCGCACTGGCCGCGGACTTCATTGACTGGTCGGCGCGACGGATTTCCTCGACCGCCACGCGAATGTCGGAGCGGGTCTGCCGCAAAAGGCCCTCGTACTGACTGCGTGCTTCGGCGACCAGGGCCGCGCGTTCCTGGGATTGGCCGCGGCGCAGGCCGCCTTCCACCAGCGGAAAGCTCAGTACCAGCAGCGCCTGCCAGCCGGTTTCCGGCGTGGTGACCGACGCGGGATTTTGGTAAAACGGGATGAACTGACCACTCACGCTCGGCGTGTAATCGGTCCAGCTCTCGCTCTTGACCTTCTCGGCCACCCGCACACGAGCCTTGGCCGCCGCGACATCCTTTCGCTGAGCGATGGCTGCCTCGGGATCGGTGCTGGTGCTGGCCAGGGCCACATCGTCGTATACATCCACTGGTTGCGCTTCGCCCACCAGCACGGCCAGCGCCTCGCGCGAACGCGCCAGTCCGGTGTAACTAGTCTCAAGCTGCGCCTCATCCGAGGCAACCTGCTGCGCGGCCCGGACATCGTCGACTCGATTGCCAACCCCGCCGACTAGGCGGATGTGCGTGTAGTCGAAGTGCGCACGATCAGTGGCCAGGGCTCGGGCATTTATGTCCACCACCCGCTTCTGGGCAACCACGGCCAGATAGGCCCGCGCCACGGCCAGCGCCACGGTCCGGCTCACGTCCTGGTTGGCGGCTTCGAACGCTTGCACGTTCGCTTTGGCCTGTGACCACTGCGCCCAGCGCTGAGGCGCAAGCAAGGGAACCGTCAGATTCAAGTTGGCCGAAAGCTGGTTCTTGGCTGCCAGCGTTCTACCACTCAGCAGGCGATCGTTGTCGAGGCGGGTGTAGGCGCCGTTGGCGGTGAGGAAGGGCAACGAGCCGGAGCGGGTTTCGTTCAGCAGCGCGCTGGCGCGATCGATCTCCAGGGCGGCTATCTGCGCGCTTGGGTTGCGCTGCAGAGCGCGGTGCACCGCCTCGGTCAGCGTGATCTTCTGGTAGCCGCTGCCGGTGTCGGGAGCGGCGTCTTGCAGCTTGGGCACGGGCGGGGGCTCGCTGGCTTCCTGAGCGCGAGCGGTCTGTGCGGCGAGCAACAGCGCGGCGCAACCGGCGAATCTAAGCATGGGCCGGATCCTCCGCAGCCTTCCGTGGGCCACCAAGATCCTCGTCCTGGGGCGAGACGCGCTTGGCGAAGCGATCGAACACGGTGTACAGCGAGGGCACCAGGAAGAGCGTGAACACCGTGGACACCATCAGTCCGCCGATGACTGCACGGGCGAGAGGCAGATTGGTTTCGCTGCCTTCGCCGATACCGAGAGCCATGGGGATGAGCGCAGTGATGGTGGCGATGGTGGTCATCATGATGGGTCGCAAACGGGTGCGGCCTGCCAGCACGGTGGCCTCGTGCAGGGCCTTGCCTCGCCGACGGAGCACGTTGGCGAAGTCGACCAGCAAGACCCCGTTCGACACCACGATGCCCACCATCATGATGATGCCCATGAAGCTGTTCACGCTCAGCTTGGTGCCGGTCAGGTAGAGCATGATGAACACGCCCGACACGCCCAGGGGTACGCTGAACATGATGACCAGCGGATCGATGAGCGACTTGAACTGGCTGGCCAGCACCATATAGACCAGGGCGAGCGCCATGATTGCGGCGAAGACGAGGCCGCGGAAGGCCTTCTTCTGTTCCAGGGTCTGACCGCCCAGGGCGGCGGTAAAGCCCTCGGGCGGCGGTGTGTTGTCGACCACGCGCTGGACCGCCTCGCTGGCCGCGCCCAAATCTGCGGTGGGCGCCACGTTGGCGGTCACATGCACGATGCGCTGAAGGTACTTGCGGTCGATCATGACCGGACCGCTGTTGCGCTTGATGCGCGCCAGGGTGTCCACCGTGACGATCCCGCCGCTGGGCGTACGCATGAACATATCGCCCAGGTCCGCGACGTGCTCGCGGTAGGCATCTGCCATGCGTACGTTGACATAGTACTCGTTGCCGGTTTTGGGATCGGTAAACGGCACTGGCGTGATTTGCGTGTTGCCCAGCAGGCTGATGAGGATGGTCTGCGCCACGTCCTGCTCGGACACGCCCAGCATGCCTGCCTTCTGGCGGTCCACCACCACGTCCAGCTCCGGGCTGTTCTCTTCGCGCGACGATTGGACATCCGTCAGCAAGGGCCGACCCTGCGCGTCGGTCAGGCCGCGCATCTTAGTCAACAGGCTGCTTCCGTATCGCGACCCATCGGCGAGGTCGTAGCCCAAGACCTCGACATCGATGGGTGCGGTGGCCCCGAAATTCTGAATGCGTTTCACGATGCCGCCGATGAAGAAGTACAGCTGTGTTCCGGGCATGGAATCGCGCAAGGCCGCGCGCACCTTTTCGGCCGCCCACACGTCGGACACCGGACGAGCGCTTCGGGTCACCAGGTTGACCGAAAGACTGCCCGAATGGGTGCCGGTGTTCTGGCTGAATATGGCGGTGCGTCCCAGGGGCAGGCCGGTGTCCGATAGGAGCGTGGTGTAGATGCGCTGGGCTTTGTCACCGCTGCCGATGGGGACCAGCTCCTTCTTCACGATATCCTCTAGCCGTTCCGTCGCCTGTTCGGTACGTTCCACCCGGGTTCCGATGGGGGTCTTGTAGGTGATGCTGAATTGCGACTCGTCGCTCTCCGGGAAGAACTCGCTGCCGATGCCGCGCTTGATGAACATGCTGCCAACGAAGAACAGCAGGATTCCTGCCACGGTCAGCAGGCGATGGCGCAGCACCCACTCCAACGAGCGGCCGTAGGCCGCGTCGACCCGGTCGAACCAGCCTGTCATCCTGGCGGCAAAGCCCTTTTGCTCGTGGCCGCCTTCCTTGAGCCAATAGAAGCAGAGCAGTGGCGTCACAGTTCGCGACACCCAGAAACTCATGAGCAGGGCGAAGGCAATGGTCAGGGCCAGCGGCATGAACAGGTAGCGCCCGATCCCGGTCATGAAGAGCACCGGGAAAAACACCACGATGGTGGTGATGGTCGAAACCAAAATGGGCATGGCCACTTCCTGCGCGGCCATGAGCACGGCGTTGCGCCGGTTCTGGCCCATGGCCAGGTGGCGGTGGATGTTCTCCAGTTCCACGATCGAATCGTCCACCAATCGTCCCACACCCAGGGCCAGGCCGCCCAAGGTGAAGACGTTGAGTGTCTGATTGGTGAAGTAGAGCAGGACGAAGGTCGAGATGATGGAGAGTGGAATGGCCACTCCGATGATCCCGGTGGCGCGAAAATTCACCAGGAAGAACAGGATGACCAGGATGGCCAGCAAGCCACCCTGTGCGGCCTCGTGCTGCAGCGCCGCCACGGCCGACCGGATGTAGAGAGACTGGTCGAACCCGATCTCGACTTTTACGTTGGCGGGCACGCCGCGCAGCTTGGTGATGGCCGCGCGGACCGCGTCCACCACGGCAATGGTGTTGGC
>PMBS01000290.1 GCA_003153015.1 Myxococcales bacterium
GTGTTCTGGCACGACCTCATCAACAACTACTTCATCGCAGGCCCGTCGACCAACAGCGTAGGCAACTACTTCTACCAGCTCAATGCCGGCCAGACTTTCTACGTGAGCGGCAATCTCGCGGACACCAACAAGGACGGCACGCTCAACGGCACGGACCCTGGCTCTCCGGGCGGCACGACCAAGGCGAGCAAGGCGAACTCCACAGACACCGCGAGCCTGCCCACCAAGAGCGCGGCGGACACGTACACCACCGTCCTGGCCAACGCTGGCTGCTCCCTGCATCGCGATCAGGTCGACGCGCTGGTGGTCGCCGACGTGAAATCGCTGGGGAAATCGGGCCAGCTATGGACGAACCAAACCGCCACCGGCCTGGGCAACAGCGGCTACGGGACGCTTGCAGGCGGGACCGCGCCGGTTGACGCCGACAAGGACGGCATGCCCGACGCATGGGAAACCAAGTACGGCCTGAACCCCAACGACCCCGCTGATGCCACCGGCGACTTCGACAAGACCGGATATACGAACATCGAAAAGTACATCAACGGAATCGTTGACGGGCTGTACCCGTAGGTAGATCGGCCGCCCGATTCTCACGATGTCCCTGCGGCGGCCCGGGCAGTGCTGCAACGGCATGGTTCGCCCGCTTCATCGTCGAAGGCACTGCCCAATGTGGCCGCATCCGGCTTGCCGCACAGTCTCGGAGGTACATGTTCATGAGTGTCTGGTAAGGCAAGGACATCTCGCGAGATAGGCCTTGGAAGTAGCCGATGGTTTCCTCGTCCAGCCGGATCGTCAGCTGCCGCTTGAGGCGCTTGGCGTATGGATTCCGGACCGCGTTTGAAAAGTCGTAGTTCTTTCTCATTTCATCCTCCGGTCTTCATACTGCTGCCGCTCGAAGGCATTCGCTCTGCGTGCGGAGATTAGCCGAATGACTGTCGGTAGCAGTGGCACACGACCAGCGTCCGCAACCGCGCGCTGAGCCCGAGCAGAACAAACCTGTCCTCGTCCTCCGAATGGTCCTCATCCGGACGCATCAAGGCGTTTTCGTCGAAGAACACCGTCCGGGCTTCCTCGAAGGACACGCCGTGCTTTCGACGGTTCACCGTCGATTTCCGGTCGTCCCATTCGAAGCGAAGTTGTTTCACGTACCCACGAGTGTACCTACTTCGTAGCTACACGGCAAGTCGGGTGAACGGCTTGCCGTGTAGCTGTGGACGGGCGCCGCCAAGCCGGCGCCTCGATTCTACACCATGTCCCCGCGGCGGGATTGAGCTGCAACGGCTTGTTCGACCGCGACAGCACCATCGGTCGGATTCATTCCGGCTTTGCCCCTCGGCCTGCGGCGATTCGGAGGACCAGCATGGCGAGGTGGTAGACGCTGAGGTCCAGCAGAACCGCGACGGGAATCAGCTTCGCAGAACCAGCCACCGGAGGTCTGGCGCCGAAGTGACGGCCAGCGCGTTTACGCGGAACGCGACCGCGAGATCAGCCGCCAGAGAGATCATCGCGAATTCAAGACCAAGCTGCTCGCGGCCAACGCACGGCCTGCCCCACCGAAGTCGACGCGGCGGAGTCGTTGCTCCTTCTCGGCAATTCCGGCGATCGATGCCTGCCGCCCTCGGTGCAGAAGCAAGACGGCCGCCGCCACAAACCGCGAAGATCGCCGACGGGCGACAACTCAATTGCACCCGAGAGGAGATGGCCTTCGCCGCCAGAACTCCCTCCGCCCCAAGTCACGGCCCCGATTGTCCAACTTTGTACTCGGACGCAGCTTCGCGCCTTGGGGCGCTTTTCGCAAGCAGTGGCGGGCGGCGTACGTCGCGGCGCCAAGCCGGTTTTCGATCTCCGGAAGTTCCTCAACCCGTTCTTGCCCTGTCCGGCCCCTCCGCTTTCACCAGTCCCTGATGACCCCGTTCGCTATACTCTTTTCCGCAGGGGCAAAGAATCGCCCCGAGAATGGCGAAGATGAACGCGATGCAGCAGATTGCAGCGGCTGAACTCAAGAACTTGCGCGTGCTCTTGATTGTCGGTCTTGCGTGGGCGGCCGGCTTGGGAGTGGGGTGCAACTCATCAACCGGCGGCCCGGCGTCGAGCGATGCCGGGAATCAAGGCGGCAGCTCCGGCGGCGAGAGGGCCGGCGGAACTGGCGGGGCCAGTAATGCCGGGGGCACGGGCGGGGCGGTCACGACTGGTGGCACTGGTGGAAACTCGGGGGGCACGTCTGGGACTGGTGCCAGTCGTGGGGTCGTCACGACCGGCGGAGCCGTGACGACCGGGGGAGCTGTCACGACCGGCGGAGCCGTGAAGACCGGCGGGATTGTCGTGACCGGCGGGGCCGGTGGGGCTGGCACCACCTGGGGTGGTGGCGGCAACACGCGCGATGCAGGGGTCGATGCCGCGAGCCTGGGTGGGGGAGCAGGCGGGTCTGGGGGCATCACCGGTGGAGCCTCAGGAGCGGGAGGTAGCAGTAGCGGGAGTGGGGGCACAGGTGGGCAGGGAGGTACAGGGGATAGTCCGGCTGTCCCAGTTCGCCTGCGTTGCGAGCTGCAAGATGCGCCGCTGGGCATTCAGACCGCCACTCCGCGCCTGTCCTGGGAACTGGAATCGTCGGACAGCAAGGCGCGCGGCCTCAGCCAGTCGACCTATGAGGTCCTGGTGGCCTCGTCGCCGGACAAGCTTGCGGCAGGCCAAGGCGATCTTCTCAGCACCGGGGCGGTGACCTCGACCGAGTCGCAACTCGCGTACTCCGGGCAGGCGCTCGCCTCTTTGGCGCATGCCTACTGGAAGGTGCGGGTGCGCGATCAAGCTGCGCGGCTGTCGGCCTGGAGCGCACCCTCGGAATTCACCGTCGGGCTGCTCGCCGCCAGTGACTGGGGCGCCCAGTGGATTACCGGCGCTTCGGCAGCAGCGCTACCCATTTTTCGCAAGGAGTTCTCGGTGAGCAAGCCGCTTGCACGCGCGCTGGTTTCCATCTGTGGGCTGGGGCAGTTCGAACTGCGGCTCAACGGCAGCAACGTCAGTGACGCCGTCATGGAACCGAGCTGGACCAACTACACGAAGAACTGCCACTACGTCACGTACGACGTGACCAAGGCCGTGGTGCAGGGGAACAACGCCATGGGTGTGCTGCTGGGCAACGGCATGTACAACGTGCCGGCCAGCAGCCGCTACGCCAAGTTCACCGGGTCGTTCGGATCGCCCAAGCTGATCCTGCGCCTGCAGATGGAATTCACCGACGGTACCAAGGACGCAGTGGTCAGCGACACCTCTTGGACGACCGCGGCCGGCCCGATCACCTTCACCAACATCTACGGTGGAGAAGACTTCGACGCCCGG
This sequence comes from Myxococcales bacterium, assembly GCA_003153015.1. Classification (GTDB taxonomy): domain Bacteria; phylum Myxococcota_A; class Polyangia; order Fen-1088; family Fen-1088; genus Fen-1137. Next base: position 3,337 of record PMBS01000290.1, read on the forward strand.
CAAGAACCAGCGGGCTGGGACAAGCCGGGTTTCAGTGGCGCGTCTTTCACAGCAGCCACGGTCGCCAGCGGAACTGCGCCCTCGCTGATTGCCCGATCCGCGCCGCCGGTGAAGGTCATGCAGGAGTTTGCTTCACCCAAGATCACCCAGCCGCAATCAGGGGTTTTCGTCTATGATCTGGGCCAGAATTTCGCCGGCTGGCCCGAGCTTGCCGTGCAGGGGACCGCCGGCGCGACGGTCAAGATGACCCCCGGAGAGTTGCTAAGCGGTGGCACGGTCAGCCAGGCCAGTTCAGGCAGCCCGGTCTGGTTCTCCTACACGCTCAAAGGAAGCGGCACCGAGATCTGGCACCCGCGCTTTGTGTACACTGGCTTCCGCTATGTCCAGGTCGAGGGCGCGGTTCCGGCTGCCCAGGCCGCGAGCTTCCCGAACAAACCCCAGATAACCAGTCTCACCGGAAAGTTTATCTACGCCTCGGCGGAGAATGTCGGCAAGTTCACATCGTCGGATCAGGACCTGAACAAGATCCACGCCCTCATCCTGGCGGCGATACGCAGCAACCTGCAGAACATCATCACCGACTGCCCGCACCGGGAGAAGCTGGGCTGGCTTGAGACCTCACACCTTCTCTTCCCGAGCATCATGTTCAACTACGACGTGGCTGCCTTCTACGAGAAATTCATTCGCGACGCCCGCGACGCCCAGACCAGCACTAGCCTTGTACCGGATATCGCGCCCGAGTTCACTGTCTTCAGCGGCAACTTTCGCGATTCACCGGAATGGGGGAGCGCCTTTGTCATCAATCCCTGGTACCTCTACCAAACCTACGGCGACCGGGGCCCGCTCGACGAGCACTACGCCAACATGAAACGCTACGTGAGCTACGTCGGTGGCAAGGCCATCGGGAACATCGTGAGCTATGGTCTGGGTGACTGGTACGATGTCGGCCCGGCCGCTCCGGGAAACTCGCAGCTCACCAGTGCCGGTGTCACCGCGACCGCGATCTACCTTCAGGATCTCCAGGTTATGCAGAAGGCGGCCCAGCTGCTGGGCAACCAAACCGATGCAACGCAATTCCAGTCAAGCATCACCACAACCACCAACGCCTACAACACGAAGTTCCTGACCAGTGGCGGCTCCTATGATCGGAACAGCCAGACCGCGAACGCGATGCCGCTGGCACTCGGCTTGGTCCCGGCCAATCAGCAGGCCGCGGTCCTGTCCAGCCTGGTGGGAGCCGTGACCGCCGCCAAGAACCAAGTCACGGCTGGCGACATTGGCTTTGCGTACGTAATCCGCGCGCTTTCCCAAGCTGGCCGCGGCGACGTGATCTACTCCATGCTCAAGCAATCCACCGGGCCTGGCTATCTTTATCAAATCAGTCACGGCGCCACTTCGTTGACCGAAGCCTGGGACGCCAATCCAGCCGATTCACAGAACCACGCCATGCTGGGGCATGCCGACGAATGGCTCTACAATGGCCTGGGCGGCATCAATCCCGACCCCAGTGGCCCCGGTTGGAGGAAGTTCTTCATTCACCCGCAGCTGCAAACCGGCCTCACCTCGGTCGACGCCGAGTACCATTCCATCCGAGGGCTGATCGTCAGCAACTGGCAGCAAGGCGGCACCGGTCTCACACTTTCGGTGACCGTCCCGGTGAATACCACCGCGACCATCACCATCCCGACGAGCAACCCGGCCGCTGTCACTGAAAGCGGTGTTGCCGCGGCGACTGCCCCGGGCGTTGTTTCGAACACGACGCAGGCCAATGCTCTGGTGCTGGTCGTGGGCTCCGGACAGTATGTCTTTGCTGCACCATGAGTCCCAACCAGGCGACAACCATGCGAAGGGCACGCGCGAGGCAATTGCGATGGCTTGTTGGACTCGCCACCTTGACCGCCGTGTTGCTTGGGGGCAGCCAGCGTGCGGCGGCCACCAGATACATCTTCGCGACTTTCAAGGGCGACGATGCTGCTGGCATGAAGCTGTCCATCTACACGTCGACCGACTCGACCAACTTCACGCTCCTATCGGACACCGGTTTCGGCGGCAATACCAACTACATTCGCGACCCCAGCATTATGAAGTACACCGACGGGAAGTACTACATCGCCTATACCGATCCGACGACCGCAAGTTGCTGCAATCCCGAGGACCATTTCGGTATCGCGGTCAGCTCGGACTTGATTCACTGGACCGACCTGACGACGGTGAAGGCGGGCGTGCCCAGTGTCTCGCGCGTCTGGGCGCCGGAATGGTACGTCGAAGGAGGGGTGGTGAGAATCATCGCCAATATCGACACGGGCAATGAGCTTCCCGATTTTCAGCCGTATGCCTTCACCGCACAGGACAGCACCTTGACCTCCTGGAGTGGGCCGACCGCCCTTGGCATCGTCACGGACTACATCGACACCTTCGTCGCCAAGCTGGGTGCCACCTATCACGCCTTCATCAAGAGCGATACGACACGATATCTAGAACATGCGACCGCCCCGAGCCTTAGCGGACCGTGGACGTTCGTGGGCAAGAACGACTGGGCCGGGTGGGGGTCAGGAATGGAGGGACCCGCCATTGTCCAGTTAGATGACGGCACCTACAGAATGTACGTGGACCCGCAGTCAGGGGGAGTGCCTTGCCAGACCATGACAAGCTCCGATCTGAACACCTGGACCGCGAGGGCGAGCATACCGGGAGCGGCGGGATCGGTCATTCGGCATGGCACTGTCATACGCGACGAGGCGGGTCTCGGGTCCAATGGATACTTCACGGCCGCGGGCGGGGCGACTGGAACCGGGGGCGCTTCCGGCGCGGGGGGGGCGAGCGGCGCCGGCGGTTCGACGGGCATGGGCGGCGCGACCGCCAAGGGTGGCGCTAGCGCGAGCGGGGGCGCGACCGCGAGGGGTGGCTCTACCAGCAGCGGGGGCGCGACCGCTAGGGGCGGCTCTACCAGCAGCGGGGGCACGACCGCCACTGCTGACGCTGCCATTTCGGGTGGCTCGACCGCGACCGGAGGCGCGACAAGTACGGGTGGCGCTGATGGCGGTAGTGCCGCGGGCGGAGTTGGTGGAAGCGCATCCAGCACGAACGGACGCGGAGGATCAGGGGCGGGCGGTTCGACGGGCAGCGGCGGCACAGAACGTACAGACGCGGGCGTCGGTGCCGGGGGATCCATCGGCGCTGGGGGCACGACCAGTGGGGGCGGCGGCGCGGCGCCGGACGCGAGAGTTACAACGGGCGGCGCTTCCGCAACCGGTGGCGCTGGATCTTTCGGGACCGGGGGCGCGGGCGGCATGCCCGGGGCAACCGGGGGCAGCGCCAGCGCGACTGGTGGAACTGCCGGAGAGGGAGGCGCGCCCGATGCGGGTGCCCTCGTCACCACGAATACGTCAGGTTGTAGCTGCACGCTAGGCAATGGGTCATCATTCACGCCGGTATCAGCCTCGGGATGGCTGCTCTTCGGCCTGGTTGCGTTGACAGTGAGCGCCCGTCGACGCAAGCGAAGATAGTGCTGCGTGTGTTGGGGATGGCGTAGTGCAGCGGCGTGAAGAACAGGTGCTGTGCGCAGAGGGGTGAGGCCCACTGCCCATATCGGAGTGGCGGCCAACTGTACCCGTCAGGTGGTGCGATTTCTAAACCCATCTTCTTGTCGTCCCGCCCCTGTACTGCGGCGCAGAATGAATCTCCAGAGCGGATCTGGGGAAAAGACGACATGCCCGTCCATCGACACACCCGGTCTTCGATCGCTGGTCGCCGGGTGTCGCTGGCGGAAGTCGGCACAATCGGCTTGGCCCTGCTCTCGTTGGGGATAGCTAGCTGTAGCTCCGGCGGCTCCCAGCCCGCAGCCGATGCCGCGGCTGGGAACCCGGGCGATGGTGGAAAGACCGGTAGCTCGGCTGGTGCGGGAGGCGGTGCGGACAAGGGCGGTTCATCAGGTGGCGGCGCTGTGGGCTCGGGCGGAACGCTCACAGCAGGGGGAGTAACAAGCGTGGCTGGCTCTGCCGCAACCGGAGGCGCATCGGCCACAAATGGCGGGGCGGGTGGTACTGCCATTGTCTCCGGTGGCAGCACATCGCGGGGCGGTTCTACGACCGGCGGCGGGGCGGGCGGCATTGGCACCTTGTCGGGCGGCAGCACAGGACGCGGTGGTTCCACGAGCAGCGGGGGCTCGGGCGGATCCTCGGGGACCAAGTCGAGCGGTGGGACTGCGGGCTCCGGAGGAACAGTCGCAGCGGGTGGAACGACAAGCTCGGGCGCTTCTACGGCAGCAGGCGGTTCCACGGCGACCGGCGGAACCAGCGTGCCCGGCAATCGCCAGACGCTCAACTTCAATCAGTCCTGGAAATTCAAGCTGGGCGACTCCACCGGTGCACAGGCGAGCAGCTACGATGATTCGTCGTGGCCCGCCGTGGGGCTGCCGCACTCGTTCAGCCTGCCGTACTTCTCATCGCTCCAGTTCTACACGGGCTACGGCTGGTATCGGAAGCACCTCAACGTGCCTGCGGAATGGTCAGGCAAACGGGTGTTTCTGGAATTCGAAGGGGCGTTTCAAGACGCCCAGATCTACGTGAACGGGAAGTCGATCAGCAGACACCTGGGGGGCTACACCGGATTCTCTCTTGACGTGACTAGTGCGGTGGCGACCGGCGACAACGTAGTGGCGGTGCAGTTGAACAACAGCTGGAACGCGCAACTGGCACCGCGTGGCGGCGACCACCAGTTCTCGGGGGGCATCTATCGTGATGTGTACCTAGTCGTCACCGATCCTCTGCACGTCACCTGGTACGGCACGTTTGTGACCACGCCGACCATTTCGGCCACGTCAGCCACGGTGAACATCAAGACAGAACTACGCAACGACTATGCGACGGACAAGAACTGCACCCTGAAAACCGATATTGTGGACGCAAAGGGCGTGACTGTGGCCACTGTGTCTTCGACACAGGTCGTGGCTGCGAACAGCACGGTGACGATTGACCAAACCACGCCGGCCATCGCCAATCCTTCCCTCTGGCATCCGGATCACCCGACGCTGTACCGCGCGGTCAGTACGATTTCCGAGGGCGCGACCAACCAGGACAGCTTTTCCACAACGTTTGGCTTCCGATGGATCAGTTGGAGCGCTACCACCGGCTTTTCCATCAACGGCTCGCATTACTATTTTCACGGCGTGAATGTCCATCAGGACCACGCGGGCTGGTGCGACGGCGTGACCAATGCCGCGCTCTTTCGCGATGTGAAGATGGTCAAAGACGCTGGATTCAACTTCATCCGCGGCTCGCACTACCCGAAGGATCCGGCCTTTGCCGATGCCTGCGACCAGCTTGGGGTTCTGCTGTGGTCGGAAAACAACTTCTGGGGCTTTGGCGGCGCCACCGGCGAAGGCGACTGGAAGACGGCTGGCTCCTATCCCAACAATGCCGCCGACCAGGCCCCGTTTGAGACCAGCGTGACCGACAGCCTGACCGCCATGATCCGCGTGCATCGCAATCATCCCAGCATCATCGCGTGGAGCATGTGCAACGAAGTTTTCGACACATCTGATGCCACCATGGTCCAGATGAAAGCATTGTTGGCGAAAACGGTGGCGCTCAGCCATCAACTGGACCCAACCCGCCCGGCGGGGATCGGCGGGGCGCAACGTCCAAAGGGAACCGGGCGCATTGACAAGATCGGTGACATCGCTGGCTACAACGGTGACGGCGCGACCATTTCTGACTTTCAGAATCCAGGCGTCGCAAACCTGGTCACCGAGTATGGCGGCGTCGACTTCACCAGTCGGCCGGGCAACTACGATGCAGGCTGGGGCAGCCTGGAAACCACGCTGACCAATGGATTTCCCAATACCCGTGGCGCAGTGGCCAGGCGCGCTGGGGAATGTTTGATCACGGCAGCGTCGCCGGTTCCAGGAATGAGGTGTCGGGAATGGTGGACTACTTCCGTCTGCCCAAGCGGCGCTGGTACTGGTATCGCAACGCGTACGCCAACGTTCCCCCGCCAACCTGGCCTGCCAGCGGCACGCCGGCAGCGCTACAACTCGAAGCCGACAAGACCAGTCTCGCGGCCGTGGATGGCACAGACGATGTGCAGCTAGTCGTGACGGTCCTCGACAGCAAGGGAGCCCCTATCAGCAACAATGTCGCGGTCACCCTGTCCATCACGTCAGGCCCCGGCGAATTTCCGACCGGAACCAGCATGACATTCACTCCGCCTGGAAGCAGCGATCAGTCGGACATTGCCATCCTCGAGGGCAAGGCCTCCATCGAGTTCCGCAGCTATTACGCCGGCACGACTGTCATCAAAGCGACCTCGCCCGGTCTGACTGCGGCGACAGTCACCATCACATCGCAGGGCAGCCCGGCGTGGGTTGAGGGCGTCACCCCGCCCACTGCACCGCGACCCTACACGCGCTACAACGGCCCTTGACGTCTCCCCTGAGGGCACTCAGTGGACAACGATGGCGAATCAAAACCAGACCACCGACCAGACCCGTTCATCGAGGTATTTGCTCGGGCACTGTTTCACATAGGAATCACGCATTCGCGTGGATGCGAAAATGCTCACAATAATGGGGGATGCGATGCGAACCAGAACTCGAAGAATGACTGAGGCTCTAGCACGAGGCTCCCTGTCTCTGCTCCTTGCCGGCGCCGTCACCCTGCTTCAGGGCTGCGACTCGACCGGTACGGGCTCCCAAGCGACCGCCGGAGGGTCAGGCTCGGGCGGAGCCGTGCAAACCGGCGGGGCTGCCAGCGGTGGCTCGATTGCCACGTCCGGCGGCGTGTCGGAGGGAAGTGGGGGCGCCACGCGCAGTGGTGGCGTAGTGACCTCAGGCGGAACTGTCACATCTGGCGGCGTGACCACTAGCGGCGGTGCGGTTACCAGTGGAGGCGTGGCTACGACGGGTGGCACGCCCACAACCGGCGGCGCTCCGCCCCCGCCGTCGGGCGGGGTGGTTACCAGCGGTGGTGTCGGAGTCACCGGCGGCGTCGTCAGGACAGGCGGCGCCCAGAGGACCGGCGGCGTCCAAACCACGGGTGGTGTCACCACCAACGGCGGTGTGACGAGCGCAGGTGGGGTCACGGGTGTGGGTGGAGCAACCAACCCAGTCACTGGGGGAGGCACCGGCCACTACCAGATGGAGAACCTGGATCGCGGCGTGGTGGCGGTGAAGGTTTCGGGCGGCGTCTATGTCGGCTGGCGCATGTTTGGCTATGAGTACACCGGAACCGACGCCGACACCTCGTACATCCTCTACAAGGACGGCGCCAAGCTGGCAACCGTAACTGATAGCACCAACTACCTGGATGCGGCCGGCACGGCCAGCTCGAAGTACTCGGTGAGCGCAGTGCTCAAAGGGACCGAGGGAAAGCAGTCTGATGCGGTCACGCCGTGGGCGCAGCAATATTTGAGCATCCCGCTGACAAAGCCGGCCTCACAGTACAACGCGAACGACGCAGCCCCAGGGGATCTCGATGGCGACGGCAAACTCGACATCGTGCTGAAGTGGGAGGGGAGCACGAAAGACAATTCCCAATCAGGCGTTACCGACCCCGTCTATATTGCTGGATACACGTTGGCTGGCAAGCAGCTCTGGATCCTCAACCTGGGTCCAAACATTCGCTCCGGGGCGCACTACACGCAGATGTCGGTGGGCGACTTCGACGGCGACGGTAAGGCGGAGTTTGCTTGCAAGACAGCACCCGGGACCAAGGACGGAACCGGCGCGTATCTGAGCACGGGACCCGCTGCGAGCGACGATGACAGCGCTGACTTTCGCAATGGATCCGGCTACATTCTGACCGGACCCGAGTACCTGACCGTATTCGCCGGGGACACCGGCAAGGAACTGGCAACGGTGGACTATCCAGTGCCCCGCGGAAACGTGGGAGACTGGGGTGATACCTACGGCAACCGACTGGACCGCTACAACGGTGGAATGGCGTGGGTCAGCGACACGGGCACGGGCAAGACCGCGACCGGGCGGCCGAGCATCATCCAGCAGCGTGGGTACTACACGCGTCTGACCGTGTCTGCGTACAACTGGCGGGATGCGAAGCTGACCAAGGTCTGGACCTTCGACAGCAACGGGGCTGGGAACTCGTCCGCCAAAGGCCAGGGCGACCACTCATGCATGGCAGCGGATGTGGACGGCGACTTGGCCCAGGAGATCATCACCGGTCCATTGACCATCGGCAGCGACGGAACCTTCAAGTGCGGGGACGGAATAGGCCATGGCGATGCCATGCACGTGGGGGAGTTGGTCAAGGGCAAGGGAATCTCGGTGTTTTCGGTTCACGAGAGTGTTGGGGGCATGGATTGCCATGACGGTGCCACCTGCAAGTTCTACTTCAACATCACGAGCCCGGGCACTGACACCGGTCGCGGTGTGGCCGAGTATGTCACCATGAACGACCTAACCGCCGCAACCTGCAGTGGAATGGGGAACGTCGACTGCGGCACCGGTGCCGCAGTCAGCAGCAGTGCCGGCAGCAACTTTCTCATTTACTGGGATGCCGATGAGGCGCGTGAACTGGAGAATGGCACGTCGATCACCAAGCCCGGCGGCAGCACCCTGCTGAACGCGAGCGGCTGCTCGTCGTGCAATGGCACCAAGAGCACTCCGACGCTCACCGCGGATCTGCTGGGTGACTGGCGCGAGGAACTCGTGCTGCGCGAGACGAGCAACACGGCCCTGCGTGTGTACACAACGACCGAGGTAACCAAGCGCCGCATCTACACGCTCATGCACGATCCGACGTACCGAGCGCAGTGCGCATTTGAGAATGCCAGCTACAACCAGCCGCCCCACACGGGGTTCCACATCGGCGCTGGCATGAACAATCCGCCCGTGCCCAACATCTATGTGAAATAGACTCGTTGCGAGTTGCGTGAGCAGGCCGTGGTTGCGGTTGGCACGTCCCAGCCCGGAACCACGGCCTTTCCATATCTCCCGTAAGGAAGGTCGGGCTGTCCCAGGCACCGGATCACTACGACCGATCGCCGCTGCTGACCAGGCGCCGAAGCCTCTCGGCGACCACGGCGCCGAACGCCAGCATGGCGCCCCAGCGGGTAACCCTGCGGTCGCCCCCGACGACATCACAACCACCCCCTGAGTTCGCGCTGGTAGCTGTCGCGGTTCCGCTGCTGCCACCCGTCGCGCTCGCGCCCGTCCTGGTGCCGGCGCTGGTTCCGCCCGTAGTCGCCGAGCCCCCCGATGCCGACGCAGTCGCTGCACCGCCGGTTCCCCCGGCGCCACCCGAGGTGGTAGTGCCACCGCTGCCGGGCGTACCGCCAGTAGCGGCCGCACCGCCGCTGCCAACACCTCCGGCCGCACTAGTCCCGCCGTTGCCGGCGCCTCCGGCCGCGCTAGTTCCACCACTGCGCGCGCCTCCGGCTGCCCTTGTCCCGCCTCCGGCCGCGCCTCCGGAACCGCTGGTGCCACCGCTGGTCGTGCCTCCCGCCGAGCTGGTTCCACCGCTAGCCGTGCCTCCGGCCGCGTTTGTCCCGCCGTTGCGCGCGCCCCCGGCTCCGCTGGTCCCGCCGCTGCCGGCGCCTCCGGTTGCGCTAGTCCCGCCGCTGCCCGCCCCTCCGGACCCGCTAGATCCCCCGCTGCCGCCGGTGATGGCGGGCCAATTGGGGGGGGTGCATTCAACCCACTGCAGAGTGTCCGTCGCGGAATAACCGAAGCTGGTGAGAAACTGCGGAAGGTAGACGGCGGCGTTGGTCACTCCCAGCGCTGGCATGGGGCCGGTGGCCATGATGGTTGAGTTGAGAAGAATGCTGGTCGCCGTGAGGTAGTCCACGATGGGGGCAAAGGTCCCCATGACGATCCGATCTGCTCTGACGTTCGCAGTGGCGCTGTTGCCGCCGTTTGCCATGAGCCCATCCACAATGCACAGTTGCTGGCGGACAGGATTGCCACCGAGAATGGCGGCATGTTTGTTGATGTTGCAGATGGCGTCCAGCGAGTGCAACCCCGTCGAACTCGGTGACGCGTAGGTCCCCTGGTTGATGAAGGTCCCGAGATGGTTCTTCATGCACAGGGAACAACTGCCGAACTGGTACGATGTTCCCGGACCGCTGTGGACCTTGAGTACTGCAATATTCACGAGGATGTCGATGACGCCATTGACCAGGTCGCCGACGGCCGATATGCTTTTCGTACTGGCGGCAATGGTGACCGGCACCATGCCGCCAAGTGATTGCGCATATTTGCTGACAGTCGCGCGTATTTTGGTTGCGTCCGTCAAGCTGACATAGGTGGTGTTGTACAACAACGAGGGGTCCTCGTGGGCGTCGCATACGATGATGTTCGCCGCTGAAACCCCCAACTGATCTATCAACACATCGCAGATCTTCTTGACGATCGCTACGCGGGGATGGTTTCCGGTGGTGCTTTGTATCGCATTGACCTTGATGGCCACCTTCGTGCTTGCCCACGCCTTACCCGTCGGCTTCTGGAAGATCGTGCTCCAAGCATCGGCCGCCGTGTTTTTCTGGGCTAGCTGCATGGCCATTTGCTCCAGGTTTTGGGAGACCGTGGCCGGGTCGACGTAGGAGTTCTGGCTCGCCCAGACCGTGCTCACAGCCCCGGAGGAGGGGTAGTTCCCCAGCATCTTTGGGTCGTGGCAGCAGATGACCCGCTTATTGTCGATGGCCGGATTGACCTGCATGCCGCTAACCCACCCCCCGGTCGACTGGGCGAAAAGCTTGTCGAACCTAAGGGCACTGATCCCCATCGCGCCCGCCGCGCCCGCCGCGGCGGTCTTGAGGAAATCGCGGCGTTTGGGGTGTGGATCTATGGGCATTGTTGTGCCCCCTTTACTAGCTTCTTTGTTTTCGACGGTTGCGGCGAGCGCCCAGCACCAGGAGCACGCCGAGGGCGAGAGCCGAGGTGTACGACAAGCCGCTGGCACGGCCTCCCAGTCGGCAGGAGCAACCACCTGTGTCTGTAGCTCCGGTTGCAGTACTTGCAGCGGTGGTGCCGCCCGAGGCGGTGGTGCCGCCCGAGGCGATGCTGCCGCCCGAGGCGATGCTGCCGCCCGAGGCGGTGCTGCCGCCCGAAGCGGTGGTGCCGCCCGAGGCGATGCTGCCGCCCGAGGCGATGCTGCCGCCCGAGGCGATGTTGCCGCCCGAGGCGACGCTGCCACCCGAGGCGGTGGTGCCGCCCGAGCGGGGGTTTCCACCCGAGGCGGTGTTGCCGCCCGAGCGGGTATTCCCGCCCGAGCTGGTATCCCCCCCGGAGCGGGTGTTGCCGCCCGAGCTGGTGTTGCCACCCGAGGCGGCGTTGCCACCCGAGCCGGTATTCCCCCCTAAGCCGGTGTTGCCCCCCGAGCGGGTGTTCCCACCGGAGCCGGTGTTGCCTCCCGAGCTGGTGCTGCCGCCTGAGCCGGCGTTCCCCCCCACGCCCCCAGTAGCGACTACGGCGCTATCCGTCCTGACGACGACGCCAGCGTCAGGAATGACGGTACCGGCCGGCAAGGCAGGGGGATCGGTGCGGAATGGCGATGCGGGAAGCGCAGGCGTGCCCTGGCTGAAGAGGCTGGCAGTCGGATTGCCAGACCAGCAATAGCGTGCGTTTTTCGGCGCCGTGACCGAGGGGCTGGACACCAGAATGGTCGAATCGGGCTGAATCACCGCTGTTGCAGTCGAGTAGGTGCCGTTGGCGCCCGCAATCTCGAACTCGGTGGCGGTGCCTCCCTTGAAGGCCATGCCGGCGTCGGTATGGGTGAAGTAGAGACGTATGGAACTGCCTTCGATCGCCATGTGATCGTAGAGTGGCCCGTAGTCGGCAACGTCTTGCCCGTAGGTGATCGCTTCCGCCAAGAGGCCTAGACGCAGGCCCACGTCCTGCTTGTCCGGGGGATGCACGTAGGTGGGGACGCCGATGTCGATGAGAACAGCCAGACCGGTATTGGGAAGAGCCTGGGTCGTCTGGAGCTGTGCTTCGCGCAGGATTGGCCAACCGGAACTGGAGACGTTGTAATTGGGGAGCTGAACGATCAAGAAGGTGAAGTCCTGTCCCCATGCCTTGCGCCAGGATGTGACCAGTCCCATCTGCAGATCCCGGTAGGTGTCTCCGCCCCAGGTCACCGACTCGCCTTGATACCAGATAACGCCGTGGATGGCGTAGGGAACCAAGGGCGCAATCTGTCCATTGTAGCAAATAATGGGATTGTGTTGGTTGGTGTAGTCCGGATTCGCCAGGAACTGCGAGAATAGGGTCGCCACAGATGGGATGGCGTTGATGGCCTCCTTGGACATCCAGCACTGAATGCAGCTAGCGCCGAAGGATGCGTGGATGATGCCGATGGCCACGCCGGGCAACGCCTTGGCCAGCTCTCGCGCGAAGAAATAGCCAGCGGCGGAGAAGTTCGCGACCGTCGAAGGCGAACACACCATCCACGAGGTCTTCACGGTCGAGGCATCTCGCGGCGTCGCAGACGGGTTCCAGGGGATATTTGCCGAGCGGATAAGCGGGTAGTTGGCGGCGGCGATTTCTGCCGCTTCGTTGTTCAACCCGCAGCCCGCGAATGTGCAGTGAACCCGGTAGTCCATGTTGGACTGTCCAGACCCGATCCAGACTTCCCCCACGTAGACGTCTGCCACAGTGACCGTTGACGAGCCGGTCACGGTCATGGAAAAGGGTCCCCCGGCGTCTTGCGCGGGCAGGCGCACCGTCCATTTCCCGTCGGAGCCTGTCGTGGCCGTGGCTTGCTGCGTGCCGAGCTTGACGGTGATGCTCTGGTTGGCGGTGTCCGTGCCCCAAATCGGCACCTCCATGTTGCGCTGCACGACCATGTGATCGCTGAACAGACTGGGCAAGGTGACGGCGGCCCTGGCTGGCGTGCTGATGGCCAGACACACCAGGGGCGCGGAGAGCAGGAGAAAGAGGCGTGTGAAGATCTTCACGGGCTGAACGTCGTTCGTCGTTGTTGAAACTCGCATGGACTACCTCGCTGGAAGTGTGGGATCCGTGGAACCTATTGCTGGAGCGCGTCTGAGCCGAGCCACCCCTCGGCCGGCAGCGGCGACGCCGCATCGACCTGAGATTTCACCGCTTGGCTTCGTTCCTGTCATAACGCAAGAAACCAGAGCATTCAGGATGGCTGTCCTGGTTAAGGTGGGCGGCCAAGGACAGATCGGGTTTAGCTAGTTTGCGCTTGAACGAAGAAAGTCAGCGCGAGCGCCGTCGACGTCGGGTTCGGCGCCAGCCTTCATGCACCCATATTCTTGAAGGTAGTCCAAGCGGCTTGCCCTTTTTATGAGGTCAGAAGCAAGAGAAGGACAGGTAAGACATGACATTTCACCAAAGCAGAATCTTTCGGGGCTCTAGTGAATTGCTCTTGCGAGCAGTGCTGCTGAGCTGCCTGGCCGGGTGGGCGGTCGGATGCTCGAATGAGGCCCCGGCGGGTGTCGCCACAGGCGGGGCTCAGGCGAACGGCGGAACCACCACCGGTGGTGCTGCGACCGGCGGCAGCACGCCCCAGGCAACCGGCGGGAGTGCCACGGGCGGTGTTCCCACTGGCGGCAACGCGACCGGTGGCAGTCTTCAAGCAACAGGAGGCAGCGGCGGCGCCTCCGACAGTGGGGGCAGCGCAAGCGGCGGCAAAGCGACCGGCGGTAGCGCAACCGGTGGTAGCGCAACCGGTGGCAGCGCTGCTGGCGGTAGCGCAACCGGGGGCAGCGCGACCGGTGGTAGCGCAAGCGGCGGCAAAGCGACCGGTGGTAGCACCACCGGTGGTAGCGCGACCGGCGGCGTCCCCAACAGTGGGGGCAGCGCAAGCGGCGGCCGAGCGACAGGCGGCAGCGCAGGTGGCGGTAGCGCAACCGGCGGCGCGAGCGCAGGCGGCAGGACGACGGGCGGCGTGGTTGCGGGCGGGATTGCAGCCGGCGGCACAGGCGGCACCACCACAAACGGGGGTGCGGGAGGCAGTACCTCTGCTGGGGGCGCGACCTCAACCGGTGTCCTCGCGGCCACGCCGCCCATGGGCTGGAATAGCTGGAACAAGTTCGCCGGCAACATCACGGACACGTTGGTCAGGGGGATTGCCGATGCAATGGTTTCGACCGGCATGCAGGCTGCGGGCTACCAATTCATCAACATTGATGACATGTGGCAAGCAACCAGCCGAGACTCGAGTGGCAACATTGTGCCCGACAGCGGCAAGTTCCCCAACGGAATGAAAGCGCTCGCGGACTATGTGCACGGCAAGGGCCTGAAACTCGGCCTGTACTCCGACCGCGGTACCAAGACCTGTGCCGGCCGCCCAGGCTCGTATAGCTATGAGACCAAGGATGCGCAAGCCTACGCGTCTTGGGGTGTGGACTACCTGAAATACGACAACTGCAGCCCGGCTGCAGGTTCGAATATTCAGACGGACTACACGAACATGGCCAATGCATTGAAGGCAACCGGACGCCCGATTGTGTTTAGCATTTGCGCTTGGTGGTTCTACAACTGGGAGACCACCATCGGTCAGCTATGGCGGACAGGCACTGACATCAAGGACACCTGGGACACGGACAGCCACAGTTTCATCTCGTTGCTCAACAACAATGGCGGGTGGTCGTCTCGATACAGCGGTGCCTCCTACGGTTCACCTGGGCTCGCCCAGTACGCCGGGCCTGGGCATTGGAACGACCCTGACATGCTCGAGGTGGGCAACGGCGGGATGACCGACACGGAGTACCAGTCGCACTTTAGCCTATGGGCAATCATGGCCGCTCCCCTGATCGCTGGCAACGACCTCACAAAGATGAGCGCAGCGACCAAGAACATCCTGACCAATGCCGATGTCATTGCCGTGGACCAGGATGCGCTTGGGATACAGGGAAAGCCGATCAGTACCAGCACGACACTCGAAGTGTGGTCGAAGAAGCTCTCCGGCACTCAGACCTACGCTGTGGTCTTGTTCAATCGCACCACAGCCAGTGCCGATATCACGGTGACCTGGACTAGTCTGGGAATGACCTCTACCTCTGCCACTGTGCGCGACCTCTGGTCCCACACCGATCTAGGTTCCATCGCCACCCAGTACACGGCCACGGTGCCGTCGCACGGCGTGGTCATGCTCAAGGTGATCGGGAACTGACCGACCGAGACTCTGGGCGTAGCACCTATGTTCTTGAAGCTCGCAGGGACTGCCTCCGTCGCGGAACGGTCCGTAGAGCCGTTACCGGAGCGCGTCTGAAGCGAGCCTTTCCCCAGGTCTGGGCCAGCAGCGCCAGGAAGAAGCTGCATCGCCCCGGCACCTCTCGGACCGGCTCCTGTCATGGCGCAAGAGCAAGCGGGTGAGGGCATAGCGGTCAACCGATTCGGTCGGATCGTATGCGATTGGTAGACCCATTCTCGCACAATCTTGTCCCTGTACTTCTGGGCGGAAGCGATCCGCACGCTAGCACCGGGGAGAAAACGACATGTACGCGCACCGACCCATCCAGGACCACCCCGGATGACGAGAGAAGAATCGTGACCACCTACCAAGACAAGCTCCGCCGCGATTGTCGGGCACGCAGAGTCACACGCTTTGCGCTGCCGGTCTTGCTGGTCTCGGCGACCTCGTCAGCTCAGACCCTGACCATGCAGCAGCTCTTGAGCAACCACATCGATCAGCGCTTTGGCATGTTCATTCATTACAACATGAACACTTACAAGCCGGGCTGGGCCGAGAATCGCGTGGATCCCAAGACCTTTGCGCCCCCGAGTGGTGACTGCCACACCTTCACTGATCAATGGGCCAAGGCGGCAAAGTCAGCCGGCATGAAATTCGGAGTGCTCACCACCAAGCACCACGATGGATTCGCCATTTGGCCTTCAAAGGCCACCCCGCCCAGCTCGTCACCCTATGGCAGCACTCCGTATACTATCGCACAAAGCGCGGTCCCGAGCATGGACGTGGTGAAGTGCTACGTCGATTCCTTCCGCGCCCAGGGGCTCGACCCCGACCTCTACTTTTCCATCTGGGATCCCAACAACGGTATCGGTTCGCAGGCCGGGCATAACACCGACCCGGGCGCGGTCGACTGGAACGTGGTGGGAGGCTACATCACCGCGCAGATCACGGAGCTCTTGACCAACTACGGGAACATCCCCGTGTTCGTGTTTGATGGCTATGCCTGGCTCACCGGTCACCAGCAAGTTCCCTACCAAGAGATACGGGCGCTTATTCGCCAGCTACAGCCGAATACGATAGTCGTTGACCACAACGGCGGGGTGCCCTCGGAGGTCGACGTGCAATATTTCGAGGAGCCGCTCGGGGTGACGGTACCGTCGGGAAACGTCACTGCCGGGGCGCAAGGACAGACCATTGCCAAGGACAAGAACTGGTTCTGGAGAAGCACGCAAGCCGCCGCCGGCTATCTGTCGGCATCGAGCATAGCGAACGAGATCAAGACCACCGAATCCAACTACACGAATTTCATCCTCGACTGTCCGCCCAACCTGCAAGGATTGCTCGAAGATCCAGTGGTTTCGGCCCTCGCTCAGGTGCCGCAGTACTGGACGCCGAACGCCTCGCGGGCTCCCTTGCCAGAACAGCAACCCAAGATCGAGACGCCGCTGACTCCGGTTTCGGCAGCGGCGACCAGCGGCAACGCCGCGCTGGCGATTGACGGTTACAATGACTCGACCAAGGGAGTGAACAACACGATGCACGGCACCGGCCACGGGGAGAGCCTGTGGACATCGAGCGGCGCCCTGCCCCAGTCGATAACGCTCAATCTCGGCAAGAGCTACGACAATGTCGACATGTTGGAATATTTGCCCCAGCGACACACCGGGACCACGGCGGGGAACGTCACGTCGTACAAGGTGTACGTGAGTACGGACAATGTGACCTTCACCCAGGTGGCCAGCGGGACCTGGCCGGCGGATCCTACCTACCACGGCCTCCTGTGCCCGCAGCGGGCACAGTTCGCTGCCCAGACGGCACAATACGTGCGGCTGGAGGCGACCGCGGTGAGTGGCGGGGCAACCAGTGCAATCATCGGCGAAATTGCGGTGGGCTCTAGCGGCACCACGGGAACGGCCGGAGCCGGAGGCGCGGGAGGCAGCGGCGGCACCAGCGGCACGGGCGGCAGCGGTGGTAGTGCGGCTGGAGGAACTGGCGGAAGCGCGACTGGCGGCGCGAGTGGCCGTGGCGGTGCCCTTGGAGGAGCCGGTGGAAGCGCGACCGGCGGGGCGGGTGGCCGCGATGGTGGGGTCGCAGGGGCCGGCGGAAGCGCGACTGGTGGCGCGAGTGCTCGTGGTGGCGCTGGGGGCGCCGGCGGGAGCGCGCCCATGACAGACGGTGCGGGTGGTGCCGCTGGGGGAGCCGGTGGAACTGCGCCCAGCACAGGTGGACGCGGCGGATCCGGGGCGGGCGGTGCCGCGAGCGGAGGCGGCACAGGAAACGTAGACGTGGGCGTCGGCGCCGGGGGATCCATTGGCGCCGGAGGCACTACTGGTGGCGTCGGCGGCACGGCGCCGGATGCGAGAGTCGCGACGGGTGGCGCTTCTGCAACCGGTGGCGCCAACTCTGTCGGCACCGGTGGTGCGGGCGGCACATCCACGGGAACCGGGGGCAGCACTAGCGCCTTTGGCGGGACGACTGCAACAGGAAGCGCGCCGGACGCGGGAGTTGGAGCGCTCGGTCCAGCGAGTTCATCGGGTTGTAGCTGTGCGCTCAACGGCAGGTCAACGCCGAACTCAGCATCGGAATGGCTGTTGTGCAGCTTTGTCGCATTGATACTTGCTGCCCGTCGGCGCAGCCGAACACATCGCTAGCGGGACGACATCGCTATGTATTTTGGTTCCAGCACCGAGTGGACCAAGGGCGCCGGCACCGGTCCTTGGGGAAGGCGTGGTTATCGCGGCTGTCACCAGCGACACAACCGACAATCTGAGTCAGTCGAACATAGCAAGTGTGTACGGGAGGTGACGCAGGAGGGCACGAAGGGAACACGGTCGACACCTGTCCATACGCGGATTGCCATGACCAGCGGCGGACAATCTTTCTCGTCAGCGCGTGGGATTTTCAAACCCGATCTTGCGATGTCACGCCCCTCTCACTGCCGGAGTGATTCACCGATGAGCGCGGAAGACGACATGCACATACACCGAGCCAACCGATCCTCGACCGCCGCGGACCGAATTCGTCGGGCATCCCTGACACGGGTCGCAGAGATTGGCGCTGTCCTTCTCTGTTTGGGGGCAGCCGCCTGTAGCTCCGGAAGCTCCGGTGTTGTGGCTGACGCCGCGGCAGGGAACGCGAGTGCCGGTGGAGAGAGCGGTGGCTCGGTTGGGGCCGGAGGCGTCGCGAACCAGGGCGGTTCTCCTAGCTCTGGCGGCAGCACAGGAATAGCAAGCTCGGGTGGGCTCAGCGCTGCGGGAGGGACTGGGGGCGCGACGGCGGGTGCAAGTGGGTCAGGTGGCGGAAGGGGTGGGGTCGGCGGCAGTTTGATGACTGGCGGTATTGCGACAACAGGTGGCAATGCGACGACAGGTGGCAATGCGATGACAGGTGGCAATGCGATGACAGGTGGCAATGCAACGACAGGCGGGAAGGCAGGAGGAGGTGGGTCTGGCGCCGCTGGTGCTCAGGGTGGGACGGGCGGGAGTGCGGGTGCAGGAGGGGTGGGCGGCGCTGCGACCGGCAAAGGCGGTTCAGGCGGTGGCGCTGGATCGGGCGGTGTGGTCAGCGGGGGGGGTGTCACAGCAGGCTCAGGGGGCAAGACCGGTTCGGGCGGAAGCGCGGGAGGCGCGACAAGCGCGGGAGGAGCGACGGGCGCGGGAGGCGCAACAAGCGCCGGCGGCGCGGCAGGAACGACCGGCGCGGTTCAGGACCCCGAAGATCTCAAGCGAACATTTGCCGAGTATCGATTCGGCATGTTCATCCACTTCGGGATGAACACCTTTTCCAACGATGGGGCCAAGGACCTGCCCAACCAAGATCCGTCCCTGTTCAATCCGACCAATCTCGACCCCGGCCAATGGATCGACGCCGCGGTGTCGGCCAAGATGAAGTTCGCCGTTCTCACGACCAAGCACCACGACGGCTTCCTGCTCTGGGACTCGGCGACCACCGATTATGACGTCGGCAATGCCAAGGTGCCGGCAGCGGGCCATGTGGACGTGGTCAAGCTGTTCGTCGACGCCTGCCG
>PMBS01000291.1:0-35139 GCA_003153015.1 Myxococcales bacterium
CGACCGCCAGCGCCGAGCGGCCGCCAGAGTCAATGGCCGCCGTCAATTAGGGACACCCCCTAGAACCGATAGGTGCTTAGCACCGATGGTGTGATGGCCATCATGTTCTCCGAGAAGGATCCTCCCCAGGGAGCCAACCAGGTGAACTTGGCTTCTACCCCAACCTCCACATTCCTCGTGATCCCAAGACCAAGGGTCACCGCGCCGGACAGGCAGAAGCATGCATTTTCCGCATCGTCTTGCCCTCCCAGACGATAGGTGAGTTGTCCCAGTCCAGCGCCGAGGTTTGCCCCAAGGTGCATATGTTGCTTGGGCAAGTAGTAGCGGATGCCCGTTTCTGCACCCGCATAGAACAGATTGGCGGAGGCGGAGTCGGTGAAGTAGCTGCGTCGCAGGCCCGTGGTGATGGTGCCTTCTGCACCCACGTAGAAGCGCACCGTTGGTCCCCCAAATGCCCAGCCAAAGCGAGCCGAGAAGCTGGGTCCATAGGGATTTACATAGAGTCGCTCGTCCGTGGGAACGCCGTAGCCGATGGTGATGCCAAGCTCTAGATTGCCAATGGATTCTTGCTTCGGGGGATCGCTGGTCGCAGAGGTGTTGTTGGGCGAGACGGCAGCGGCAAGGGTTGACAAGAGAAGGATGAGCATCAGAGCACCGTTCCTTGTGAGGCCCGCGTAGCTCCCTGGTCACTGCTTGAATGCGTCGTCAACTCTGGCTCCAACGGGGACGGCTTTGCTGCTCCAGGGTCACCGGATTCGCGGCATGCAAGCCACAATTGATGATCGATGGAACAGACCGCATTAGCCTGCTCCGTGACCAAGGCTTCGGACCTCTTGACCATGGTGCCGTCCGCGTGAACCGACACCACCACCACAGATTCCGTCATGCAATAGCCCGCTTTTGCCACCACCTCGTAACCATCGGAGGTGATTCGAACATTGCCACATCCATCTAGGCGCCACCCTTGATTGGATATGGCCACCAGCAACACGGCTTTTCGAGAATTGTCGATGGGTAAAAGGAGCGGAAGTACATCTGCCAACGAGGTGGGCACAAGAACCCTGTCACCTATGGTGATGCCCAAGAAACACTGGGGTCCGACATCTCCACCACCGCAACCGGGATAGCCAGATACGAAGGCGGTCGTATTCTTCAGTGCATCGGCGTAGCTGGCCAGGCAAGCAGTCGTATTGGTTGCCGTGGCACAAGGCGTTCCCACTTCTTCCAACACGGTGGGCGCTGTTGCGTAGTTCCGGCGAAGGATGCTCAAGGAATCCATGCCAGCAAGCATCGACGATTGCAGAAGAGGGCAGGCCAAGCTTGGATAGTTGTTGGTGTCGATGGACGACCCACAGGCGGCCCCAAGCGCCACTAGCAATACAGCGGTGAGGATAGTTGGGCGCATGGACGTCCGAAATCGCGGCTTGGGAGCCCGAAAAGAAAGTCGTCGCTTGCCCATCCTAGCCTCCTGTGGTGACCCCAGCTTGGAAAGCAAGTGTCGTGCCGAAAATCGATGGCCAAAACAAGCCTGAAAATCGGCACGAGCCTGCCTCGATACTGCAGACCGCGACACGACTGTCCGAGTCGCGGTCTGCTCTGTCTTGCGTTAGCCGCTGCGACCGGCGTTTGACTGGCCCCTCCTGCCGAGACAGCTGGGGCACACCGATCGAGGCGCCACTGACCTGGGCGGTTCCGCAGGTCGACCGATTCGGTTTACGGACCCACCGGCACCGGCCACCCGTTCGAGTCCCACACCAGGTCGGCGACGCGCAAGGTGGCGGAGCCGCCAGCCACCGAGTCGGGAGCGTACGCGTGGTACACGAGGTATGCCTTGTTGCCTGCAATCATCACGGACTGGCCTCCTGGGCCGTTGAACGTGGTGTTGTTCCCTGCAACAAGAAGTGTTCCACCCCCGGCCGTGAGGGCAACGCCGTCCTTGTCCACGAAGCCACCGTCAACGCTGGTCGAGCGACCGACCCGAATGTTGTAGGTGCTCTTGAATCCCTGACAACAGACGTCCCAGGACGTGAAGAGATAGTAGTAGCCGCAGCGACGCACCATGAACGGGCCTTCTATACCCTTGCCACCGCGGCCGGCGATCGAGGTGACGGTGTTGTTGGTTTTTGCGGTGCCCTGCGAATTCAACTGGATTATCTGGATGCCACTCCACCAGCTCCCAAATACCAACCACGGCACTCCCGCCGTGTCCACGACGAGGTTCGGATCGATCGCGTTCCAATTGTTGGCGCTGCTGGAGCAGACGATCGCGCTGCCCTGATCGGTCCACGAGCCCGCGTTCATCGTGGTCCGGGTGGCGTGACCGATGCATGAAGTGTTGGCCCCAAATGGGTAGGAGCCCGCGTAGTACAGATGATACTGCCCACCGAAAAGGGAGATATCGGGCGCCCATAGACCCTGAACACCCGGGACCGCCGCGGTCATCCAGGTGGGCGTGCCGAAGGGTGTTGCGGCCGCGTTCCAACCCGTCAAGTTCGCGGAAGTCTTGGCACCGAGTCCCGTTTGGAACTCGTAGTACGTGCCGCTGCTTTCGATGGCACTTGGATCGTGGGTGGCAAGGTTGCCACTGAGTGCCAGTACCTGCGGCGGGCTGGCCGCGTCGTACACGCCCACATCGCAACGATCCGATGCCGCGCCCCCCGTGCCTGTGGTGCCTCCGGCAATCTGGGTTCCGCCTGTGGCTGTCGTAGTGCCGCCGCTGGTCTTTCCACCCGCTGCCGTGGTGCCTCCGGCGACCGGGCTCCCGGCCGTGGCAGTCGCGCCGGCCGTACTCGCCGCGCCGCCGGCACCCTTCGTTCCGCCGGAAGCGACCATGCCGCCCGCGCTGGCGGTTCCGCCGATCGCCGGCAAACCGCCCGTCGTAGTGGTTCCACCCGTGGGCGCAATCCCACCGGTCGCAAACGTGCCGCCGGCCGCGGTCGCGCCTCCGGCGGCTGTGCTGCCGCCGGTGGGCGCAGATGCATCTGCGCCGGTGGCGCCGCCACTTGGAGTTCCTCCGTCAGTCCTGAAGCCCCCGCTGGCCGTGGCAGATCCACCAGCACTCATTCCGCCACCGGCCCCACTGCCCGAAGTGGCTCCCGCCGTGGCGCCGCCGTCCCTGCCCGAGGAGCTCGAGCCCGCCTGGTCGCCACCGGTCGCCCGACTTCCCCCTAGCACGTCGGGCGACGATGCGTCCCGCGAGCGCCCGGAGCCGCCACTGCAACCGGCGCATGCGACCACTGCGGCAACCGCCAGCGCGCCCGCCAGACTGCGGCCGCGTTCGCTCCAAATCGGTGCGGGCCTGGAGCGACGAGGCCCGTGAGAATAGAACGATCCGGGAAGGGCTGTCGCGATCACTCGGCACAGTCTACTCCATGGCGTCCCCCGCCAAGGTGACATCGATCAGCTCACCCGGCGCGAGCCCGTAGCCCTTGTCTCTACTCGAGCGGAATGCGCGACTTGTTGCGGGACAACCACTTGGCGAACGTCTGGAGCTCGGGATTGAGCGAGCGGCTGAACGCAAGGTCGCGAGCCCCGCAGTAGGCACTCTCGGTTTCGGCCTTGAACTGGAACATGTTTCCCAGGTCGTCGGCCCCGGGAAAGCCGAAGCCGCGGTAGACATCGGGCGGAACCGCGTTGAGGGCGACTGGCTGCTCCAGCGCATAGCTGAGTGCGGCGGCCATCTCGCTGCCGGTGAGATGCTCGCCCGCCACGCCCACGGTCTTTCCAATCAGATCAGGACGCTTGAAGATCCCAAGAGCGCACTTGCCGATGTCTTCGACTGCGATTCCGGGCAGCTTCTTGTTTCCCATGGGCAGCACGAACGCGAGCTTGCCGTCGGGCCCCTTCTTGGGACCCATACCAAAGCCAATCAGATTGTCCCAATAGAACGATGTCAGCAGGAACGTGGTCGGCACGCCTAGATCCCTGAAGAAATGGTCCGCCTCGGCCTTGGCGTCGAAGTGCGGCACCTTGTATTTCCCTTTCAACGTCGGCATGCGCGGGTCGCCGAGCGGAAATGCCTTGCGGGTGTCTTCGAAGGTGGACCAGATGGCGTGCTTCACCCCGGCGTTCTTGGCCGCCTGGGCCAGGGCGTGCCCCTGGGCGGTCTCCTTGTCGCCGGAAAAGTGCTCCCAGAAGTTGGTCACACAGTACACGCCGTACGCGCCCTCGAACGCCTTGGTCAGGCTTGCCGTGTCGTCCAGATCGCCTGCCACCACCTCCACCCCCAGCTTGGCGAGCGCCTGGGCCTTGTCGCCCGTAGGTTTGCGAGTGATGGCTCGAACCGCGAACTCCCCGCTCTTGTCGGCCAGGATGGCACGAACCAGCCCTCCGCCCTGAGCTCCCGTCGCCCCTACCACCGCGATGATCTTCTTACCCATGGCCTCCTCCGTAGTGAATTGAGTTGTTCGATCGCGCTGTACACGAGCACGACGTCACCTGCAGCGCCTATTCGGTCGCCAGTTGGATGCCGCGAGTCGATGGAAAGGTGCGCCCACGAGCGCAGGCCTGGTCCAGCGGTATCAAGGCCGCAGATTGTGGACGGCAAAGGCAGTTTCCTGCGGCGGCGCGGCGAACCCGCCCGGAATGCCCTTCTGCATTCTGGGCACCAGTATGCCGTCGCGGAACTGCTCCCAACTTTCTTTGGAGTCGTGAACCGCCACGATCGTCCAGCCCCCAGCCGATGGACCAGCCGCGTGGAAGATCTGGCCCTTGGGCAGCCTGCCCTCGCCCGGATGGACCGCCGCTATCGACGCCTGGTATTGCTCCTTCGTACCACCAGGAAAGTGATGCACAACCGCGTATGCCATGGTCCCCCTCCTCTCAGTTAACCGCAATGATACGATGCCGGGCGGAGCCTGGAAGTTTCAACGAACGGGCACAGGATCGAACAACGTCGTCACCCGCCGGGCCAGTGCGCTGGCGCCGCGTGATCACCTACTACGCGCTCGTCTACGCCTTGAGCTACGGCCTGGTAGGCGGCTTTCCCTCTTGGGGGCAGCTTCAAAGACCCTGCATGGGTCTTCTTCGCGCAGGTTTCTTCGCTCACGCCTGCGCTCATGGCGCTCGGCCTCACCGCGCCCGGCGCCCCGATCATCGCTACGATCCCTTGGCGAAGAAGCCAAAGTAGTCGCGGGCGTTGCGGAAGCAAATGTCCCGCACCATGTTGCCGAGCAATTCCATGTCGAAAGGAATGAGCCCTTTCTCCACGTCGTTGCCCAAAAGATTGCACAGCAAACGGCGGAAGTACTCGTGGCGCGAGTACGACAGGAAGCTGCGCGAGTCGGTCAGCATCCCCACAAAGCGCGAAAGCAGGCCGAGAGCTGACAGCGCATTCATCTGTCGCTCCATCCCGTCCTTCTGATCCATGAACCACCAGGCCGCGCCGAACTGGATCTTGCCGGGAGAAGACCCATCCTGGAAATTGCCCAGCATGGTCGCGATGACCTCGTTGTCGGCGGGATTCAGGTTATAGAGGATGGTCTTGCAAAGCTGGTTGGTGGAATCCAAGCGGTCGAGCAGGCGCGCAAGGGCAAAGGCCTGCGGGTAGTCGCCGATGGAATCGAAGCCAGTGTCAGGACCCAGGGTACGCATTACGCGAGTACTGTTGTTGCGCATGGCGCCTAAGTGGAACTGCTGGGTCCAGCCGCACGCATGGTCCATGAGGGCGAGCTCGTACATCATGGCCGAGCAGAACTGGTCGCGCTCGGCTGGCGAGAGCGCCTGCTTGGTCCGCGCCTTGGCGAAGATGCCCTCGATCTGCTTGGCGGTGTAGGGCTCGGCCAGAATCTTCTCGAAGCCATGGTCGCTGACCCGGCACCCGACCCGATGGAAAAAGTCATGCCGCTGCTTGAGCGCAGACAGGAAGGTGTCGAATGAGTCGATGTCCACACCCGACACGGCCTGCAGCTTGTCCACCCAGAGGTTCCAGCCGTCCAGGTCAGCCACGGCCAGGGCCTTGTCCGGGCGCCAGGTGGGCAAGAGCTTGGTGGCCGCGCTTGCGTTCTTGCCGTGCTTCTGGTGCGCCTCCAACGAATCCACCGGATCGTCGGTGGAACAAACCACCATGACCTTGAAGTGTTTGAGCAAGCCCTGGGTGGTGAAGTCGTCTTGCGCGAGCTGGCGGTTGCACTGATCGTAGATCTCTCGCGCCGTCGACGGATCGAGCAACTTGCCCTTCACCCCAAAGGGATTCGCCAGTTCCATGTGGGTCCAGTGGTAGAGCGGGTTGCGCAGCGTGTACGGTACCGTGCGGGCCCACATCTCAAACTTCTCCCAGTCGGACGCGTCGCCGGTGCAATAGCGCTCGGGCACGCCGTTCGAACGCATGGCCCGCCACTTGTAGTGGTCGCCGTTCAGCCAGATCTGGGTGAGCGTGCCAAACTTGTGGTTGTCGGCCACTTGATCGGGAGGCAGGTGGCAGTGGTAGTCGATGATCGGCTGATCCTTGGCGTACTCGTGGTACAGGCGCTCGGCCGTCTTGCTTTCCAGCAGAAAACTCCCGTCGAGAAAGGGCTTCATGGTTGCAAGAGGCTAGCGCATGTCAACCCTGCAAGGAAGACCCCAGTTCCGGTCAGAGACTGTTGACAGAGGGCAGGCTGCCATCGGCGTTGCGTTTGGCATTGATCATCTTATCGGCGGTAGCGCCAGACGGAGCCGAAGTACCGACCCCCGATACGCCTGTGTCGGCCTTCTTGTTGTCCCAGGAGGCACAGGTTCCAGAGCAAGAGAGGCTGGCTGGGTTCGAGTTGTTGGTGAAACCACAACCGCTCGTCCCGAAACTGCCAGTTCCATTACCGGTCGAATACAGATCCTTGAGGATGTGCTGAGCGCTCACGCTATTGCCGCCCAGCTTGAATCCGTTGGCATCACTGGCGCTGCCGCCCACCGTCTTGCCCTGGGAGATGGCCCAGCAGTTCTCAACGGTTACTGGCGATGCCCAGCCATAGAAATCCCACCCGTCGTCCGCATTGTCCCAAGCACGGCACCCCCTGAACACGTTGCCTGCGCCAGAATTCTCCTTCATACCGAAGCCGTCAGCGTTTTCGCCGTTGGTGGCCTCGTCGAAGTTCTGGTACGAATCGCAGTTCAGAATGAGGTTGTTCGTGCCAGTACCCGCCCTGCTCGAATTCACCCCAATAACAAATCCTGCGTCCTGATTGTGATGGGACGTGCACTGCTCGATGGTGTTGTTGTTGCCCATGATGAAGAAGCCGGTATCGCCGGCTTTTGTCACCGTGATGCCGCGGAAGTGCCAATAGTCTCCTTGCAGTTGGACGCCTCGACTCGACGAGCTGACCGGCATGCCGGTGAAGTCGAAGACCGGTTTGGCTCCCGCAACGGCAAAGACATTGAAAGGAGCACTGGCCGTCCCGAGTTTGGTTGAGCCGATCTTCTGGGTAACAGCTGCGTACTTGTAGGTTCCGTCCATCACCCAGATGGTCCCGCTGGAGCAGGTTCCTCCGACCGGGCAGAGCTTGTAGCAAGCCCCGGTCTTGAGAGTGTCATTACACAGCGTGAACAAGGGGTCGGCCTGGGTTCCCGCGGCAGTGTCCTTTCCTGTGGGTGAGATCCAGAACTCGTTCCCTATCGGCGATGTCGTTCCTCCGGTTGCAGCAGTCGTCCCGCCGGTTGCGGTGGTCGTGCCGCCGGTTGCGGCCGTGGTTCCGCCGGTCCTGGTCGTCCCACCCGATGCTGTCGAGCCGCCTGCGGTCGTCGTGCCTCCCGCCGTCGTGGTCGCGCCGCCGGTTGCGGCCGTGGTTCCGCCGGTCCTGGTCGTCCCACCCGCGGCTATCGAGCCGCCCGCGGTCGTCGAGCCGCCCGTCGGACTGGTGCCACCGGCTGCGGCTGTCGTGCCTCCGGTAGCCGAGCTGGTCCCGCCGGAAGCTTTGGTCGTCCCACCTGCCGAGGTCGTGCCTCCTGATGGGGTTGTCGTGCCCCCGGAGGCGGCCGTGGTTCCACCGGAAGGCGTGGTCGCGCCGCCCGACGCAGCCGTGGTTCCGCCCGACGTGGTGGTCGAGCCTCCCACTGAAGTCACGCCGCCCGCCGAAGTCGCGCCGCCCGCTGAAGTCGCGCCGCCCGCTGAAGTCGCCCCACCCGAGAGGCTAACCGTCCCGCCGCTGGCCGTCGCGCCGCCCTTGGCCCCAGTGCCGCTGTTCCCAGCATCGCTGCTGCAGCCCGAATTCACCAAGCCGAGCGCGAGCAGGGCGCCCAAGCCAAATTCAAGAACGAAACTGCGCTTCATCGTGATTCTCCTGTTGTCGACCGGCACACGCCGGCACGTCGTCGGCGGTCACATGCGTGCTGTGCCCTACCGATGCTTAGTGCCCGGTTCCCCGGACCTCTTCGGCCGAAACCTCACGGCGCCGACGCGGCAGACCTTGCGCACGGGCTTCTCACGCACTCCGGCAGTAACCATGGTGAAGATGCCCGAGCACGAGACGCGCGACCATCTTGGCAGACGAAAGAAAAGCTCTCAGCGGGCACCAACTGGAATGTCAGGTACGCTTAATAGTCATGTAAGGAGCCCAAGAGGTCCCATGTCGAAGATCTTCAGAGTGCTCCCATACCTTTGCTGCCTTCTCGTTTGTCACTGCAGCAGCGGATCCGGATCGCCGGTGAGCCACCCCGACGGCGCCAACGGCGCAGCCGATGCTTCAACTGCAACAGGCGGAGCGGCTGGGACTTCTGCGCCGGGAACCGGCGGGATCGTGGGAACCGGCGGTGTCGTGAATGCGGGCGGCAGTACCTCGACGGGCGGGAGCAAGCTGGTGGGCGGAACCCTTTCCACCGGGGGCGCTGCCGGCGGGTTGACTGCTACCGGCGGTGGAATCTCAGATGGAGGCGTAACCTCGAGCGGCGGCTCACTGGTGACCGGCGGCGCCGCCGCCACGGGTGGCACCACGGGGACCGGCGGGATGCAGGCGACGGGTGGAACCCAGGTGACCGGTGGCAGCACCAGCATGGGTGGCACGACGGTAGCCGGCGGTACCAGGGCGACGGGCGGGAACACAGCAAGTGGTGGCACGACGGTAGCCGGCGGCACCCGGGTGACGGGCGGGAACACGGCGGATGGGGGCACGACGGCAGCGGGTGGAAGCAAGACGACGGGTGGCACGATAACCGCGGGTGGCAGTCTTGCGACGGGCGGTGCTGGCGCGGGCAGCGGCGGGGCGAGCGGAGCTGCCGGCTCCTCGGCCGCCACCGGCGCCCCGGAAACCAGCCCGCTTGGCTATGGCAAAGCCACAACCGGCGGGGGCAATGCCACTGCAGTTGCTGTCGCCGATATGGCGGCAATGCAGGCAGCCATTGATGCCTACTCAGGAACCGGCGGCCTGGTGCTCAGATACACCGGCAAGTTCAGTTTTTCGAGCATCACTGATCCCTGCGTGCAACACACCTTGGCGGCGCAAACGCTCGAAATAAAGAAGAAAAGCAACATTACAATTCTGGGTGCGGATGGCTCTGCCGCCAACTTTGGCATCCACATCGCTTCTTCTTCGAGCAACATCATCATTCGCAACATGACCATTGGCCTTACCCCCGGCGGTGGTGATTCCGACATGATCTCGTTGGAAGGTATGAGCGGCGGCATTCCGACGGATATCTGGATTGACCACAACGAGCTATTCAGCTCGATGGCAGATTGCGCGGGCGCGGGTGACACGGCTTTCGACGGCATGATCGACATAAAGAAGGGCGCCGACAACGTCACCATCTCGTACAACTACATGCATGACCATGCCAAGGTTTCGTTGAACGGCTACACCGACGACGACTCTGCGGTTCGGCACGTGACCTTTCATCACAACCTCTTCGAAAACGTCGGCTCGCGCACACCACTGCAGCGCCACGGCTATTCGCACGTGCTCAACAACTACCTCTACAAGGTGATGGTTTCTGGCATCAACGTTCGCATGGGTGGCTACTCGCTGGTCGAGGCCAACTACTTCGAAAGCGTGCTGAACCCGGTGACTGCACGCGACAGCTCGGCCATCGGCTACTGGGACCTGCGCAACAACAACCTCGCGAGCAAAGCGGACGTCTCTGCCGGCAATGCGTTCGGCATCACTTGGGACTCGGGCAACGCTGGCACCGTCAACGCGACCGACTGGACCACGACTGCGATCTTCCCGGAAGCACTTGGCTACAGCTACACGGCGGACTCCTTCCAGTGCGTGCACGATGGGCTGCGGGCGGCGGCAGGCGCGGGCAAGGGCTTGGTCACGCTGAAGTGCAAGTAGCGACGGGGAAGGGGATCTCGGGAAGCGCGATCCAATACGTTGTTGGCTAGCTTCTTCACCACAGAGAGCACAGAGAACACAGAGATCGGATGGGAAGAAGGAATCGGGACTGCGCAGAACCCAACTCTTCCTCTCCGGTCAGGCTCTGTGTCCTCTGCGTCCCCTGTGGTGAAACAGCTAACTTTGATTTGACGCCCGACGGATTTTCAGACATTCTCGCCTCCCACAACCCAAGGGGAGAGGGCCGCAGGCGCCGATGACAACCAATATCTCGAAGTACTCCATGGGTGTTGGTGACCGCTTTGGCTTGGAAGGGGCTGCCCAGTTGCGGGCCTTCCAGGCTGCCAAGGATCAGGGCGTCATGATCACGCCGGTGTGGAACAAGTCGAACCGGGAGCATTCCCTGATCGGGACGCGGCCCAGGGACGTGCGGGTTGAGGCAGACGCCGCAGTGAAGTCCTGCCAGTGGAGCGGTCCCTATTTCGTCGATGCGGATCACATCGGCCTGGCCACGGTCGACAAGTTTGTCGGGGCGAGCGATTTCTTCACTATCGATGTCGCGGACTCCATCGGCAAGTCGGCATCTGATGCATCGATAGCCCGGTACATGGCCGAAATGCAGCAGTTCTCAGGTGTGCTGCGCATTCAGGGTATTGCCGAGCCGGTGACCGTCGATCCGGCGTCCCTACAGGAGATTGCGTCGAAGTACCTTTATGCCGTCGAAGAGGCGGGCCGCGTCTACCGCCACATTGTGCAGCAGAAGGGTGAGGGGAATTTCGTCACCGAGGTGTCGTTCGACGAAGCGAACTCCCCACAGACGCCGGCCGAGCTGTTGTTCATCCTGGCTGCGGTGGCCCGCGAGGCGATCCCGGTGGCGACGGTTGCCCCCAAGTTCACCGGCGAGTTTCTCAAAGGGATCGATTACGTGGGCGACATCAAGCGGTTCACCCGAGAATTCGAGGAAGATCTCGCCATCTTGGAATTTGCCAAGCAGACCTTCAGTCTGCCCGTGGCGCTCAAGTTGAGCATTCACTCGGGCAGCGACAAGTTCTCTCTCTACCCCGTCATGCATCGAGCAATCAAGAAGGCTGGCGCTGGCATTCACCTGAAGACGGCGGGAACCACCTGGCTGGAAGAAGTCATTGGGCTTGCTGCGGCCGGGGGCGAAGGGCTGGCCTTTGTCAAGGCGCTGTATCGCGACGCCTACGGCCGCTACGACGAAATGGCCAAGCCCTATCTCACGGTCATCGCCATCGACCGCCAGGCGCTGCCCACACCGGCCCAGGTGGATTCGTGGAGCGCCCAGCAATACGTGGAGACGCTCGAACACAACCAGGCCTGCAAGCGCTTCAACATCCACTTCCGCCAGATGGTGCACATCAGCTTCCGGGTTGCGGCCGAGAAGCGGTCGCAGTACCTGGCTCTGCTCAAATCCAATCGCAGCAGCATCGAATCCCATGTCTCGCACAACATCCTGAAGCGCCATGTTGAACCACTGTTTCTCGGAATTGCCGCGTGACGTGACGGGCCGGAGAGCCACTTCCTGCTGGCGTCGGCATCCTGGCGGCGTTAGGACCTATGCAACCAGGAGCAACGATGGAACCCAAGAGTATTGTGAACGCCTACGACTTCACCGGAAAGACAATTGCCATCACGGGTGGCGGCGGCGTCTTGTGTGGTGAGATGGCCAGGGCATTGGCTGGCTGCCATGCCAACGTGGTCATTCTCGACCGGGATGTGGGGCTGGCGGAGAAGGTGCTCGCCACGCTGAAAGGCAGCAAGGGAACCCACCAGGCCGCATTCATCGACGTGCTCGACAAAGCGGCAGTTCAGCAGGCGACCGACAAGGTCATAGCGGACTACGGCAAGATTGACGGCCTCATCAATGGCGCGGGTGGAAACAATCCGAAAGCCACCACCAACCCCGAGCAGTCCTTCTTCGACATTCCGGCCGAAGCCATCCAATTCGTGTCGAACCTGAACTTGCAAGGGACGATCCTGCCCAGTCAGGCGTTCGGCCGTTGCATGGTCAAGCAAAAGGAAGGCGTGATCCTGAACATCTCGTCGATGAACGCCTTGCGGCCGCTGACCAGGATTCCCGCCTATTCTGCGGCCAAGGCCGCGGTGAGCAATTTTACCCAATGGTTGGCCGTGCACCTGGCCCAGGAGTACTCGCCCAACATTCGGGTGAACGCTATCGCTCCGGGGTTCTTTCTCACCGAGCAAAATCGCTTCCTGCTCACTGACAAGCAAACCGGGGCGCTCACCGCTCGTGGCCACAAGATCATTGACCATACCCCCATGGCAAGATTCGGCACGCCCGAGGACTTGGTGGGCGCGGTTTTGTGGCTGCTGTCGCCGGCATCGCAGTTCGTGACTGGCATCGTGCTGCCGATTGACGGGGGATTTTCGGCCTACAGTGGGGTGTAGACCGCGGGCGCGCGATTCTTGACCCAGGATTGATGGAGGGGACGATCATGGCAAAGCAAAGTTTCGGTATTGTTGGGCTAGGCGTGATGGGAGAGAATCTCGCTCTCAACATCGAGAGCCGTGGGTTTTCGGTGGTTGGTTTCGATCTCGACCCCAAGAAGGTCGACAGCTTCGCGGCCAGAACCAAAGGCAAGCAGGTGAAGGCCGCACGCACGGTGGCCGAATTCGTCGAGCACCTGGACACGCCCCGACGGGTGCTGATCATGGTTCCCGCGGGCAAGGCGGTCGACGCGGTGATCGCTGACCTACGCCCGCATTTCAGGGCGGGCGATCTTTTGATCGACGGTGGCAATACCTTTTTCGTCGATACCGATCGGCGCATCAAGGAGTTGCAGGGCACCGGAATCTATTACATCGGCACTGGGGTCAGCGGCGGCGAAGAGGGAGCCCTGCACGGCCCGGCCATCATGCCCGGCGGCAACCCAGAAGCCTGGCCCTTGGTGAAACCGATCCTGCAAGCCATTGCAGCCAAAGCCGAGGATGGCGCTCCCTGTTGCGAATGGATCGGCAGCGGCGGCGCGGGTCACTTCGTCAAGATGGTTCACAACGGGATCGAATACGGCGACATNNGAGCTGAGCAGCTACCTGGTGGGCATCACGTCCGAGATCCTGGCCAAGAAGGATCCCGAGACCGGCAAGCCCATGGTGCAAGTCATCCTGGACACC
Organism: Myxococcales bacterium; assembly: GCA_003153015.1. Lineage (GTDB taxonomy): Bacteria > Myxococcota_A > Polyangia > Fen-1088 > Fen-1088 > Fen-1137. The sequence continues at coordinate 13,398 of PMBS01000291.1, forward strand.
GCCGAGCAGAAGGGCACCGGCAAGTGGACCAGCCAGGTGGCCCTCGACCTGGGCGCCCCAGCTCCCACGATTGCCGACGCGGTGTTTGCCCGGACCCTGAGTGCGGTCAAGAAGGAACGCGTGGCAGCCGCCGGCGTGCTGGCAGGACCGGCGCCCAAGTTCAGTGGGGACAAGCCGGCCTTCATCGAGATGATTCGGAAGGCATTGTTTAGCTCGAAGATCTGTTCTTATGCACAGGGCTTCCAGCTTCTGCGTGCGGCCGACCACGAGTACCACTGGGACCTGCAATTCGGCGTCATCTCCTCTCTGTGGCGCGCCGGGTGCATTATCCGGGCGCAGTTCCTGGGCCGGATCAAGGACGCGTATGCCAGGAATCCTGCCCTGGCCAATCTGCTCCTCGATCCCTATTTCGCGGGCGTGCTGGCGTCCTATCAGCAAGACTGGCGCAAGGTGGTTTCCCTGGCAGCGGAGAACGGGATCGCGATTCCCGCCTTCATGAGCGCGCTTTCCTACTACGACGGCTACCGTTCGGCGGTTCTCCCGGCAAATCTGCTGCAAGCGCAACGCGACTACTTCGGCGCGCACACCTACCAGCGCATTGACCGGGAGGGCAAGTTTCACACGCAATGGACGGCGTAGACATGCAGACGCTTTTCGGTCACGGATCAATGGAGAAACGCCTCACCCCGAAAGACGTGAGGGACATCTGCGAGGCGGCGTTGGCCGACCTTCCGCTCGACGGGAAACGCGTGCTGGTGCTCATTCCCGATCATACCCGGCACGCGCCCATCGACCTCTTCTTTCATGTGCTGAGCGATCTGCTCCAGCCGCGCGTCAGCGTGCTCGATTATATGGTAGCGACCGGCACCCACGCGTCCATGGAGCCGGATCGGCTCTACCGGCACATCGGACTCACGGCATCGGAGCACGCGCGGAGGTATCCGAAAGTCCGCCTGTTCAACCACGAGCACCACAAGCAGGATGAACTGGTCTCGCTGGGAACCCTGGCTGGTGAAGAGGTGGCGCAGCTCACCCAAGGGCTATTCTCCCGCGACATCCCAGTTACCATCAACCGCAGGGCCACCGAATACGATCACATCCTCATCGTCTCGCCCGTGGTCCCCCACGAGGCCATGGGCTTTGCCGGCGGCAACAAGTACTTCTTCCCGGGTATTGCGGGACTCGACGTGGTGGAGAAGTTCCATTGGTTGGCCGCGGTGATCACCAACCCGGTGGTCAACGGGGTCAAGGACACGCCCACCCGCCGGGTGATCAATCGTGCGGTTCAGTTCCTGTCGACACCCCGGACCTGTTTCGCCTTTGTCGTCGACGACCATCATCAGCTTGCCTGCCTGTTCGCCGGAGATCCTGAGGAATCCTGGTCCCGCGCCGCGGACTATTCCGCCCAGCTACACATCAAGTACCTCGAAAAGCCCTATCGGCGCGTCCTCGGCTTGACTCCCCCCATCTACGAGGAAATCTGGTTGGCGGGCAAGGCCATGTACAAGCTTGAGCCGATCGTGGCTGACGGCGGCGAATTGGTCATCCACGGAGCGCATGTCAAGGCCGTGTCGTTCATGCACGGCAAGCAGATCGAGCGCATCGGCTACCACGTGCGCGACTACTTCGTGAAACAGTGGGATCGCTTTGCCGACGAATCGAAACTGATCCTGGCCCACTCGACCAACGTCAAGGGGATCGGGAAATTCGAGAACGGCATTGAGTATCCCCGTGTCACGGTGTCCCTAGCCACCAGCCTTCCCAAGGCGAAGTGTGAGGCCATCAACCTCGCCTGGCGGGATGTGAATTCGATCGACATCGCACGGTGGAAAGAGGATCCGGAAACCCTCGTGGTGGAGGAGGCCGGACAGGTGCTCTATCGACTGAAGGATGGGCAAGGCTGAAGACGCCCAGTGAACTAGTAAGGAGCAGGAATTCAATATGAGCGAAACTCTCAACATTCGTCCCGCGGGCGGTCTCGACTTCGTATCGGTGGGTGCACTCGTGCATCGATTGGATCCGGGCATTGTCCCCTGGCGCAAGGCCACGAGTTGCCAGATCCACGTGAGCGGCGGCGAATTCAACGTGGCCGCCAACCTGGCCGACTGTTTTCGCATGAATACCGGGATTGCGACCGCCATGGTCGACTATCCCATCGGCGACATGATCCAGGAGCGGGTCAGGGCCATGGGCGTGACGCCGTTCTACAAGCGCTTCAAGCACAATGGGGTGAACGGCCCCAACATGGCCACGGTGTACAGTGACCGCGGGCATGGTGTGCGCGCGCCGGTCGTGTTCTACAATCGCAGCAATGAAGCCGGCGCGCAGCTCAAGCCCGGCGACTTCGATTGGGGCGCCATCTTCAAGAACGGCGTGCGCTGGTTCCACAGTGGCGGCATCTTNNTGTGGAACATCTGGGGCGGCGCACACAAGGCGGCCGAGGTCGTCGGCCGCATCGTGGCCAATGCCGACGTGCTGGTGGGCAATGAGGAGGATCTACAAAAGGGATTGAACATTACCGGCCAGGATGTCGAGAAGCGCTCCAAGCTCGATCCCGGTGCGTTCTTCGCCATGATCGACAAGGTCACGGCCAAGTTCCCGCAGGTCAAGGTCGTGTGCACGACCCTGCGCGAGGTTGCCTCGACCAATCGCCACGCCTGGGGTGCCGTGGCCTGGGTGAACGGAAAGACGCATGTCTCTCCCACCTGCGAACTCGATGTGCACGATCGCGTGGGCGGCGGCGACGGCTTTGCCAGTGGTTTTGTCTACGGCTTGCTCGCCGGCGAATCGGCAGAGGAAGCCCTCAAGCTCGGCTGGGCCCACGGAGCACTGCTCACCACCACGCCCGGAGACACCACCATGGTGACGCTGGAGCAGGTCAAGGCATTCGCCAAGGGCGGTTCCGCGCGCATTCAGCGGTAGCGAGTGTCTCTATGAGCCGGGGATCGTGAACCGGACGTCGTAGACTGATCCGCGCGTAGCCCCGCGTTGGTTTTGTGTCGTCATCGCGAGCAAGCGAGTCTCTTTGGTTTTCTTTTCGATCGCTTTTTGATACATATGCCGGCGTAATGGACGTACCTAAACCCTTGCTTCGCGGCGCTGTGTGGCTAGGACACTTGCTGATTCTGGGCGGCGCATCCGCGGGCGCGACCCTCGCGCTGCGCGTGCTCATCGGAGGCACGGGAACCCTGTACCTGACGCTGCCGCGGCTGTTCCCGTTCGCGCAAATGTCGCTCTCGGTGGATGGCCTCTCGGCCTTCTTTCTTCTGGTGGTTACCCTGGTCACGGCAGCCGCTGCTTTGTACGGGCCGTCGTACCTGGGCGCGCACGCGAAAGCCCCGCTGGTCCAGACCTTTGCGCTTGGCGTGTTTGTCGCTTGCATGGCTGGTGTGTGCTGCGCGGGCGATGGCCTGACCTTCTTGCTGGCCTGGGAAGGCATGACCCTGGCGAGCTACGTTTTGGTAGTGAGCGATACCCGGAGCGATGAGAACACGCGCGCCGGCCTGCTCTATCTGGTCATGGCGCACGCCGGGACGGCCGCGCTCTTGGTCGTCTTTCTCACCTTGGCGGAACGCGGGCATGGCTTCGACTTCGACGCGCTTCGCACGGCGGCGCACAGCCTGCAGGGCCCCACGCGCACCGCTCTCTTCATGCTCGCTTTGGTCGGGTTCGGGGCCAAGGCGGGTGTGGTGCCACTACACGTCTGGCTGCCCAAGGCCCATCCCGCGGCGCCCAGCCATGCCTCGGCGCTCATGTCAGGGGTGATGCTCAAAGTAGCGCTGTACGGGATCTTCCGCTTTGGCTTTGACATCCTGGCGCCCACCGACGGCCCAGTGCCTGCTTCCTGGGGTTGGACCGTGCTCGTGCTGGGAACCGTCTCCGCGGTGATCGGCGTGCTTCTGGCCCTGCAGCAGCACGACCTGAAACGCTTGCTCGCGTTTCACAGCGTGGAGAATGTGGGCATCATTCTCATCGGCGCAGGGCTGGCCATGCTGCTTACCCGCGGTCGCGGGGCCGAGCCTTTGGCCACCTTGGCCCTGGCGGCTTCGCTTCTGCACACGCTCAACCACGCGGCGTTCAAGGGGCTGCTGTTCCTGGGCGCGGGCAGCGTGATCAGCCGTACCGGGGTCCGCAATATGGAGGAGCTGGGCGGGCTCGCCCGGCGCATGCCGTGGACCACGTGGCTGTTTCTCCTCGGGGCAGTGGCCATCTCGGCGCTGCCACCGCTCAACGGGTTCGTGAGCGAGTGGATGACCTTCCAGGCCCTGCTCCTGGGCGTCGGCAAGCTGGGTGGCGCCTCGGGACTGCTCGCCGGAGTGGCAGCGTCTATGCTCGCGCTGACCGGCGGACTGGCGGCAGCGTGTTTCGCCAAGGCCTTCGGGGTCACCTTTCTGGGCCGGCCGCGCTCGATTCACGCCGAGCAGGCCACTGAGTCGCCGGCTCCCATGATCGCGGGCATGCTGCTGCTCGGCGGGGCGTGCGTGGCGCTTGGGCTGGTGCCCGGGTATGCGATGCGCTTGCTCGATGGACCAACCCAGGAACTGCTGGGCGGCTTGGGCCCGAGCGCAGTGGTCAGCGCGCGTGGCCCGCTGGTGCTGTCAGGGACTGCGGCTACCTCAGGCCTGGCGGCGACCTCAATATCAGTGACCGCGGTCGCGACTTTGCTGGCCTTGCTGGCCGCGGTAGCCTGGGCGCTGCGCGGCTGGCCGCGCCGGGCGCCGCGCCGGCTGGCACCGACGTGGACCTGCGGAATGCTGCCCAGCAGCCGCTTCGACTACACCGCCACCGCGTTCGCCAAGCCGCTGCGCCTGATCTTCGCGGCGGTGTATCGTCCCCGCCGGGCCATTGCCAAAGAAACCGGTCCCTCGCCCTATGTGATCCGCCGACTGGGCTACACCGGTGAGGTCGTCGATCTCGCGGAAACCGTGCTGTACACGCGGCTCAAGCGCTGGGTCACGGCGACCGCGCAGGGCATCCGCGCGTACAGCACCGGACGGATTCATGGCTACATCGCCTTCGTGCTGGTCACCCTGGTGGTTGCCTTGCTGTTTTTCGCCAGGACGTAAGCGATGGAGGATGCTGCCGCCATTGGAAATGTCGTGGCCCAGGCAGGGCTGCTTGTCCTGCTTGGGCCGCTGGTGACCGGCTTCATCCAGAAGCTGAAGGCGCGCTTGCAGTGCCGGCAAGGCGCCAGTCTCTGGCAGCCGTACCGCGACCTGGCCAAGCTGCTGCGCAAGGGGACGGTGCAGAGCGATTCCGCCAGCCCATTCTTTCGCGCCATCCCGGTGCTGGTCTTGGCCGCCACCGTGACCACGACGGTCATGCTGCCGGTGCTGTGGGCACCCTCGGGGCCCGCCCTGCTGCCGCTGGGAGACGCGATCTTGTTGCTGGCGTTGCTGGCGCTGGCCCGCTTCCTGTGCGCGATCGGCGCGCTAGATGCGGGCGGGGCGTTCGGCGGAATGGGCGCCTCGCGCGAGATGACGGTGGGCCTGCTGGTCGAGCCGGCCATGATGATGGCGGTCTTTTCCGTCGCGGTGGCGGGCGGGACGACTGATCTCGTGCACCTGGCCGCGCGGCGTGCGACGCTGCCCGCGCTGTCCTGGCAGGCGCCCGACCTGCTCGCGCTTTTCGCCATGTTGGTATTGGCCCTGGCCGAAACCGGCCGGATACCCGTGGACAATCCCGACACTCACCTAGAGCTGACTATGTTGCATGAGGGCATGCTGCTCGAACACTCGGGTCCTGGCCTGGCCTGCATCGTACTGGCCACGCACACCAAGCAGATCGTGATCCTGACCTTGGTGGCCGCACTGTTTTTCCCGCTGGGCCTGGCCGAGGGATCGGCGCCCGTCGAGATCGCGCTGGCCGGGGCGGCTTTTCTGGCCAAGTTGTTCGCGCTAGCGACCTTCTTGGGCCTGGTCGAGTCCTCGTACGCCAAGCTGCGGTTCTTTCGCTTGCCGCAGTTCCTCGGGCTCGGGCTGGTGTGCGCGTTCCTGGCGCTGGCGCTGAGGATCCTATGAGCGTCGATCTGGCTACCCGTCTTATCGACGTGCTGGGTGCGCTGCTGCTGTTCTCCACGCTGCTCATCTTGGCCGCGGGACAGCTATTCCGCGCCATCTACGCGGTGGCGGTGCAATCAGTGTTCCTGGCAATTGCGGGCGCGGTGCTGGGCGCGGCGACTGGCAATCCCGACCTGTGGATCATCGCGGGCATCACTATCGTCGTCAAAGCTGTGCTTCTGCCCTGGCTGCTCATCTGGGTGGTGCGGCGGATCCAGATCCCGCGCGAGATCGAGTCGGTGATTCCCATCAATGCCACGCTCGGGTTGGCCGCCGGCATTGTGGTGTTGGCCTTCCGCCTGAATGCCTCGCTGGGACCGGTGCGCCAGGCGATTACCGGCAACGCATTGCCGGTGGGCATTGCTGTCATTCTTCTCGGCGTGCTGGTGATGGCCTCGCGGAGAAAGGCGTTGGTTCAGATGGTGGGCCTGTTCGCCATGGAGAACGGCATCTTCTTCACCGCCATGGCGGTGAGCCAGGGCATGCCGCTTATCATCGAAGTTGGTGTAATCCTCGACGTGGTTTTGGGCGCGCTAGTGATGGGCATCCTGGTGCTGCGCGTGCGCTCCAGTGTGGATACCGACATCGCTGACTTGGAGAGCCTGAGGGGTTGATGATGACTTCCAGTCTTCTCTGGCTCACCCCCCTGCTTCCCTTCGCCGTCGGCCTTGCCATGTTGCTGGTGCGCGACCGGCGCGTGCTGGCCACGCTCGACGTGGCGGGATCACTGGCCGTGCTGGGGCTGACCCTGGCCATCACCGGGCGGGTTGTAGGGGGCGGCCCGGTAAGCGCCCTCGGAGTTCTTCGCGCCGACGATGTGGCCGTGCTGTTCCTGGTACTGATCGGCCTGCTGGCAGTGGCCGTCTCGCTCGCCACGCTGGGGTGGATGCGCCACCAACTGGCCCGCGGGCAAATGCGCGCCGATCGGCTGCCCTACTACTACGCGCTCGTGCACGGCTTTGTCGCCACCATGCTGGTAACCGTGCTGGCGGACAACCTCGGCATCTTGTGGATCGCGATGGAGGGCACCACCATCACCTCGGCGCTGCTGGTCGGTTTTCACGGTGACAAGCACGGCCTCGAGGCGGCCTGGAAATACATAATCGTCACCACCATCGGCATCTCGTTCGGGCTGTTCGGCACGGTGCTGGTATACGGGGCAGCGGCGCATGCGCAGGGTGGGGTGCTGGCCGGCGCGATGAACTGGTCGAGCATCGTCGCCATCGCGCCCCGCCTCGACCCCGGAATCATCCGCATCGGCTTCATCTTCGTGATGGTGGGCTACGGGACCAAGGCCGGCCTGGCCCCGGTGCACATGTGGCTGCCCGATGCGCACAGCCAGGCGCCCACCCCGGTGTCGGCCTTGCTCTCAGGCGCTCTCATCAAGTGCGCGCTCTTCGGGATCATCCGCTTCCACACCATTGCACGCGCTGCCTGTGGCCCCGCCTTCAGCCAGGGACTGCTGCTCACCTTCGGGCTGGCGTCGGTGGTGGTGGCGACGCCGTTCATCCTCGCCCAACACGATCTCAAGCGCCTGCTCGGCTATCACAGTGTCGAGCATGTCGGGATCATCGCGCTCGGGCTGGGCTTCGGCGGGCGGCTGGGCACCTACGGGGCGCTTCTGCACGTGATCAACCACGGAGTGACCAAGGCCCTGGTGTTCCTGGTTGCCGGCGACGCCATCGGCCGCTACGGCACGCGCGACATGCGCCTGATACGGGGCTTGCTGGGAATTGCACCGCTGGCGGGCACGCTCATGCTCATGGGTGCCTTCTCCCTGGCCGGCACGCCGCCGTTTTCCATCTTCATCAGCGAGTTGATGGTGATCCAGGCCGGGATCGCGGCGGGCCGCTACGTGATGGTAGCGGCGTTTCTCGTGGTAGTCGTGCTCATCTTCGCCGGACTCATCCATCACGTGGGGCAGATGGTTTTCGGCACGGCGGCCGCCGGCGCGAGCCGCGAACCCGAGTCGGCGGTGCCCATGCTGGGCCTGCTGTTGCTGGCTGCGGCCATGCTGCTGCTCGGGGTGTACATGCCTGGCGGCCTTGACCACGTGCTAGTGCGTGCAACGGAGATCATCGTTGGTTGAGTCAATGCCGAGCATGCAGGGGCTAGAGCAACGGCTGGCCAGTTGGGCCGGACTCGAGCGCGGTCCGCGCCCGCAAGATCTCACGGCGCGGCTGCACCGTGCCGAAGACGTGCCGGCCGCTGTGGCCGAGCTGTGCGCGGCCGGCATGGCGCTGGCGACCCTGGTCGCGACCGACGAGGAAGCCACCGCCGACCGGGATCTCAAGCTCCGCTACATTTTCGAACCGGCCTCGCACAGCCTACGCCCCTTGCCTGACATCTTCGTGACGTTGCTGGCTTCGCTCGATCCCGCCCGGCCCGAGTTGCCGTCGATTGCCGTCGAGGTCCCTGCCGCCAACTGGCACGAACGTGAGGCGCAGGATTTGTTCGGCATCGTGTTTTCAGGGCACCCGGATCCGCGGCCGCTGGTCGTGCACGACGGCTGGCCCAAGGGCCGGTATCCGCTGCGCAAGAAGTTCGAGGCTGGGCAGCGCCCGCCGGTGGAGCCTGCGGAGGAATTTCCGCATCTGCTGGTCGAGGGTGAGGGCGTGCTGGAGGTGCCGGTCGGCCCGATTCACGCCGGTATCATCGAGCCCGGACACTTCCGCTTTAGCACGGTGGGCGAATCGGTACTGAACCTCGAGGCGCGTCTTTTCTATACCCACCGTGGTCTGGAAAAGCGCATAGAAGGGATGACCACGATCGATGCGTTCCACGTCGCCGAGCGCATGTGCGGGGTGTGCTCGGTCGCGCATGGGCTTGGGTTCTGCGAGGCAGCCGAACAGATCGCCAGGATCGAGGTGCCGGGCCGGGCGCGCGTACTGCGCACCCTCGCACTTGAACTTGAGCGTTTGTACAATCACGTGGGCGACATCGGCAACATCGCCGCCGGGGCGAGCTACCACTATGGAACCTCGGCCGGGTTGCGCATGAAAGAGGCAATTCAGCAGGTGGGCGAGCGTTTCACTGGCCACCGGTTCCTGCGCGGGCTGCTGGTGCCGGGCGGGGTTCGCTTCGATCTTTCGGCCGAGTTGGCGCGCTCGATCGAGGCAGCGATAGCCGCCACCGCGGAGGCGCTCGCCGACCTGAAAGAGCGCATCGAGAACAACCCGACCGTGATTGACCGGCTGGACACCACCGGGCTTCTGTCTTTGCCCGATGCCATTGCGCTGGGGGTGACCGGCGTGGGCGCGCGGGCCAGCGGCGTCGATCGGGATGCCAGGCGCGATCACCCGCATGCCGCGTATGGGAGCACGAGCGATCTAGAGGTGGTGGTTGTCACCGAGTCCGACGGCGACGTGCACGCCCGGCTCAATCTCCGCGCTGCCGAGGCCCGCGAATCGATGCGGCTGATCCGCGCGTTGCTGGCGAGCCTGCCGTCGGGGCCGCTACGCGCGGCGATGCCCGAGGCTTTGCCCCCGTGGGGGATCGGCCTGGCAGCCATCGAGTCGCCTCGGGGCGCCGCGATCCACTGGTTGCGCTCCGATGCGGCTGGCCGTGTCGATCGCTACCACCTGCGCTCGGCCAGCTACGCCAACTGGCCCGCGGTTCCGCTCGCCGCGCAGACTTCGATCATTCCCGACTTTCCCCTGGTCAACAAGAGCTTCGAGCTTTGCTACTCATGCACCGACCGATGAAACAACCCGCGAAAGTTTTCCGCGATCCCGCGATAGCCACAGATGGTCGTGGCCGTAGACGTGGTCGTAGCCGTGGCCGTGGCCGTGGCCGGATGGGATTGCGAGGCCAGCCATGCTGACCGCTCTCTTGCGAAGCCTGCGCACCGGAGTGGTGACGATTCGCTACCCCGACGAGCCGGCGCAGCCGCCCGAGCGGTTTCGGGGCGCGCCGCGGGTTCGGCCGCGGGCGGTGATTACCGCACTCCCACCGCCATCGGTTTGCCCCTCGGGCGCAATTGTCGGCGGGGCGGGACAGTCACGCTACGCGATTGATCGGGGACGTTGCCTGTATTGTGGCCGTTGCGCCGAAGCCTCACTCGATGGCGCCATCGAGCTGGGACGCCAGGTCGAGCTGAGTGCACGCAAGCGCGAGAGCCTGGTGGTAGAGGTCGCGCCGGATGCCGAGGGCCGGGCCGTGGCGCTGCCGGGACCGCCGCGCGGGGAAGACGTCGCCGAGCAGATCCGGCGCACCTTGGGACGCTCGTTGCAACTGCGCCACCTCGATTCGGGATCGTGCAATGCCTGTGACTGGGAGCTGACCGCGTTGCTCAATCCAGTGTACGACGTCCGGCGACTGGGCATCGACTTCGTGGCCTCGCCACGCCACGCGGACGGCGTGATTGTGACAGGACCGGTGACCCGCAACCTGGAACTGGCCGTGCGCCGGACCTACCAAGCGGTGCCCGAGCCCCGGGTGGTAATCGCGGTCGGCGGTTGCGCCTGCTCGGGCGGCATTGTTGGCCGCAGCTACGCGAGCGCCGGTGGCGTGGCCGAGGTCCTGCCGGTCGACGCGTTCATTCCCGGCTGCCCGCCGCGGCCCGAGGCGATCATATTCGGCATCCTGCTTGCGGTCGGACGCGTGACCGAGCGGCAGCCCTGATCTGGACACCGCAGGTTGACGTGGTTGCGCTCGCAGGACAATACTTCGCGCGGACCAAGCACAATTCACACCCGGCAGGCTGATCATTCACATTCCCTTTTATCAGAAGGTGTTGAGCTACTTTCAACCCGTATCGTTGAGGCGGTCGCTCAGCGATGTCAGTGGTTCGCTTGAGCTGCTCCTGTATCGCAATCAGTTCCAGCTCCTCACCGCGGGCGCCTTCTACTCTGATGGCGACCGCTACTTTCCGGCGCTTGCCGTGGTCAGACACTTGCGAGAGTTCTTGCCCGCAGCGAAAAGCGTTCTCGTGCTGGGAGCTGGTCTCGGCAGCATCGTGCACGTGATGCGTGCACGAGGATACCATCCGCACTACACGCTGGTGGAAAGGGATAAGACGGTGCTCGGGTGGGCGTTGGAAACCCTGCGCGAAGAAGACTCACTGAAGCTAGAGCCTGTGTGTCGCGACGCCGAGTCTTTCATGGGGCAGAATCAACGGAAGTACGACCTGGTGTTTGTTGACGTATTCGAGGGCAGAGCAGTGCCTGACTTCGTAACCACGCCGCTGTTCCTGAGGCAGTGCCGGGAAAGCCTTTCACCTGGCGGCAGGCTGGCTTTCAACTACATCGAAGTCGACAAGCACAAATGGGAGGAAGTCCGGAGGGTCATTGCCGATGTCTTCCCCGGGTGCGAAGTAGTCAGCAGAGACGACAACCGCATACTGATCGGCGCACCGGGGATGGCGTAGTCGACATGAGCATGCAAACATCACACGGACGCAGGTGAGATCCGCGGCACGCAGGGGCACAGTCCCCTGGGGAAGGACGTTCATGGCAATCACGTTGGCCCAGGCAATTCGCAACGCCATCGCCGCCGAGCAGGCGGCGGAAAAGTTCTACCTGACCATGGCGAAGTCCGCCGGGGACGAGGGCGTCAGGCGCGCTCTGGTCGGCATCGCGGCGCAGGAGCGAGAGCATGCCACGCGCCTGGAGGCCATGGCCACCGCGCTGATTCAAGGAGACCTGCCCGTGCAGTCGGACGCGCTGATGAATGCCATCGAGCGCTCTGCTGCAGGGGCCGGGGCCGCCGGGATGGACATGCAGCAGGCGCTCGAGTATGCCATCGAGGCCGAGAACAGTGCCATCCTCTACTACGACGCCCTGGCGAGCTCCTGCACCGGCGACGCATCCGCGTTCTTCGAGATGGTAGGCAAGCAGGAAGAGGCGCACGCTGAGGCTATTCGCGAGATTCTGCGGCAAAGGGGAATGGACTAGTCATCGAGTTCGTGGTTTCGTGAAAAAGCTAGCTTCCGGCTAGCCACCCGGGGAGGTGAAGCTGAACGGATACAGGACGATGGCAATGCCTCCGCCCACCGGCTTGGGAAACTCCCAGCGCCGGATGGCACTGACCACGCAGTTCTCGACCCGCGCATCGTCCATGCTCGTGCTCTGCATAACCGACGTGATTACCTGTCCCACGGGCGAGATGGCGAATTGTACGGAGATGCGTCCGGCCAGGGTTGGCTTCCTTGCCAGTTCCTGGTCGTAGCAGAACTTAATCTCGTTCATGTGCTGGTGGACAATGCGGCGGATGATCTCCTTGTCCAACGAGCCGCGCACGGTGAGCACGCCAGGAACGACCTCGGGAACGATGGTGTGCCGGGGCCGGGTGAGCAGCCCCACTTGCCGGCCATATCCGTTCTCGCCTGGTCCGCGTCCGGCCGAGCCGATGGTGTGAAGCACGCCGGTCCCCAGCGTGTTCTCTCCGGTCCCGCCCCCGCCCGGGCCGGTTCCCAAGGGCCCCAACCCACCCAGGCCAGCGGCGTCGCCGATTTGCACGCCGATCAGGTTGCCGAGCGCGTCCTCGGGATCATTCCCCAGCGCCGTCTCGCGGCCAAAGATCGATGCCATCTTAGAGCGGTTCAGGATGCCGAGAACCCCGGAGTTGCGCGCGCGCTCCTCTGCGGCTTGCTTGCTCATCTGCGGATCCGGGTTGTTCTCCGGTCCCTTGATGGCGTAGCGCTTGTTGACCTGGGTTGACTTCTTGCTGCCCATCTTGCCGGGATCACCAGCATGGGCCTTGCCCTCGTCGCCACGTCCGTCAGGCTGCTTGGCGGTGAGCCAGTCCGGCACTTCCTGCTCGACCGGCGGAGTGGTGACAGTGCGCAGGAAGTTCTTGTCCCAGGTCAACGAATCCAGCGACAGCGATCGCGCATCCGGTGGAATGGCGAAAAGGATCAGCAGGAACAGACCCAACGCCATGGCGGCAGCCGCGGTGTACTTGTGCTCAGCCCAGCGCAGGGCAACCCAATGTCGCGGCACCGGTTCGGCCCGGCTGGTACGGCCGAGCACGAACACCACCTGTCCGCAGTCCACGCGTGCCTGGCTCTGCGCCGGCAGAATGAAGCTGCGACCGCGCTCGCGCACATAGTCCTGCAACCGCACCGCGCGCCCGTCGATCCACAACTCGCCGCCCATCTGCGGCGTCACGTTCACCAGATAGTCCTGACCCCAGGTGGTGACCAAAGGCAATGAAGCGCCGCCAATCACCTCCTGCGCGACTGGAGCGTCGGCGTCCGTCGTGGCGCCGATCACGTACTGCTCTGGCCGCGTCCGTCTGCCTGCGCTGCCGGGTTCGTCGAGATGGTGGGTGGCGATAAGCTGGCCACGGAAAAGGGCCTGCACCTCCAGGGTATGGTTTGGACATGGGAACCCTGGGAGGGTTCCCATACCCTCCCGCGATGGTACGCCGCCGGCAAAGCCGGCGGACTCCCCCCGCGATTCGTGGAGCGAAAACTTGTCTTGATACACGTCTCTGCTTGTCGCGATGGTGGTCATGGCGAACTCCTCGCGTTGGGCTCGCGTGCTGCGGTCACCTTTCCACACACACAGCGAGCGGGGGCAGCCCGGGTGCCGTGCTCTTGCTGCCGGCGATTCGGGCCTTCAACTCAACTGACAACCCAGCCGCGGCCAGGTTTCAACGAAGTTGCGCGTGTGACTCTTGTGTCGTTCACATCACGCCCGCGGCTTCGGGATCGAGGGTGCCGCGGTAGGCTGCCCGCAGGCGGGCTCGACGTTCGAGGTCGCGGATAATGACGGCAGCGACGTCGATGCGGTAGATCTCGCGCAGCGAGTGGATGCCGCCGGGGGCGAAGACGTTCAGTTCCAGGATCTTGTCGCCGGCAATGTCCACGCTGACGAAATACAGGCCGTCGGCCAGTAGCTTGGGGCGCAGAAGGTCGCACAGACGCTGCTCGGCGGGCCCGAACCGGCAACGGCGGCTGTGCAAGTCGGAAGGCGCGCCCGCGCCCGGGAGCGAGCCGTGCGGGTGCACATGCGGCGAAGGCGGCCGGCGATAGAGAGCGACCTGCGATCCCACGCGGATCGGCTCGCCCCCGAGCAGGAGCAGGCGCTTCTCGCCCGTGCCTGCTTCCGGCAGGTACTCTTGCGCCACCGCGTAGCCGTCTCGGGTAATGGCGCTGATGATGGCGTTCAGATTCTTGGCCTGGCGCCGGGGCAGGAAGAAGACCTTCTCATGCTCGGCGTGGGCCAGCGGTTTGAGCACTGCCGGTCCGTCCAGCTCGCGCAGAAAAGCCTTGATTCCCTCGGGCGAACGCGAGACCACGGTGCGCGCGCGCACCTCGGGCGGCAGGTCGGCCAGATATAGCCGTCCCCAGGCGCGCCGCACCCCCTCGGGATCGTTGATCACCAGAACGCCGCTTAGGCGCAGGCGCCAGCAGAAATCGATGACCGGCGAGGGCGGCTCGTCAGCGGGTTCGCGCAGAGGGTTGTAGCGAAGAAAGACCACGTCAAAGGAGCTGAGCGCGTCCTCCTCGCGCACGGCATCGGCCGACAACAAGGCGGTGTGATAGTCAGCCGGCCGGCGATAGTCGCCCGCGCGCACGCGCGTGGTGGTGGCCAGCACGGTGTTGTCGTCGAGAAATGACAGGTCGTGGGACGAAACGAAGCGGACCTCGTGCCCGCGCCGGTGCGCGGCCCAAGCCAAGTGAATGCCACCGAAGCTGGGCTGCTGGGTCCTGACGTCGGGAACTAGAAAGGCGATGCGCATATGGGGAGCTAGTCAGTTCGGCCACGGCCACGGCCACGACCACGTCTACGACCTTCGGGATTGCGGCAGACGCTCATCGCAAGTCCGCTTTTTGTGCATCCCGGTGGCGCGACAGGATGTCCGCCAGGCGATCGAGGGGCAGCGCCGGGGCGAAGTGGCCGGAGGGACCGGTCATGTCCTCGGCCGAGCACAGGGCGTTCACGATCGCCTCTTCGGTGCATTCCACCACGGCCTCGTAGAGTCCGTCGCAGACTTCGTCGAGAAGAACCTCGATGGGGTGAATCATGCCCGAGGTGACGCGGGGGACTTTGTTGGCGGTGGAGAAACCGATCACGATCTCGCCCGAAGCGTGGGCTGCGAAAGACCCAACCCGGCCGATCCCCAAGGCGGCGCGCTTGCACAGACGGTTGATCTGCGACGGCAAGAGCGGCGCATCGGTGGCCACCACGCCGATGATGGAACCGGCGTTGTGCGTGCGCTTCTCGGCCTGAGAGAACTCGGGTTCGAGAATCTGGCCCACCGGAGCCCCCGCGATGGAGAGCGAGCGCATGACGCCGAAATTGCTTTGCACCAGCACACCCAGGGCGTAGGTGAGCGGATCGGCGTTCCCGTGGGTCCCGTGGATGGTCACCTGGCGCGAGCTTGAACCGATGCCAGCTTTGAAGTCACAGGTCACGAGTCCCGTGCCCGCGCCCACGCAGCCTTCTGCCACCGGTCCACTTGCGGCCTGCTCGATGGCGCGATACACATGCTCGGAACGCACGTGCCGACCCACGACGTCGTTGAGCCACGAGTCGTCGCACTCGGCCACGATGGGAATGATCACGTCGTATTCCGTGCCAATGCCGGGAAAGCGACGAGTCATCCACTTGATGGTGGCATCCGATACCTTGCCCACCGACATGGTGCTGGTGAGCAGAATCGGGGTCTCCAGCAGGCCCCACTCAACCACCTGGGTGAGGCCCGAGACCTCGCCGGCCCCGTTGAGCACGAAAGCGCCAGCCAAAACTCTCTCCGCGAAGATAGGGTCAGGCGGCAGGATGGCGGTCACTCCCGTGCGCACCGGTCCCTTGCCCACCACCAGCGGCCCCTCACCGAGGATGAGCGTGGTGTGCCCTACGCGCACGCCCGGCACATCGGTGATCGCGTTGAGCGCACCGGTCGGCAGGTGCCCAATGGCGAAGCCGAGCTCGCGTAGCCGTTTTCGCATTGGCTCGCTCTTTTCACCACAGAGAGCGTAGAGAAGGGATGATCGTGGACGTGGTCGTGGACGTGGCCGGACTGATCCCTTTGCTTGCCACCGCCAGGCTGCGATGTGTTCTCTGTGGCGAAAAACACATGAGCCGATCCCGCGCTAGGGTGTCTGGGGCACGACCGTGGGGGTCTTCTCGGCGACTGGCTTCTCGCCCCTGCCGTTGTTTTCCGCCTTGCCGTTGCTTTCCCCGTTGCCGTTGCTNNATCAGCGATCGGTAGTCAATGTTGGCGGCCTTGGCGATGAGACACAGGTCCGAGTAATCGGGCGTCAGGCCGGGCAGGGGGTTCACCTCCAGCACGTAGAAGTCGCCCCCCTCGTCCATGCGCAGATCCACGCGGGCCACATCACGACAATCGAGCGCTTCGAAGGTGTCGCGTGCGACCCGCTCGATGGCCTTGACTTCGGCTGGCGAAAGATGAGCAGGACACTGGTAGTAGACGTACTTTTCCCATTCCTGCTTGATCTGGTAGTCGTACACCGGCCGCGGGTTGTTCTTGTCGAGGAAGAGAATCTCCATGGCTGGCAACACGCGCGGGCGCTTGTCGCCGAGCAGTCCCACCGTGAATTCGCGACCGGCAACGTAGTGCTCGACCAGCGCAGGCTGGCGATACTTCTCCAGCAAATCGCGCACCACTGCCCGCAGCGATGCCTCGTCGTCCACCACCGAGGCATGGGCGCTCACGCCTTTGGACGAGCCTTCCTGGTTGGGTTTGACGATGAGCGGAAAAACCAATTTGGGCGACAGGCGTTCGCGGCCGGTCTCCATCAACTGGAATTCCGGGGTGAGGATCCCGTGCTGGCGCAAAACCTTCTTGGACAGGGCCTTGTCGAGCGCGATGGACAGGGTGGCCGCGTCCGATCCGGTGTAAGGGATGCCCATCAACTCGCACAACGCGGGCACCGCGGCCTCGCGGTTGCGGCCCTCGACCCCCTCCGCGATGTTGAAGACCAGATCCACCGGCGAGTCCGTGAGCTGGCGGGGCAACTCGGCAGTGGCCTCCAGAGGCAACACCACGTGCCCGTAGCTCTCCAGCGCCTGGCTAATCGCCTCGATGGTCTCGGGGGCGTCGTACTCAGCCTCGGCGTCATCGCCACCCTTGGAGTCGACGCGCTTCATGTTGTGGGTGAAGCCGATGCGCAGAGGCTCGGGAGCTCGCCGGCGGCGACCCACCTGCGGGACGGTCAGTCCCTGCCGTCGCGCCGCACTGGCCACCACCGCGCCCANNGCGGCCCAAATCGCGCACGCCCAGGGTGCGAACCGCCAGCTTGGTGATGGCGCGCAGGCGAGCCACCACGTCGCGCTGCAGATCAGGTGGACAGCGCACCGCAACCCGACTGGCCTCAGCGGACTTGAGCCGGTAGTCATAGATGTTGAAGCGGCTGCGGGCGGCTGGGTCGATGACGTAGTCGACCGGCAGCAGCACACCCTCATCACCCGCGCCTTCCAGAAAGGGAACCGTGACGTCGGTGCCCGTGACAAACTCCTCGACGATCAGGCCGGCGGGATAGCGGCGCAGGGCCCGCGGCAACATCTCGGCCAGCGCGCGCGGATCGCGGGCCACCGCCTCGTCGCCGATGCCCTTCGAGGATCCCTCGAAATTGGGCTTGACCAGAACCGGGTAGGCCAAGCCCAGCATGCCGACGTCGCGGCCGCGTTGCGCGTCGTCAGGCACCACCAGACGGGCTCGCGGCGTGTCGATGCCCTGCGCACCCAGGACAAGCTTGGTCATCCACTTGTCGAGAGTGACGGTCAATACGTAGGCGTCCGAGCCGGTGTAGGGGAAGCCCAGCTCCTCGAACAACGCCGGGTAGAATGCCTCGCGCGTGCGGCCGCGGCGGCCCTCGGCGGTGTTGAAGATCAGGTCGGGCCCGTACGACTCCAGACGCGCCGCCAGGTGCGAGGCCGGGCCGCTGACCTCGATCTTCTCTACTTCGTGGCCACCGGCGCGCAGACCGTCGGCAAGGGCGTCGACGGTTTCTGCGGTGTCGAACTCGGCTTCGTCCTCGCTATCCGTGAGACGAAGGTTGTGGGTAAATGCAATCTTCACGTCGTCGTCGCCACCCGCTGTCGATCGGATGTCTTGGGGCAAGAGTAGAGCAAAGTCGACCGGCGTCCGTCAACTGTCATGGGAACCCTGGGAGGGTTCCCAACCCCTCCCGCGCTCTGGCTCTGGCGGGCAAAGCCCGCCTTCGCCTACGCGATAGTCGCAGGAGGCCGTGGTCGTGGTCGTGGTCGTGGTCGGAGCGATCTACCCCAGCAAAATTCCGCCGCGGCTGCGAAGCGCGCCGGCCACCTTCTCTGCTAGAGCCTTGAGATCTTCGCTCGGTCGCGCCAGGTAGCCGTCCACGCCCGCCTCGAATGCCTCCTTGACCGTTTCATATGAAGGATAGGCGGTGTAGAGCACGGATGCGCAGTGGGGCAGCAGGCGCTGCGCCTGTTCAATGACGCGCAGGCCGGACATGCCGGGCAGGTTCCGGTCGGCGAGCACCACGTCGTAACGTTGGTCCTGAATCAGGGTCAGCGCCTCGTCGCCATTGGCCGCTGCCGTCACGTTGAAGGTGCGGCCCAGGAAGTCGGCAATGAGCTGGCGCCGCGGGCCTTCCATCTCCACCACCAGGACGCGGCCCTTCTCGCCCCGGCGGGCCTTGTCGACCTTTGAGCTGGCCTGCGCGCGCGCGAGCTGTTCATCACGGCGCGAAAGCGCGCGACGGATGCGGAAGCGCAGTGCCTCCACGTCGCGGATCGGCTTCTCGATGTAGTCCTGCGCCCCGATGTCCAGGGCCTCCACCGCTGAATCGTAGGACGAATATCCGGTGATCATCACGACGGCGGGCTGGGGATCGAGCGTGCGTGCCACGCGCAGTACCTCCAGGCCCGACGCCCCCGGCAGGTTCTTGTCGGTCAACACCAGATCGAAACGCCGCCTCTGCATCAGGTCGATGGCTTCTTCCGCCGAAGCGGCGGTGGTCACACGATAGCCGCCCCGGCGCAGGATCTCGCGCAGCACGGTCAACACCACGACCTCGTCGTCCACCACCAAGACTTCGTGGGCCGACGGGACCACGGCACCACCCTCTGCGACGGCGGTGTCGGCTATCAGCTTCGCGTCCACGTCCGGCGGTGCCGCTGGGACCGAGCCCTCGCGTTCCGTCTGGTCCATGACCCCAAAACGCGCCAGCGTCTCCACCAACTGGCGGCCCATCACCTCGGCCCGGCGACGGCTCGCCGTGCTCGCCACGATGCGACCGATCTCCCCAATGCGTGGCCGGCCAAGATAGGCGCGCACGCCCCCATAGACCGCTGCTCCCAGCCGTTCGGAAGTTGGGGTTGCATCAACCACCACGACCGCAGCGCCCGCGGCGCGATTTCGGGCTTCGCGCAAACGCGCGTCCATCCGATCCTCCGCCGCCGCCAGCACAACAACAACGTCAGGTGAGGTCGAAACTGCCCCGCCCCCCACGAGCTTGGCCAACTCCGCGTCACCCATGACCATGATCGACGGTTGACGTTGGCGCTCGCTCAATGCAGCCGCCAGCGCACTGGCCAAGGCCGGCTCGTTCGCTTCCAACGCGACCCGATGGGTGTTGATCGCGTTCCCCAGCATCAGCTCGCGCGTGCGGCCGCGCCGGCACGAGGCCAGCCAGCGCAGATGGGCGCGAAGGAGGGCGTCACTTGCCGGCAAAGGCCGCGTGAGCAGTGCCGCGACCTCGCGCTCGTAGAAGTCGGAGCAGCGCTCGGGATCGCCCTTCAGCAATAACACTACGTCCGAAAAGGGCCGCAGCTCGCGCGCCGTGGCGAAGGGATCCCTTTTCCCACTCACACCCTCTGCATCCAGCACTGCCAGTTCGAACGGCTCCTCGGCCAGGCGGTCAAGTGCCTGTTCAACAGTAGGCAGTTCCACCACGACGCCCTCAGCGGAAAGCGCAGCCACCACGCGCGCCCGTTCCCCGGCGTCGGCAACCCCGACCAAAAAAGATTCCTGTGCGAGTCGAGCAGCGCTGCGTAGCGACGCAAACAATCCCGCTGAGCCTGGGCCCGGCATGGTCGGGGCCATTGTACGTCAGGCAGGCCCAAAGTCGTCATGGAGATTGCACTTCCAGGATGCTGGCACCAATCTTGTAAGTTGCGAGTATGCTAATGCCCAGTTTAAGGAGAGTGTCATGGAAACCACCGGCCCGAATCGGATGTTTAGGCGAATTTCCGTCGTCGCGACCGCGACGTTCGCCGTGATTGGCTTTCACACTGCAGCCCTCGCGCAACAGAGCTGGGCGGCTGATGCGCCTCCCACTGCAGCGGCGGCCGAAGCGGCTCCGCCAGCCACTCCCGCGCCGCCACCAGGGACCGAGGCCGTGCCCGCGCCGCCGCCCGCTCCCGAGGCTGCGCCTGCGCCGCCACCCGGCTACGGCCCGCCGCCAGGCTACGGCCCGCCACCCGGCTACGGCCCGCCACCAGGCTACGGCCCGCCACCAGGCTACGGCCCGCGCTACCGCTACGGGTACCACCCCGGCTACTATCCGCCATCGGCACCGCCGTACGCGGTCCCGATGCGCTCGACCTACCGTCCCTTCATGCTCACTCTCGGGCTGGGCGTGAGCAGCCTTTCGCTGAGTGCCACGGATGTCACGGCCCACGAGGCAGGCCTCTCGTACGCACTTCATCTTGGCTTCGGAATCACGCCGCGCTGGATGGTGCTGCTGGCCATCGACGGGGCCTGGGCCCAGTTCTCCGGCACCGTTTTCAACGGAAAGACGAGCTTCGCGCAGACGACGTATACCGCAGGGCCGCAGTTCTTCATGCTGCCCTGGCTGTACTCGCGGCTTGGCATGGGCCTGGGTTGCATCGAATGGAGCAACAACTCGGGCGACTGGTCGGACTGCCGAGGCATAGCTGGCGCCGCTGGGGTTGGGGCCGAGTTCCTGCAAACCCACAGCACATCGCTAGCTGCTGAGGTGGCGGCAACTCTTGCGGAATACCCCGAGTCAAAGACGATCAACGATCGCAACGATGTGTGGTACAGCATCGGCGTCAACCTGTTGCTCAATCTCTACTAGCTCGACCTCGCTTGCTCGCAGGCCATCAAAACCAGAACCAGCGCCGGCCACTGTGTGCGCTGGGACTCCTCATCATCGGGGTGGCGGGGTGCGCCCACGCCTCGCCGGTGGGCTGCGGATCCGACAACGACTGCAAGCTGGCCCGCGTCTGTGAAGCGGGCCAGTGCATCTGGCCCAAGGAGCCGGCTGCGATTTCCTGCGTAGCGCCCCCTGCCACCACCGGCGCGGCCACCATTGCCGTGGGGCCGCCGGCGCAGGCCATGTTCCGCTTCGAGCCCCAGCACCGGGGCCGCTCGCCCTACCGGCTGCCAGCCCAGAAGCCGGAAATTCGCTGGACCTTCGAGACCGCTGGGCCCATCACCTCGTCGCCGGCGCTCTCGTCCGACGGCCTGGTCTTCGTGGGCAGCCACGATGGCCGGCTGCACGCCATCGATCGGCAGGGCAAGCTGCGCTGGTCGTTTGCCACGGGTGATCTGATCTTCAGCGCACCAGCTCTCTCCGCTTCCGGGGCGATCTACGTCGGATCCGACGACGACTTCTTATATGCGCTCGACGGCAAGAATGGCAAGTCGCTGTGGAAGCTGCGCGCGGGAAACTGCGCGCAGACGCTGGGGGTAGGTCCCGACGCCAGCCGATGCGATGTGGACGGCGGGCCCACCATAGGCCTGGACGGAACCATCTACTTCGG
>PMBS01000291.1:35199-45500 GCA_003153015.1 Myxococcales bacterium
TACTTCGGATCCGATGACAACAAGCTGTACGCCATAAGCCCCCTCGGCCAGATCGTGTGGGCCTTTTCCACCGGCGACGACATCCGGGCAGCGCCCGCCATTGGCCGCGACGGGACGGTCTACGTGGGCTCGTTCGACGGCCTCTTCTACGCGGTTCATCGCGACGGCACACCGGCCTGGACGTTCCGCACCGGCGATCGCATTCTTTCGTCCGCTTTGGTGGACGCGGCCGGCGCCATCCTGTTCGGATCCCAGGACGACCGCCTGTACTGTCTGGAACCCGACGGAAAGCTACGCTGGTCGGTGGAGTTGGGCGGCGACGTGGACAGCTCGCCCATCCTGGCCGCGGACGGCACCATCTACGTGGGCACCGACGACAAGAAACTCTACGCGCTGCACGCGCCGTAAGAAGCTAGCTTTCTTCACCACAGAGAGCACAGAGAACACAGAGGTCGGAAAGGAAGAAGGGGTTCGGACCGGACCGAATCCAACCTTTCCCTTTCCGATCCGGCTCTGTGACCTCTGTGTCCTCTGTGGTGAAAAAAAGCTAGCTTGCCACCACCGTGGGCGGCGGGCGCGTGTATGCTGGGCTGATAAGATGAATACAGAAAACGAGCGTCCCGCGGCTCGCGTGGTCACCGGACGAATCAAGGTGCATCCCGACGGCTACGGGTTCGTTGTGCCGGAAGACGGGTCAGAGGACGTTCACGTCAACCGGCGCAGCCGCGATACCGCCATGGACAGCGATCGGGTCGAGGTCGAGTGGTGGGTGGGTCCGCGCGGGCTGGAGGGCCGGGTCACCCGTGTGCTCGAGCGCGGGCGCGGCAAGATCACGGGACAGATCGTGGCGGCGGGAAGCACTCTGCGCTTTCAGCCCGACGATCCGCGCATCACCGAGCCGGTGGTCCTGCGCGGCGGCGGCGCGCCGCCACGCCCGGGGTTGGCCGTGGTGGCCGAGATCGCGTCTTATCCCGCCCAGGCCGGCGCCCCGCTGGAAGTGACACTGCTCAAGGTGCTGGGACGGCCCGAGGATCCGCTTACCGAGGTGGAGAAGGTCCTGGCCTGCGCCGATATTTCCGACGAATTCCCGGCCGAGGTGGCGCACGCCGCGGAGCAGGTGCCGCGCAAGGTTGAAGACGCCGACCGGCGAGATCGCGCAGATCTGCGTGACGTCCCCTTCATGACCATCGACCCGGAGACCGCGCGCGACTTCGACGATGCCGTGGCCCTGCAGTCGCTGCCGGGCGGCGGCCACCGCGTGTGGGTGGCGGTGGCGGATGTCTCGCACTACCTGCGCGAGGGCACGGCGCTCGACCGCGAAGCGCGCAGCCGGGGCTGCAGCCTGTATCTTCCCAATCGCGCCATCCCCATGCTGCCGGAAGCGCTCTCCGGCAATATCTGTTCGCTGCTGGCCGGCCAGGATCGCCTCGCCATGGTGGTGCGCATCGATTTCGACAGCAATCTGGCGGTGCGGGACAGGGATTTCTGCGCAGCCGTGATCCATTCGCGCGCACGCCTGGACTATCCCGGCGTGGCCGCTGCCCTGGCCGGCAAGGTGCAGGGCAAACACAAGAAGTACGAGCCATTCTTGCCGGCTCTGCGCGGGCTGGACGCGCTGGCGCGCAGGCTGCGGGCGCGGCGCCAGCAACTCGGCGCCCTGGACCTGGATCTGCCGCAAGTGGTGGTGGAACTGGACCACGACGATCCCGGGCTGGTGCGCGACATCCGGCGTGCGCGGCGCGATCCGGGCGAGCGCCACGCCTATGCCATGATCGAGGAGTTCATGCTGGCCGCCAACATGGCGGTGGGCGAAAGCTTCCAAGAGCGCGACGAGCCCACCCTGTGGCGGATTCATCCCGCGCCCGACGCCGAGAAGATGCACAACTTCTCGGCCATGGCCGAGCGTTACGGCATCCTGGTCGACGAGGAGCAAGCGCGCACACCCTCGGGCCTGGCCGCCGTGCTCAAGCGGCTGCAGGGCCATCCGGCGGAGAAGGCCCTCTCCTTTCAGCTCCTGCGCTCGCTCAAACAGGCCACCTATGACGGGACCAACGTGGGCCACTTCGGCCTCGCCGCCACGGCCTACTTGCACTTCACCTCGCCCATCCGCCGCTATCCCGACGTGGTGGTGCACCGCTTGCTCAAGCGACGGCTGGCCAGCCTGGGCAAGCCGGCCGGGGGATTTCCGCCGCTCGCGCAAGGACCGTCGCTGTCCCCCGAGGAACTGCGGCGCATCGCCACTGACTCGTCCTTCGCCGAACGCAAGGCCATGGAGGTGGAACGCGAGGTGGTCGACCTCTATCGTTCCTTCTTCATGCGTGACCGCGTGGGCGACGTGCTCACCGGCACTATTTCAGGCGTCGCCAGTTTCGGCATGTTCGTGGCAGCCGACCAGCCTTTCGTCGAGGGCCTGGTGCGCACCGAACATCTTCTCCCCGACGATTTCTACGACTACGACGAGGTGGCCTGTCGCCTGGTGGGCCGGCGATCGGGCCGGACCTTCTCGCTCGGCGATACGGTCAAGGTCGAGGTCCTGTCCGCCAGTGTGGCGCGCCGGCAAGTGGACATGCGGCTGCACGGGGATCGGGCGCGGCCGCCACGCGAGCGCCGAGGGCAAGCTGCGCGTGCGGCGAAAACCCGACACCCGCAGGCAAGGCGTCCCGGCAAGGCGACGCCCCGAGCGCCGAGCCGGCGGTCAGGCCCGGCCGGCAAGAGGCGACGGTAGCCCGTGAGCGGCTGGCGCCGTCCGCCGGCTGATGTTTCGGCCCACCAGATCATCGAATCCTGGCTGCCGCGCGCTTTTGCAGCGGCGTCTCGCCGCCCGCCCCCTGACAGCCCGTCGGTGCGCGTGACTCTCTCAGGCCCGGGCGGCGGCACATGGGATCTTTGCGCCAGCGAGGAAGCCCTGCTCGTGAAACCCTGCGAGTCGCGTCCACGGCATGGGCCGTTCAGTCATGTAAATCCGGACAACGATCGAGACGTCTGGATCCGGCAGAGCGTGGCCGATTTCCTGGCCCTGTTTCGCGAGGAACCCGATCTTCCCGCTCTCCTGCCGCCGGACACCGACGTGATGGATCTGTTGTGCGTCGACGAGGGAAAAATCAGCCTACTGGCGCAGATCGACGGGCGCATCAGCGTCGAGATCCAGGGGCGCCGCCGGCGACGCTGGGCACTCGACGTGGCGTTTGGCCCATCGGGCATGCGCGCCGGCCGTCCGCGTTCCACCGTGCGCGTGGACAGCCGCACCTGTGAGGAGCTGTCGAGCGGCACGCTCGCCGTCTTGCAGGCGTTGCTCGCCGGGCGATTGCAGGTCGAGGGTGACCGGGCCCTGGTCATGCAAGTGGTGATGCTGGTGGGCGCGGTCCGCCGAGACCACACCCGGTAGAACCCCGTCCTACTTGCGTGCCTGCACGGGCGCCGGGGTCGGTTCCGCGTCCTCGGCGGCCAACTCAGCCAGCACACGCATGGCAGCCTCGCGCCGGGCACGGCGTCCATCGGCCGTGGCCGGGGACGGGGTCACCCCGGGCAGCTGCGCGCCGTTACCTGCTTTGCCTTTCGCTTCGTGGGCATGGCCACCCGTGTTTCGCCTGGGTCTGGCCTGGCCAGGTGCCTGACCGCTGGGCGTCGACGTACGGCCGCTCCTCTCCGCGCTGGCAAGCGACTCCAACGGCAGGGTGACCCGCCCGTCGGCATCATCGGGCGCAGGCGGCGTGGGCGATGATGCCCGGAAGGCCGGGATCACCTCCTTGAGCAGGTGTTCGCGTTCGGCGCGCTCCTTGTCGATGGACTCCTCGAAAATGGTGTGCATCAGCTCGACCACGCGGGCCGGGTCTGTCCGTGGTGCAGTCTGGGAGATCACATCCGACAACGCGAGTCGAAACTCCTCGGCACTCTGGTAGCGCTGCGCGCGGTCGGGAGCCAGCGCCCGCATCACGACCTTGTCCAGCTCCGGCACAATCCACGGGGCGCGTGTCGAGGGCGGCGTGGGTTTGGGATGACGGACCAGCGCCAAACCGGCCGAGGGATCCAGGCCCGAGATGGGCAAGTACTGGTGCCCGGTTAGAAGCTCCCATAGCACGACGGCCAGGGTGTACACGTCGGTGCGGCCGTCGGCCACTTCGCCTCGGGCTTGCTCGGGCGCCAGATAGGCGGCGCGGCCAAACACAACGCCGGGCTGGGTTTTCTCCTCCTTGAGCGCACTGCGGGCCAATCCGAAGTCGGTGAGTTTCACGTCGCCGTTGTAGCCGAGCAGGATATTGGGCGGCGCGATGTCCCGGTGAACCAGCTTGAGATCGCCATAGCCGTGCACGTAGGCGAGAACCCGCGCCACCTCGCGTGCCACGTGCAGCGCCACCTCGATGGGGATGCGCTGGCGCCTGCGCACGCAGCGATTCCACACCTCGCNNTCTCCATGGCGATGTAGAATTCCCCGCCCACCTCGCCGGCATCGAAGGTGTTGACCAGCGCCGAATGGTTGAGGCGCAGCACCACCTTGGCCTCGTCGAGAAAGCGCTTGGCCTTGCTCGGATCGGCTTGTTCCGACAAGACCTTCTTGATCACGCACAACTTCTCGAAACCGCCGATCTGTCCCAGGGCTGCCATGTAGATCTCGCCCATCCCACCCTTGGCCAGCGAGCGCAGCAGCAGGTACTTGCCGAAATGGCGTGGGTAGTGCGTAGTCACGACGCCACCATCAGCTAGTTTCCTCGGCGTTCGACCAGATCCAGATTCTGCCGCGCGGTCCGGTTGTCGGGGTCGAGCTTGAGCGCGTCCTCGTAGGCCTTACGCGCCTCCGCGAACTTCTCCAGGCGGAAGTAGGCGTCGCCCAGCACCACGCGCGCTTCAGCCCCGCCGCCGGCGCGTGCGCCTTCGCGCGCCCGATCGACCGCCTCCTGGTAATCGTGCTTCTGAAAGGCAATCTTGGCCAAGCCCACCAGTGCGGGCCCGCGAACCTTGCCCGAGTGGACCAGTCGCTCGAATGCCGAGCGAGCTTCGTCGAAACGCTGGGCCCGCAAGAAATCGCGACCGTCCTGCAAGAGCTTGCTGCTCTCCGCCTGGGACAAGGCCACGCTCGGCGAAGCGCGCGTCGATCGGGGCCGCGAGCTGGCTTCGCGCCGGGGAGTCTCCTCGGCGGGGGCCGGCTCGGCGCCCGCCTGGCTTTCCTCGGCGCCGGGCACTTCGCCATCCGACGGGCTCTGCGTGTCCGGGGCCAGTGCTGCGTCAAGCGAATTCAGAGACGGCTCCGGCTGAACCGGTGGCGTCACCACCGGCACCGTGGCAGCCGCCTGGCCGGCCCCGCCCGCCCTGGCCCGCATCGGCGCACGCGTACTTCCTCTCGCTACCAGCACCAGCGCCAGCGCCCCGAGGATGGCCGCCCCCAGCAACAGCCAACGCCAAGACCTGGCAGTGGCCCACAGGCGGCCCGGGATGGCGAAGAAATCCGTGATGGGCAACGATTCCTCATTGCGCGCTTGCTCAGCCGGCGGCAACGCCAGCAGCACCGGCGCCGGCGTCACCGACAGAGCAATCTCGACCTCGCGGATCTGGCGCGCCAACTCGGCCATGCTCTGTGGCCGATCGCTCGGCTCACGCGCCATGGCTCGGTCCACCAGGGCAACCACCGACGCAGGCACATCGGGTCTCAACTCGACCATCGGGCGCGGCGGCTCATTGGCTTTCTTGTGCAGGATCTCCATGACGTTCTCGCCGTCATAGGGGGGAATGCCCGTCAGCATCTCGTAGAGAATCGAACCCACCGCGTAGATATCCGAACGCGGATCCGCGGGATGGCCCGCAGCCTGCTCGGGAGCCATGTATTCGGGCGTGCCCATGGCCACCCCCGGGCGGGTCAGGCGCTTCCCGATGCGCGGGCTGTCGTCGATCTCGTCACTCTTGGCGATGCCGAAATCGAGCACCTTGACCAGGTCGGGCATCGCCGCCTCGACTTCGCCAGCAGGCTGGCCCCCAGGCCCATTGGGAGTGCGGGCTACCATGGCCGGTCCGACCAGCAGGATGTTCTCCGGCTTGAGATCGCGGTGGATGACGCCCGCATCGTGAGCAGCCTGCAGCGCCGCACACATCTGCTCGGTGATGCGCAGGGCGTGGTTGATGGCCAGCGGCCCCTCGCGGTGGATGAGCAGGCCCAGCTCGATCCCCTCGATGTACTCCATCACGAAGAACAGCGAACCTTCGGCCGTGGTGCCAAAGTCGGTCACGTTGACCACGTTGGGGTGCTCGATGCGCGAGGCCGCGCGCGCCTCGCGGCGGAAACGCTCGACCAGATCGGGCGTGCGCGAGTAAGCCGGGTGCAGGACTTTGACCGCCACGCGCTTGCCGATTTCTATGTGTTCGGCTTCGTACACCCGACCCATGCCCCCCTCGCCGCGCAGGCGCTTGATCTGATAGCGTCCGGCCAGCAGCGAGCCCACCATGCGCGACCCCTCGTCGGACGAGTGACCGCCGTCCGCTGGCACCAAGGGCTTGCCTCGCCGGCCGAGCGGGGCGGTGTCAGCTCGGTCGGCCCGGCCCTCCACCACTTCCGGCGAGTGCGCCGGGCTAGGTGCGCTCTCGCCTGTCGCATCCAGCAGCGCGGTCGCGCTGGCCGTAAGCGCCTGCCGCTCCTCGCGCTCGCGCGGGATGATCTCCCCGAACAGCTCGCGCATGAAGTGCGCCACCTGATGCCCGTCCATGGCGGGGGCTGTCCTGGCCAGGAAGGCGGCCAGATCCGAGCGCAGCTCCTCGCCGGATTGGTAGCGGTCCTCGGGCCGTACCGCAAGCGCCTTCATGGTGATTGCATCCAGCTCGGGCGGAACGCGAATGGCGCGCTTCGAAGGGGGCATGATCTCAGGGTGCCGCACGCGTTCCAGCAGGTCCTCCTGTTCCTGCCCTGGTGCACCCGGGGGACGCGCGCCGGCGGCGAAGAGCTGCCGGCCCGTGAGCAGCTCCCACAAGATGACGCCGGCAGAATAGATGTCAGTGCGACCGTCGAGCGTCTCCGCGCGCGCTTGTTCCGGTGCCATGTAGCTAACTTTGCCGAAGATCACGCCGGGCGCCGTCTTCTCCAGTTTCAGGGTGGACGTGGCCAGGCCGAAGTCGGTCAGCTTGATCTCACCCGAATAGGAAAGCAGCACGTTGGGCGGCGATACGTCGCGGTGGACCAGGCGCAGCCCCTCGAATCCGTGCGCATAGGCGAGGCCCCGCATCAGCTCCTTGACGATGTGGGCCGCCACGGGCAGCGGAAACGCGATGCCTTTCTGGGCACAGCGGTTCCACACCGCGCGCAGGTCCTTTCCCTCAACGAACTCCATGGCGAGGTAGATCTCGCCATGGACCTGGCCGGCATCGAACACGCCCACCAGGTTCCCGTGACTCAGGCGCACCACCACCTTGGCCTCGTCCTTGAACCGCTGCACGTAGCTCCTGCCCGCCAGGTGCGGCAATGCCGTCTTGACCACGCACAGCTTCTCCAGGCCCCGCTGCCCGTGCACCGCCAGATAAAGCGCTCCCATGCCCCCACGAGCCAGGGGCTTGACCAATACGTACCCGCCGAAGCGTCGCGGAAAACCNNACCGTCCATGGACAGCAGCGTGCTCGGTCCGGATGTTATTGGAACTAGCCGGAAATTCCTAGGAGCGTATGCGGGAAACTTCGGATCGCTGCTTACCGCAAGCAGACGGCCAAGACTTGCTTCACGTCAGTCTTGCCCGCGATGGCCTTCTCGATTCCGTCCTGGAGCAAAGTAGTCATGCCCCCGGCCACGGCGAGGCGACGTACTTCCTCGACCGGCGCACGTTTGGCGATTGCCACTTTGATCCCGTCGTCGTTCACCAGCAGTTCGTGTACCGCAATACGCCCCTTGTAGCCAGTCTTGGCGCAGGCTTCGCACCCCACGCCCTGCCACAGCTTCACCCGGCCGCGGGCAAAGCCACGACGGGCGGAATCCTCCTCACCGAACGCCTGTATGATCTCATCCACCTCGTTGTCGGTGGCATCGTACTGCTGGCGGCACTTCTTGCACAGCCCGCGGGTCAAGCGCTGGGCCAGCACGCCCAAGAGAGCGTCGGCAAAGCTGAACGGGTCCAGTCCCATGTCGATGAGGCGCGTGATGGTTTCCGGCGCGCTGTTGGTGTGCAGGGTGGAGAGCACCAAGTGGCCGGTCAGCGACGCCTCTACACCGGTGCTGGCGGTTTCCGTGTCACGCATTTCACCCACCATGATGACGTCCGGGTCGGCACGCAGAAAGGCGCGCATGGCCGAGGCGAAATCGAGGCCAATCTTGGCCTGCACCTGCACCTGGCGCAGACCAGCCTGGGTGATTTCCACGGGATCCTCGGCCGTCCAGATCTTCATGTCGGTGGTGTTGATGCTGCCGAGCGCCGAGTGCAGCGTCGTGGTCTTGCCAGATCCGGTAGGCCCCACGCACAGGACCAGGCCGTAGGGCTTGGCCAGGAGCTTCCGCATCTCGTCGAGGTTGCGCTGACTCATGCCCATTTCGTCCAGCGGAAGGGGCTTGGAGGCGGCCAAAATACGCATGACCACGTCTTCGTTCCCGTTGACAGTGGGCAGGGTGGCGACACGTAGCTCGATGGTCCGGTCGCGCATGCGGAACTTGATCTTTCCGTCCTGGGGCTTGCGCCGTTCGGAAATGTCCAGCTTGGCCATGATCTTGAAGCGCGCCACCAGAGGATTGCGAAAGGCGGGCGGAACCTCCTGATAGCGCACGCAATCGCCATCGATGCGGAAGCGGATGCGGGTGTTGTCCTCCTTGCCATAGGGCTCGATGTGGATATCGGACGCTCCCCGCTGGAACGCGTCGATGATGACCTGGTTGGCCAGTTTGATGATGGCGCTGTCCGACTCCTCACCTTCCACTTCGTCGTCGCCAGGCTCGTCGATCGCCCCGGCGCCCTCGTCGTCGGACAGCTCCTTGAGCAAGACATTGACGTCCGGCCGCATGCCGTACGACGCCTCGATACAAGCTGCGATCTCGTCCTTGATGCCGACGTGAAATACCACCTCACGATCCGTCTCGATGGCACGCAGGGCATCGCAACGGGAGAAATCCGCCGGGTCGTCGATGACCACGATGAGCTTCGAGCCACGCCGCTCGATGGGCACCGCGCCCATCTTCTTTAGGTACTCGATGCGCAGGCGGCCACGCAGATCGTCCGGTATCCGCTGGTTTGCGCTGAAACGGTAGAAGGGCGCGTTGTAGTAGGTCGAGAGCGCCTTCTCGACCTCGGCACGATTCACCCCCGCCTTCTCAATGAGGTAGCGGGCTGGATCTTGATCGGATTGCTCCGCCGAGGAGAGCGCCTTGGTCAAGGTTTCAGCCGGCACAATGCCGCCATCGACAAGCGAGTCCCACTTGCCGGCCGGCTTCTTCCGTGCCCGCTCCGGCTCGACCAAGCCCGCCTTCGCCTCGGGCGTGGGGGGCCCTTTCTTGGGCTGCCCGGCAGCCGGCGCGACTGGAGTCGTGCGGGCGCCCACCGTCGCGCTGCGAGGCACGGGCGTGGTTGCAGCGGGCGGCGGTGCGGGCGGCGGCGCGGCCACTTCGCGCGGCCCCAGCAGCCGGGCCAAGGCTTTCGCCGTGGCCCGAGATAGATCGCCGACGTAGACCAGATCGCGCGGCACGAAGAGCCCGGATTCATCCTGGCGATTGGCCACCAGCACGACACCGAAGGGCAGATCGCCAACCAGGAGCGGCGCCACCATGGCGCCCTGGATCGTGATCCCCAGCCATCGGTCCAGCCGGTCGTCGGGCCGCAGTCGCGGATGCAAGCGCGTCAGTTCGTTGGCATCGTTCAGGTTCTTGAAGCTAAGCGGAGCCTTGGCGGCGTACGCGAAGCCGATCACATTGGTCGGATCGCGCGGCAGTTGCAACTCGCGCGCGGAGCCTTCGACCCAAGCCACGGCCCGTAGTTGGCCCTGGGCATCGGACATGAACAGCGTCGTGCGTTCCGCGTTCAAGAACGCGCTGGTGCGATCGGTGACCTCGAACAATAGGTCATCCAGGGTGGGGACCGAACCGATGTAGGCCACCAACTCCGCAAGACGCGCGCGCTTGTCAGTCTGGCCAGACTGGTCACCGAGTTGCTTGAGCCATGTGGCGGCATCCATGGAGTGTCCTACACAACATCGTCACAATGACCAATGTACCTGAGTGAAGGCGTCCGGTGAGGTAGGCGTAGGTGGTAGTTAGTGTGCGAGCGACCTAGTCGCGCGGGGAGCCCGCCGGCTCCGCCGGCGGCGTACCAACGCGCGAGGCCGAGCGAAGCGAGCGGGGTGGGGTGGGCAGGGTG
>PMBS01000255.1 GCA_003153015.1 Myxococcales bacterium
ATGGACGGCTACGAGGTCGCACGCGCTTTCCGGGCCGACCCAGCGCTGAAAGACGTGTTTCTGGTGGCCCTGAGCGGCTACGCCCAGCCCGATGACCTGCAGCGGGCACGCGACGCTGGCTTCGACAAGCACCTCGCCAAGCCATCGAGCCTGGAGAAGCTGGAGGAGCTGCTCGCGGATGCCCCGGTTACTGACCGAAGGTGAAGGCGTAGGCGGCCACCCCGTGGCCGTAAACGCGCACCACCACCTCGTGTTCGCCGTAGGGACCGCTCCACAGGTTGAAGAGATCGTGCCGGTCGACGGTGATGGACTTGAAAGCACGTCCGTCCACCTCCACGTCGGCGGTGCGCGCCGGCGTGCCCGGTTCCAGGCCCAGCACCAGGTTCACTTCGCCGGCCAGCGGGTTGAGACGACCACGAAGGTATGGATGGTCATCTCGTAGAGATTCTGGGCCTTGCCGATGACGCCGAGGATGATGTCGGTCAGCTCAGGCGAGGGTCTGAGGAGCAGCCTGCCTTGGATGGTGCGGGTGGTGATCTCGACGAGCGAACTGCTCGCCTGGGAAAACCACGCCTTGAGGGATCCCTCGGCAGCGGGACACCTCTCCCAGAAGGATGGAACGCAGTTGGAAGACATCCGGGGCTGCGGCGAAGGTGTAATGGGTATTTCAAGGATTTAGGCCATGGCTGTCTTCTCCGGACTCTTTCGGCGTGCTCTGTTTGGTGGACTTGACAGCTCGTCGCAAACGTTCTTCTGCCTCCCATCGCCGGCCAAGACGATAGGCCTTGTCACTCACCGTTTGGGGGCTTGTGTTGAACCAGCGGCCATGCCATCCAGCGACGTGTGTACTCATGTATCCGTCCGGCGGAGATTCATCGATGTATGGTCGGTCGTATTTCTTCCACTTCTCGACTATGTCTACCAGTGGCTCGAATTCGCCATCGTAATGGAAGAAATAGCGGTCTATGACGGGCGGAGGGAACGACTTTGAAGGCGGCGGTTCGGGATCAAGTGCGCTCCAGGCACCATAGGGCGCGTATTTCCCGGCCTTGGGTTTGAAATGGTGCGCCCCAACAGCTTCCAGTTCGTGCAACAGAGTGTTGGTCTGCTCTCGAAATCGTTCGCGGGCTGCTTTGTCGCGGTAGTGAATAGTCAGCCAAATGGAATGGAAAGGCGCACGCAGGAGAGTCCCTTCTGTCTCCAATATCGAAATGCTCTTTGTACGGCTAGGCTGAATTGCGATCCTTTCGGCACTAATGTCTAGCCCGAAAACGTCTGATGACCCCTTCCGAGTCAAAACAAGGTCGTGATGGCCTACGTCGCTCGTCAGGTCCACGATGGCAGACGGAGCTCGGGGGGCCTCCCCAAGACATAGGATAAGAGCAACGGAACGGCCTCGACGGCGGACGCCCTCGATTTTGACCTCTATCTTCTCGCCGGAACGGTCCACCGAAACGACCAATTCCCCGCACCGTGTGCCTCGCGGAGCCTTCAATTCGAGTTCTACGAGTGCTGCGCCGCTCTTGAATGCCTCGTGGAGTTCTACAGCAACAGGGCCCTCAAAGTCCGCAGGCTCGGCCTTCAAGTCTCGCCTGTTCTGTCGGACCTTCTCTCCGGGACTTGCGGGCGCGCTCGTGGCGACAACTAGCATCGACCCTAGCATGACCAAGGAGGGAAGGCGGCTTGGCTTCTGCCGAATGAGTTCATTCGAACGATGCATTTCGTGGCCTCCTTGACGGGCGATCCGAATGACTCGTCGTAGCGATGAATGACGAGAGTCATGCCCGGGGCAGCGGTGGGCCTTGGGTAGAGGGATAGTTTGGGTATGCAGGTGGATGTAGTAATCTCGATTATCGGCGCTTTTTGCAGATTCGATCCGGTGAAGGCAAGATGGCGCTTGAAACCACTATGCTCCCACTATGCTCCGAAGGGGTGCCCGCGCCGACGCTGATACGCCTCAAGATACAGCCGCTCGTAGGCCTCCGCCGCTCTCGCCCATGAGAAGTCCTGCTGCATGGCCTGCCGGCGCATGGCCGTGATATGGGCTGGTCGATCGAAGTAGGTCGAAAGCGCCCAGCCCATGGTGTTGGCAATAGCGGAGGGGTACAGGTCGTAGAACGTGAAGCCGGTTCCCGCGCCGGCGCGCTCGTCGTAGTTCTGCACAGTGTCCACCAGGCCGCCGGTGGCGCGCACGATGGGCAGGGTGCCGTAGCGCTGGCTGTACATCTGGCTCAGCCCACACGGCTCGTAGCGCGAGGGCATGAGCAAGAAGTCACAGCCCGCCTCAATCCGGTGGGCGAGGCCGTCCTGAAAACCGATGTACGCGCGGAACTTGTCGCCCCGGCGTGCACACACCGACGAGAAAAAGCTTTCCGCCTCCCTATCCCCCGAGCCCAACAGAACCATTTGCAGGTTCCAGCCCAGTACGTGGTCCAGCGTGTGCGCCAGCACGTCAAAGCCCTTCTGCGGCGTGAGCCGCCCGACCACGCCGAAAAGCGGCACATCCGGGCGTTCAGGCAATCCCATTTCCCTTTGCAGGGCAGCCTTGCACACCGCCTTGCCGGCGAGGTCGTCCCTGTCGAAACGCGCGGGCAAGTGCGGATCGGTGGCCGAGTTCCACGTCTCCACGTCGATGCCGTTGAGCACACCGCGCAGATCGCGCCCGCGCGCGGCCAACTCGCCGTCGAGGCCGAAGCCGTAGCTCGGAGTTTGGATCTCGCGCGCGTAGGTCGGGCTGACTGTGGAGAGGAGGGTGGAATGCCGGATGGCAGCCTTCATCAAGTTCATGTCGCCGAAGTGCTCGAACTCACCCGAGTTGAAATGATTCCAACCCAGGCAGGTAATGAACAGTGCGCCGCTTTCCCAATTCCCCTGGTAGGCCAGATTGTGAATGGTGTACAGGGTGGCGCTGGCGTGTAGCGGCTTGGCCCACTCGACCGTGTTCACGTACACCGGCACCAGGGCGGTTTGCCAATCGTTGGCATGGATGACGTCAGGAATCCAACCCAGTACCTTGCACAGCTCAAGCGCGCCTCGCGAAAACAGGGCAAAACGCTCCAAATTGTCCTGGTACGACTGGCCGGGTGGTCCGTAGAGATCGGGCCGATCGAAGAACCGGTTGTACTCGAGGAAATACACCGGCACGTCGGTACCGGGGAGCCGGCCCATGCGCACGCCCGCCCAAGCCGTGCCAAAGTACATGGGAATGGGCACCATGCCTTCCAGGCGCTCCAGCTCGTTCCACGGGATGCCCTGGTAAAGCGGCATCACCACCCGCACATCGATACCTCGGCGCGCCAGCGCCCGTGGCAGGGCGCCTGCCACATCGGCCAGACCCCCGGTCTTGCGGAATGGTGCGACCTCCGAGGCCACGAACAGGACCTTGAGCGGTGCTTTGGCAGGCGGCGGCGGCACAATCGAAAAGTCGCTGGGCGAGCGGCGACCGTCGCGGCTATCCGCAGTGCCCGGCGCGGGCGCTGCGACCGCGTTGTCCAGAGCCCGAGTCGGTCGGGGCTGCTTGGCGGACAGAGGCAACCCCTGCGTCTTGCTAGGCGCGGCCGCAGACTCCACCCCAGCGTACCGGGGACTGCTCGCGACTCCGGGCTGCGAACGGTGGACGGTCGACGGTGGGCTTCCGCGGCTACGTGGCGTAGATGCGGTAGTCGACGTCCGGGAAGATGTTATCTTGTGCTTCAATGCTGGCCAGGTAGGGCTCGTCCACCGCGCCCTTAGTCAAGTCTTCGTAGAGCCGGGTGAAACGGACAATGTGCTGGTTGAATCTGCGGGTGGCGTAGGGCACGGTAGTCCCGGTGGCCATGATGAACGTCCAGTCGCTGGCCTGGGCTAGCATCAATTCGCGGGCAGCCTGCTTGAGCGCCCGCACGATCACCGGATTAGTAGCGCCCCAGTGCCGGCGCGCCAGTTCCACCATGCGCTCGCCCGCGGCGTGGATGTGGCGCCAGGTCCACGCGTTGCTTTCGTTCACCCACTGCTCGCCGTAGCCTTTGAGTCCCCAGGACGACGTGCCCGGGGTGGCGAGCTGGTTGGTCGGATGCCGGTCGAGGTACTCGCTGGGCGTGATGGGCTGGATAACACTTTGGTCGAAATGAAGTTGGCGATAGACATCGGACAGGAAGATGGGACCCTCGTACCACCAATGTCCGTACAGCTCGGCGTCGTAGGGGCTGACGATGATGGGCGGCCGGTCCATGCCCGCGGCCAGANNTCGAAGCCGATGTCGCGGTAGAAATCGCGGTAGTGCGGATCCCCGGGGTAGCCGTGCTTGGCGCTCCAAACCTGTTCGGATGATTCGGTGTCGCGGCCGAAGGCGGCCACGCCGGTGGCGCAGTAGATGGGCGCATACACGCCGTACACTGGCCTCCGATCCGCGTACAGGATGGCGTGGCTGTCCACGAAGAAGTAGCGAATCGCCACCTCGCGCAGCAACTCGTCGACCCCCGGCACGTAGCCGCATTCGCCCAGCCACATGCCCGCGCTGCGACGGCCGAAGTGCTTTTCGTAGAGATCCGCCGCTGTGTGCACCTGCGCGCGCAGCGCGGCCCAGTTGCGGTCCATGAGCGGAAAAAAGGCGTGGGTGGCGGTCGAGGTGATGACCTCGAGCCCGCCCGCGTCCTGCAGGTGACGGAAGGCGGTCACCAGGTTGCCTTCATGGCAACGCCAGGTGTGGCGCAGGCTGAGGAAGCGATTGTGGTACATCTCAGCCAGGCGGTGGTACTGCGGTTCGGGCTTGGTCCGTTCCAGCTCCTTCTCGGCGAGCAGGATCAGATCGTCCAAGTGGTCAGCGTACCTGGTCTTGAGCAGGTCGTCGGTCAGCATGCTGATGAGCGGCGCGGACAACGAAACCGTGCAGCGGTAGGGCACGCCGTCGGCTTGCAGACCCTCGAAGATCTGGATGAGGGGAAGATAGGTTCCGCTAATGGCTTCGTACAACCACTGTTCTTCCATCACTGTCGGGTCTTCCGGGTGACGGACGAAGGGCAGATGTGCGTGCAGAACCAGCGCGAAATATCCGGTTGGCATGAGGCTTACTCCTTGACCGAAGGCTTGGAACCAATCGAGTCGGGTGACGGATAGGATCCGTCACCTCTGACCGTGGCATCCACCAGCCGCGCCTCGCTGGCCCCCAGGAAATGGGCCTCGCTGGCCCCGCCCAGGCGCGCCTCGCTCGCCCCGGCCAGCATGCGTTCGCTGGCCCCGGCCAGGCGCACCTCGCTGGCGCCGGCCAGCCGTTGTTCGCTCGCCCCGCGCATCATGTTTTGGCTGGCGCCAACATACAGCCGCTCGCTGGCCCCGCGCGCTTTCACCTCGCTGGCCCCCAGGTAGAAGACCTCCGACGCTCCCCCTAGGCGCATTTCGCTGGCATAGCGCCACCGTCGTTCACTGGCGCCGGGCAGGAGCTGCTCGGAAGCACCGGGCGGCAGCACGGGATGGACGTCCCGCACGAGAGTTTCCTTGACCTCGTCGGCGATCCACGACTTGTAAATCTCCCAGCGCGCCACCACCGCACGGCCATGGTGTGCTCCCAACCCACGGATGACCACCTGCCAAGGGCCGTGCACGACATGGGTGCGGCCGCCCACCCGATAGACCCGCGTCGGGCCGACAAAGGCCTGGCGAATAGCCTCAGGTGCCTCCACCGGATGGGTGAACGGTCCCGCCTCCCAGGACGAGATTGTCACCGGGCTCTCCCAAGAAGTCTGGCGATGGAACTCGCTGTGGCCGTCGGTGAAGTGCTCCTCCCATTCGACCACCTCGGCGCGGCTTCCCTCGCCGAGCACCATGGACTCTTCCCAGGGCAGAAGCGCCACGTGGCGGCGCGGGGCGGGCGGCGGTCCCCCTTCCGCGCCACCGGGAGCGGGCCCGCGGGCACGGGCTGCGCCACGACCGGGAAGCCCGCGGCCCGCATGTTCCACCGGGCCCCAGGTCGAGCGCACACTGAGCCACTCGGCTTCCGAGAAGGGCGCGATTTCTCGCCGGGGAAAGTCGATGCGGCCGGAACGGGCGATCTTGATGAAGTAGCCTTCGTGCGACTTGAGACCCACGTCGACAAACGCCGACGAGGCGGGCTTGCCGATGTGGAAGAACCACTGGCGATCGCGGCGGTCGAGCCCGTGGTCGAAATACGAATGGGCGTTGGTTCCGTCGAAGATGCGTCCGGTGCTGTCGTACACGCGCAGGTTCAACCAGGCGTCCTTCCCACTCGCGCCCAGGCCGGCTCGCGCTCGTTCGATTGACTGGTCGGTGACATCCCAGTACACGAACAGCCGGTCCGGGTCCACCGCCATGCCGGTCACCCGGTCGTAGCCATAGGTCCACGGGATGTCGCGCGACTCTTCGACGGTGCCATGGAACCCTAGCTCGAACTTGTGGGAAATGGGGGCCGGCTCAGGTACCTCGAGCGAAGGGTCGGTGATCTTGCCGTCGGCCCGCTTGCCGAGCTTGTCGGTCTTGTCCGCGGCTGCTGGGTTGCTGCCGCCTTTTTCGCTGGGCGGCTCTAGCAAGCTCCTCAAGTCATCCCAGATGCGTTCAGCCAATGCACTCTTGCTGAGCTTGGCTGTCCCCTTCTGTCCCAGCCGCTTGCTGCATTCAAAGAGCTGGTGATGGGTGAACTTGGCCAACCCCTCACGACCAACCTTGAGAAAGGCTGCCGAATCAGAGAGACCCAAGGCCCCCAATGCACGCGTTACGGCTTTTTCCTGCGATGATTGACCTGACCCCATGACGCCCCACGTTTGTGAGTTTTCGGAAAACAGCGCCGGCCCACAGGGGGGTAACGCTGTGCGGGCAAAAGCGTAAAGCCGAATCTGGGAGAATTCCAGATAAAGATGAGACACCCAGCCTCACGTATGATGCGGGAGGAAGGCGAATCCTGTCGCGGCTACGATCAGAAGAAACGCCACCACTGTGTTCCAGCGCGGCGTTTCACCAAGCCAGGCGTGGTCAGGGACATGCTATGGTTTCGCCCTCCCTATGCGTATCGGCTCCGTCGAAATCGGCCCGGGCGCCCTGCTTGCACCCATGGAGGCGGTGACAGACCTGCCCTTCCGCACGATCTGCGAGGAGCACGGGGCGGCCTTGACCTTCACCGAATTCCTGTCGGCCGAGGGGCTCACCCGCGGGGCGGAAAGGGTTGTGCGGCGCATGTGGCCCAGCTTGGGCGGCCGGCGCTTCGCTGTGCAGGTTTTCGGTCGCCAGCCCGAGGTCCTGGCGCGCGCAGCGGAGATGGCGGCAGAAGCCGGCGCCTGCATGGTGGACATCAACATGGGCTGTCCCGCGCGCAAAGTCACCTCGGGCCAGTGCGGCGCCGCTCTCATGCGCGAGCCGGCGCTGGCGGC
Organism: Myxococcales bacterium; assembly: GCA_003153015.1. Classification (GTDB taxonomy): domain Bacteria; phylum Myxococcota_A; class Polyangia; order Fen-1088; family Fen-1088; genus Fen-1137. The sequence goes on from PMBS01000255.1 coordinate 7,356, forward strand.
CACGATAGTCAGCGCCGTGCGTGCGGCCTTGCCCGCGTCGATTCCGGTCACGGTCAAGCAGCGGGTCGGCTGGTCGGATATCTGCATCAACGCACCCGAATTCGCCTTGCGCATGGTCGAGGCGGGGGCGGCCATGGTAACCGTGCACGGGCGCACGCGCGACCAGGGGTTCTCCGGTCAGGTGCGCCTGGGCGCGATCGCGGCGGTGCGCGTGGCCCTGCCCAAGCAGATACCGGTGGTGGGCAACGGCGACGTGAAGACGGTGGACGACTACCGTCGCATGAAGAGCGAGACGGGCTGCGACGCCGTGATGATCGGCCGGGCTGCCCGTGGCAATCCTTGGCTGTTCCGGGCTATCTGCGCGATCGAGACCGGCGCGCCCGTACCAGCGCCACCCAGCATCGTGGAGCAGCGGGCGGTCTGGCGCCGCCATGCTGATCTGGTGGTGGAACACGCCACCGACAAGATGCGTCTGCACGAGTTGCGCAAGACCCTGGCTTGGTATTCGCGTGGCCTGTACGGCGGTGCCGATTTGCGCGGTCGGGTCTTCTCCGAATCCCAGCCTCAGGCTGTGATCGATCTTGGCGAGGGATTCTTCGCCGTCCTGCAGGCGCGCGAGCGCGCCCGCGCTGACACCGGCGAGGTGCCCGTGGCTGACGTGGCGGTACGTTGCCTGGCTCGCCACCTGCGCCGCCGGGGCGAGGTAGGAGACAAGCATTGCGTGGGCTGACGGCTGGGTTGACGAGCACCTGGCTCGTCGTCGTGCTGGCGCTCTTGTCGCCTACCGGCTGCGAGGACCGCTCGTATCGCGAGATCGGCGCGCAGATCAACACGCTCACCAAGCCCGGTGGCGGTCCTCCCGCCGAGGCCATCGCCCAGTTGGCCCGCATCGGCCGCCGCACCCTGCCCCAGATCGAGACCGCCCTGCACACCGCCTCGCCGCGTGGCAAGAGCAACCTCATCATGGCCCTGGATGCCATCGGTGATCCCGAAGCCGCGGCCATCGTGCAACACTTCGCGGTCTACGACGCGAGTGCCGAAGTGCGCACCGCCTGCGAGGAGCTGCTCCAGCGCTGGGCTGCGGCCGGCGATCGTCGCGCCAGCCCTGCACGCCAGGCGCTCGCGCGGGTGAGGGAGAAGCGGGCCAAGGGCGAAGGGCCGGAGTAGGGCGGCGAACGGGCGGCCGCAGGTCGCCGCTACGGGCGGTCGCCTCACTGACCTGGAAACCCTGAAAGGGTTCGCTCTGCCCTNNCGCGCCCTCGCGCTCGGCCTCGCCAGGCCCTCCCGCGATGGTGCGCCGCTGGCAAGGCCGGCGGGCTCCCCAAGCGCTTAAGGGATCGGTATGTTGGGCTCCGGCGGCGCCGGTGGTGGTGGCGGCGGAGGTGGCGGCGCTAGCGGAGGTGGCACCGATGGCGGTGCGGGTGGTGGCGCCGGCGGCGGAGCTGGCGGGGGCGGAAGGGCAGCCGGCGGCGGCGGTGCTCCTGGTGGCGCCGGAGCCGGAGGCACTGGGGCCGGCGGCGTGGGTGGCGGCGGCGGCGGCGGCGGCGGCGGGGGCGGGGGTGGCGGCGGCGGAGCTGCGCTCCCAATTGTGGGTGGCGGCTGGGGCGGCAGATCGGGCGGGTTCACGCACCCTGAGAGGTCAAAGATCATGAACTCCAGCGCCTTCTCTTGCGGCGAAAGCTCGGTCCGAGTGGAACAGCAACCAGGGAATGAGTTTCCCCCGCTCGTGGCTGGATCGGCCAGGAATCCGGTTATTGGTGCGGAATCGCTCACGTGCAGGGCAGTGTAGACGAACTTCCCGCACTGATCTACTTCGGCTGCACCTGTTGGCGTATTGAAAGAGAAGTAGTGCGTGTATTGGGCCGCGGCGGTTGGAGCCGCGCTGTTCGCAGCTTCATAGATCCATCGCTGTGAGGGAGGTTTGATCTGGTCGATCGCGGTGGTCTTCACTCCTTTGGACAGGACTAGCCGGCCCTGGGCGTCAAGCGCATTGACATTTGACAGCCAGCTAGCGAACGCCACGCCCTTTGGGAATGATTGATCAATTAGGGTAGGCCTTGGATCCGGCCCAATCAATGCGCTATTCGCCAGCCAGGTTGCGACATCGCCGAAGGTGGAAGGATAGCCCGTGAAGGAACGCATCCACACCCAGTGGTAGTGTTCGGCAAACACGCGGCCACCAGCATTGACGTAAGCCTTGATCCGATCGACTGCGGCTGGGTTTGGAATGAACGCCCGACCTGTCGTGCTGGTCGGGTCCACCTGCGAGCCGCCACAATTGAGCAGGATGACGTCGTACTGATTCAGGTGCGCCTGGCTGTCCCAAAGATTCGTGGTGGCGTCAGGGAACGTCGCGGTGCTGCCGCTGACCTGATTGCAGGTGTCAGTCCCCTGCGACTGATTGTACAAGGAAATCGAGCTCGAGCCACCGGGTAGGCTGAATTCGGACGCATCGATACCTATCCGGCGAAGAAGACATTGCAAGCGCTCGGTAATGGTGGAATCGGTGACTTGGGCACCATTGACGAGACTATTGGGGTGGGCATTGCCAGCCGCAATCGCGATCTTGGGTATGCTGGTGTACTGGCCGTTGTTGTCGCCATCGTGGATGTTCCTTGGCAGGCGCAACAGTCTGTCCGGCTGTGCGGCGTCCGGCGGGTTGTCAGTTATCGGATTGTCCGCACACTGGTGGGTAACCATCGACGATGGGATGGTGACCTGGCGCCGCCACTTGCCGAGTTGCATCACCAGCGGAAAATCGGTGCCCCAGGGAACGTTGTTGAGGACAAAGTGGCCCTTGGCATCGGTCAGCGCCGTGGCAATTGACTGACCCGATACCTGGGCGTCGCAAGTGGCGCAGGTCACGCCCGTCGGGATGAGGTCCAGCGGCGCGTTCGGTATGGACACGATCACGTTGTAGAGCGGATTCAGACCCGCCGGGTCGTACACCGTGCCGCTGATGCTGGTTGTGGCCCCACCGTCACAGCGAACCTGTTTCAGGCACAGGTTGCCGCAAGCGTCGCAAACATGGGCGCTGGTTTCGCCGCAGGGCAGGCCGTTTGCGCAGGTCGCCGGGCAGCTCAGCGTACCGCCGCAATTGTCACCGACATCGCCGCAGTACTGCTGCACGCCCTTGGCGTTGTTGCAGGTGGTCTTCACACAGCCGGGCCCGCCCACGCACACGTT
>PMBS01000374.1 GCA_003153015.1 Myxococcales bacterium
ACGTGCGTGGCGAGCAGGACGCACTGAAAACGCTCGAAGGCCTCGGGTAGGTGGCGATGAAAGTGGTTCGCCGCCTCGTCACCCAGGGCGTGCAGCCGTGGCAGCCGCGCCTCGGCGTTGAGCCCGATGAATTCCTCGATGACGGTGTAGTCCGTCAGCTCCACGGTCGATCCTGCGTAGTCGCCCAGCCGACCGTCGGCCCAGCCGTCGTGGCCGACGAGCGCCGTGGTTTCGTTCAAGGAGATGACGCCTTCTTCGGAAAGGTAGTGCAGGCGTCGGCTGCGGCGGCATAGGCCGGCGACCGCCTTGCGAACCGCCGTGACGCTGCCGTTGTAGAAATCGTGGTTCCCGAGCACGAAGTAGATGGGGAGAGAGAGCCTGCTTTCGATGGCCACAAGGTCTTGCTCGATCGTCTTGGCCTCGGAGATGTCGCCTGTGATCACGAGCCCGCCGGCTCCTGTCTGCGTGACAAGATCACAAAAAGGTCCCGCGTCGCCATCGACGAAGTTGAGATGAATGTCGGTGGCCCAGGCGAGCCGGCATTCTTTCACGTGGTCACCACGTTGGCGACGGGCGACGGCAGCATGACCTCATCGTGCCGTTCTCCTTGACGGTGTCAACAGTGTGGTAGCAGCCGCCCTTCCCCCTACCCTGCCCTGCCCTCCCCCGCCGGCCGGCCTCGCGGCGCCCGCCCTGGCCGAGGAGAATGTGCGGCAGCGGGCGGCGTGCCGTCTGGAGCAAGCGTCACACTCTCCGGAGGTGCCGTCTCCAGGTGCAAGAGAACGTTCAGCCATTTGTTGAAAAGCGCGCGCGTCCCGGGGTCCTTGCGGTCGTTCAGGCTTTCGCGAAGTGCGCGCAGGTCTCGAGCTTCACGGCTGTCCTCGCCACAGCAGGAGATCACGGCCCGTATCTCGTGGTCAATCGCCTCTTGGAAACTACCCCAGAACGCGTCCATCAGGCTGTCAATGGCTTGGCGTCGTCTCTCGATCGCTTTTCGGCAACTACCGACCAAGTGCGGCTCGCGCCACATGTCGTCCTCGTCAATGGCCTCCTTCATGTGCGCAAGGGTCTGATCCTTCCCGGCCATCGAGATCTCGGCACGGGCTGCCTCTTCGACATGCGTGTCGATATCGTGGCTGGGCAGACCGCTGGTGCTCGCGGCCTCAACCTGCAGCTGAATAAACAGATACCACTGGACGAACCAGACCAGAAGGTTGCCAGCGGCGATGATCTCCCTGCCAGGATCGGGTTCCTTCGCCAACCGCGCGCGAAGTTTGGCCACTTCGGGATCCTCCGCAGCCCCGCGGATCCCTTCGCAGAACTGGTCCAGCATCTCAACACGAAAGGCGCGGAGTGTGGCAATCGGCGGGTCTGCCTTCAGGAACGCCGTCGTGCTGTCCCGGCCAGCGGGCATGGGCATGCCGGCCAGTTCAGAGAGCCCTGCCGCCAACTGGTCGGCGAGTTTGAGCAGCACGCCCACAAGCGTGGTCCGGTCTCGCGCCAGGACGACATCGGGATACCCCTTGATGATCCTCTGCTCGAGCGCTTTGAACGCCTTCAACGATTCGGCATAGCTCACGCGCTGACGTAGCTTCCTCATGTTCTCTCCTTTGGCTGCGCCAGCTCGGTCACGAGCGTGGCGATCTCGTCCATCGATATGAAGTAGCCCTGCAGCCGCTGCAGCCGGCCTTCGTGCAGCAACAACATGTCGCCCGCGCCCAGCAGGCTTTCGGCGCCGGCCTGGTCGATGATGGTCATGCTGTCCACGCGCGCGGGCAGGCGGAAGGTAATTCGCGTGGGCATGTTGGTCTTGACCGCGCCGGTGACGAAGTCGGTGGTCGGGCGCTGGGTGGCTATGATCAAGTGGATGCCGACGGCGCGCGCCCGCTGCGCCAGGCGAAGGACCTCGCGCTCGAATTCCTCGCGCTCCGCTCTAGGCAGGATCGTGACCAGCTCGGCAAGCTCGTCGATGACGACCACGATGTACTTCACACCAAGGTCCGGCCGCCGTGCTCGCAGCTCATGGATATTCGGGCACCGCGCTTCCTGGAGGATCCGAGTCCGCTCGGCCAGTTCCGGGCCAGTGAGTTCGCGCAGGACATCGATCGCCTCCTCGGGCTCGGTGACGATGCGGCCACCGCGCAGATGCGGCAGCGGAGCGAACGGGGCGAAGTCGATGGCCTTCGGGTCCACGATCACGATCTCCAGCTGGTCAGGGGACAGCCGGCTGGCGAGGCTCACCAGCGCCGCCTGCTCGGCCATGGTCTTGCCAGCGCCAGTGGCGCCCGCCAGAAGCACGTGCGGCAATGTGGCCAGGTCCAGTGCTACCCCCTGCCCAGCCGGTGTCACTCCAAGTGGCATCCAGAGGCCCGGAACGACATCCTGCTTGGGCAACGCCGCTATGGCCGGCGCCAGGGGCACGACCTGCCGGTCAGGGCGTGGCAGGTCCAGCAATACGTGCCTGTCGCCGGGTTGCTGCGAAACCATGACATCGCAACCGACCTCGCGAGAGATGTCCTCGGCCCTCCGCCGGAGGGTATCAATTCGTTCGCCTGGCTTGAGTAGAACCCGCCACCGGATGACGGTTGGCCCAACTTGCGGGACGGGATCGATCTCCAGAACGCGGACACCTATGGCACCAAGGGCGCGCCGGAGGCCGGCGATCTGAACGGCGTAGGGGCCTTCCTGCCGAACCAGCGTATCGCTGCCCGTGCAGGAGATCTCATCCTCCGCATCCGCCTCCAGAGGCTCGGGCGTGGAGACTGGTCCGGGATCCCTCTCTTGCAGCGCTTGGCTGTTCATAGTGGGGGCCCGAACGCGACTCCGCACCGGATCCTCGCCGGCCGCATTTTCAACCACGGGGTCGTCAAGACTACGTCCCGCGCGCTCAAGCAACCAGCGTCGGCCATTCGGCGTCGTCCGCAGGTGCAAGAGCACGCGTGGGTCCCTTGCCAGCCGGTTCAACACCTTCGTGACCGCAGATCGATCTCTGGTCAGGTCGATCAGATCGGCTTCCCGGATCCACTCGCGCCGCCACAGGGGCTCACCAGCACCCAGGGCTTCGAGGATCATTCTTTCGGCATCATCAACACTGTGTCGTGATCGCATGATTCACCTGCCTACCCCCTCAAAAAGGGGGTCCAGCGGGCAATCGTTCCGCAGCCAACTTGTCGATATTGCTGACGAATCTGCCGACCCAAGGCCAGTTGCGGAACGATTGCGGCTGCTAACTATTCGGTTTTTCTAGGTCTGTCTGTAAATGGCATTCAGGAGGCCGACGGTTCGATCCCGTTCAGCTCCACAACAACGGCGGCTAGTTCTTGGCCCCGCGCGCGCAGCGAAACCCGAGGCTGTTTATGCGGCACCCAGGGGCCAACCCGAGTCGGTCGGCCGCGCGCACCCTGGCTGCCACCTCGCTCAACCAAGCCCCGCCACGGGTCACGCGCGGCGACTCGTCTTGGCGAGATGGTTGCGGGTTGGTGGCTGGCTCCGAGTTGTAGTCGGCGAAGCTATCCGCGGTCCATTCCCAGACATTCCCCGCCAAGTCCAAGACAGCAAACGGGCTGGCACCCTTGGGATAGCTGCCCACCGGCGCGGTGGCGGGCCAGCCGTCATCGCCCGCGTACATTGGCGTCCATTTCGTATCTAGCTGTTGCTGTGCCATCGCTGCGCACTCGCCACCACAGGCATTCAGCCGGGTCGCGTCCGGCGGCTGGTTGCCCCAGGGATAGTTGCGACCGTCGTTGCCGCGCGCCGCGTATTCCCATTCGGCCTCGCTGGGTAGACGACCACCGATCCATTCGCAATAGGTGGTGGCCTGGGTCCAATCCACGCAGTTGATCGGGTGCTGGTCATAGCCACGCTTGTCCCAGGTGCAGAACTGACTCCATTTTGTCTTGTCTTCGGGCTTCATGCCTTTCCAGTCGACTGTCACGCTGGCGGGCGGGCAGGCGCCTGCCTGGACGCAGGCGCGATAGGCAGCGACGGTCACCTCGGTCCTGTCTATGCAGTAGGGTGACAGGGTCACCTTGTGTACGGGCTTGGACTTGTCCAAGTCCTGGTCCCCCATCCAGAAAGTCCCCCCAGGGATGGGCACCTGGCCGGTCGGGCAGTCGCTGCCCACCTCGGACGCACGATTCACCGGAGGCGTAACTGCAAGTCCCAAGCACTGGCATGGCTGAAACGTGCCTTCCGCCGCACACACCTGGGCGCTGTGCCGGCCATTTGCGCACGAACACTCGACGCTGACGCCGGGAACACACTTGTTGCGCCTGGCGCAGCCGGCGACACCAACCATGAGGGTGCACAGACCGACCACCACGACGGTCGCCCCCGGCCGACTTCGCACCGAGCGAAACCTGGTTCCGACATTGGCACGTTCTTCCATGTGCATCCGATTCCTTTTGCCGAGGCGGCTGAATTCTGGCGACGCCCGACCGATGCTGTTCTACTATGAAACCTGACTCTCGCCTGAGACCGTGCAGGGCTGTGCGTCGATTCCCAATCTCGGAAGGGTGCTCAAGCAGATGGGCTACGAGCCAGAATTGGCGGCAGAAGGGGCGACGGCGGTGGCACTCTACGCCAAGGCGAAAGAAGCGGGCCGGTGCTTCGATGCGGTGATTCTGGACTTGACAGTTCGAGGTGCCATGGGTGGCCAGGAGGCCGTGCGCGCGTTGCTTGCACTCGATCCCGCAGCCCGCGCAGTGGTGATGAGCGGACACAGCGATGACGAAGTGATGCAGGACTATTCGCGCCACGGCTTCAAGGGTGCGCTGACCAAGCCCTTCGACCGTGAGGCCCTGCTTGACGTCCTTGCGCGCGTCTTGAGCTAGCAATTCCCTTGGGGGGGGCTCAAGTAGACGCCACATCTGTCGATTACCATCTCAACTTGGTGAGCCACCCGGCCCGCCGGCGGTCACCTGAGCGGTGAGTCCTTGGTCATGATCCCGAAAACTCGATCGGCGCTGTCCCCACAAGGATGACATGCGAAGCCTCACCATCGTCCTCGCATTGGGATTCACGCTCCTTCCTCTTCCGCAAGCCCACGCCGGGAAAGTCGCCAACGTGAAGCAGGCGGTGAAGGAAAAGTGCAGCAAGGACATTCCCATCGATATCCTGCTGGACTCGGTCGTCAGAGCCTACGATTGCCAACCCAATCAGGAAGTCACAATCGCTTCCTGCAAGATCAAATGCCTGAAGGGCGATTCCGGAAATGTCGTCGGACACTAGCTCCGAAATCGTCTTGGGCACCGAACCGGCAATTTTTGCTAGGCCCCTAATGAAGATCGCATTCTTCCTGCCCGCTCTACTCCTGGCTGCAGCACCGTCCGCCAGGGCCGACGATACCACCACCAAACTTGACAGTCTCAATGATCGGGTCACCGAACTGGAGGCCGCCCAAGCACTTCACACCGTGCGTTTCTCGGGAGTCTTCATCAACCGTTTCGAGGACTTCACGACCACCTACGGTGTACCGGGGGAGGCGAAAGACAAAGACCGGCTGACCACTTTCAGCACCTACCTTGCGCTGAACCTGGACTTCGACATCACGGAACGCCTCAAACTCTACACGACCCTGGCCATGAGCAAGTTCTGGCAGAACGACGGCCGCAATGAGTATGCTGGCAATTGGCAGGCATCCGAGGGTGGTTCGTTCGGCTATGCGGGCTCCACGCCGCGGATAGACCGGGCCTACATGGCCTACACGTTTTCCTTTCCTCTCACCCTGGCCGTCGGCCGCATGCCCACCAACAACGGAGTGCCTATCAACCAGCTCGACGGATTGGTTCGCGAGGGCACCTATCCGCGATTTGCGTACAACGCGATCTTCGACGGCATTGCGGCGATTTTCGATTTTTCCCGCTATCTCCCGCGCGGACACAGCCTGAAACTTCGCGCCTTCTACACCCCGAACATCAACATCGACAATGCCGACCGCACCCGCCAATTGACTGACGGAACGGTGAAGGTGGACTCGAATACCCCGCAATACGCAATTCTTGCAGAGTACGCCACCACGCGCCTATCACCCATATTCGACACGCTCAGCTTCTATTACATGTTCTACCAGTACAGCAACTTCTACAATGCCGGCACCAATACTCCCGCAACACCGGACGCGGCACCCAACAACCCCACAGATTCGGCCATCGGCAACATGATGTATCTGGGCCTCGAAGGCATAGGCCACATCGGCCTGAATGCATCGCTCAGCGTACTTCTCTACCGCGACACCAGCACTACTTTGGACGGCTGCGAGTCCAGCACGATCCTCAGCAAGGCATACCTACTCAACGTGAACCAGCGACTCGATTTCGTTCTCACTGGCAGCGTGCTTGGATTCGAACTCATCAAGACGGATCCGACCTTCTATCTCGATGAATGGACCTATCTGACCGTCATTCCGTTCTACTCGTCTCCGGCGAGCCGAGGCGTGCACGTCTTCGCTTCTGTCCCGCTCGGCGAAAAGCTGCGGGCACGCGTCGGTTGGTATCGGCTTCACTCCGACCCGTACAGCTACGTGGGATTCAGCTCTTCCATCGAGAGTGACGACAACTCCCTCTACCTCCAATTGCGACTCGGATTCTGACCAGCACCGCGTGGACCGTGGATCGAAGTTAGCTATTCCACAGGGAGAGCACGGAGGACACAGAGACCGGAAGAGGCCGCATGCGATATGGATGGCACGGGACGGCAAGGAGATCGCGCCTAGAGCGCACATTGCATCATGCTGCGGCGCGCTCCGACAGCAAATCGCTCTCTCTGACCTGAGCCGGACCGGTCTGCCTGCCACCGTCGGAGAAACCCGGGTCGGAATGGCGCTGTGGCTCCCCACAGGTCCCCTCTTCTCATTTTTTGAAGGCCGTAGGTTCCCATATGCACTAAACTACTATGTACGAGTGTAGGCTGGGTGTGTTTCATGCACCAGCCAATTTGGCGAGTTGCCGTCATGGCAGTCTCGAAAGCGGCCAGATTGTTTCCTTCGGGGGGTCCGATTCACCGCACGAATTCTCAAGGAGGTCAAAATGACCAGGCTCCAGATGATCAGCCGAACCCATCGGCTCTGCCTTTGCGGAACTGCCGCCTTGGCAAGCGCAGTACTTCTGTCATGCGGTGGCCCCAAGCCGATCGAAGGCGGCGGTCCCCTAACCGGCGCGGGCGGGAACGGCTCCAGCTCCGGTTACATCCCGACGCCAGGTGCGAGCAGCACCAAGACGAGCACCAACACCGGCACCGGCTCGACGCCTAGCGAGGCGGACGGAGGCAACTGCGGCATCAAGACCAGCGGTCTTGTCCCGCAGCCGGCTGACCTCCTGCTGGTTCTGGACAAGACGGGCTCTCTGACGCGTGCCATGGATTCGGCCAACGAGTGCGCGGCTGGCTCCACCACCTGCCAGCAACGCTGGGCAACCCTGGTGTCCGGCCTCAACGCCGTGCTTACTGCCTCCTCAAGTGACGTGAACTGGGGCCTCGAGCTCTTCAACTCGGATGGGAGCTGCGGTGTCGCAGCGCCGGAGGTTCCCATCGCGCCAGGGTCAGCCGCCGCTGTCCAGGCATACATCGCCACGGTGACTCCTGGCGGGTCCACGCCAACCCGGGTCGCTATCGATACCGCTGTGACCTATCTGAAGACGCTGACCGACACGAACGGCAAGTATATCCTGCTGGCCACGGATGGAGAGCCCAATTGCGGCGGTGCTGGTGGCAGAGGCGGAGGCGGGGCCGGGGCCTCGGACGTACAAAACACTGTCACGGCCATCGGTACGGCGCTCACGGCTGGGTTCCAAACGTTCGTAATCGGCGTTGGTGTCGAAGCCGGGAACCTGACCAACTTCGCCGTAGCCGGCGGCACCACGAACTACTACCCCGCGACTTCTCCAGACCAGCTCAGCGCGGCGCTCAACGCCATCGTGGGCACGGTGGCAAGCTGCACCTTCGCCCTGGGCAAGACTCCCCCGGATCCCACCAACATTGTTATTGAGTTCAACGGGGATCACAGTCTGCGGCCGCCACGGGATACCACGCACACTAACGGCTGGGACTACACCTCGCCGAGCCAGAACACCATCCAGGTCTATGGCCCGTGGTGCGACAACATCACCAACGGAACCTACACGACCACCCAGGTGCTGATGGGCTGCCCGGGCCAACCCATCCCGTAGCAGGCTGGACGCGGTAGGACGGGAGGGCGACCTCGGCGCCGCTGGCCCTGCTGGTAGGCCTGGTAGCCAGGCTCCTCGCCTGTCCAACGCGAACTGCTCGAACGGTTGCCAACCGACTCTTCCCGCCACGTGGCTGCATCAAATCAGAGGTGCTGTTGCGGCTGACAGCTAGTGAGAGCGCCCGAATCGGGCATGGGCGAGTTGTGCCCACTGCAGGCCTGTGGCATGTCCATTTGCGGTGCTCTGGCGTCGCTGCGGGCGTGGCTGCCCTGGCCCTGTTGGCCTCGGGCTGCGTTCGCGGCGCGGCTGGCGCGGAATCTGGATCGGATGCGGCAGTCAGTGAACCCGCGGTCGTGCGCAGCAACATCCTCCGCGTCGACTACGCCGGATCCGAGAGCTGCCGGGCTTGCCACAGGAGCCTGTACGCCGACTGGCTGGGTTCGCCCATGAGGCAGATGACCCGCCTGCCTGCGACCGCACGGATCCGGGCACCCTTCGACGGACGCGCCTGGAAATTCAAGAACGATGAGGCACGTTTCGAGCAACAGGCTGGCGCGCGCTTCCTGCAAACTCGTTCGCGTCGTTTCGGAGATCACCTGTACCGGGTGACGCGGGTGATCGGTGGTCGCACCCGCGAAGACTTTGCCGGCGTCGAGGTGACGGGCATGCAACCGGACGCCCGGATCATTGGCGATGCCCACGACGAGGTCATCCTCCCGGCCAGCTACTTCTTCGAGACAGGCTCCTTCCGACTGAAGGGCTATTCCGTGATGGTGCGCGAGCGTCCGGGGTTGAAAGCCGGCGCGGTGTGGAATCAGTCCTGTGTGCTGTGCCACAACACCGCACCCACCTTCGTGGCACTGTGGGGCGCCTTGCTGGGCAGGGGTGCGCCGGCCTACCAGGGCGAGCTGGTGGACACCCTCTTGCCCGAGGGCCGGAGGTGGCGATTGCAAGTGACCGATGCGAACGCCCTGCGCGCAGCCGTCGCAGATGAGGTCCAGCACCTGGGCGGAACCAGCGACCTATCGTCCGACCTGCCCGCTTCGCTGCGCCAGGGAATCATGGAGATGAGCCGGCGTTTCGGGGCGGAGCATCTCCTGGAAATCGGTATTGGCTGCGAGGCATGTCACGGCGGGTGCCGCGAACACGTTCAGCAGCCGCGGGTTTCGACCTCCTACCAGCCGCGCAGCCCGTTCTTGCGTGTGCAGCCGGCGCCGGGCCAGGACTCCATCACCCGCGCCGAGTCGATCAACCGGACCTGTGCGCGCTGCCATCAGGTGCTTTTTTCGCGCTATCCCTTCACCTGGGAGGGCGGCTTTCGCCACGCCGGATCACCGGGCGGCAGTTCCACCAATTCGGGCGAGGCCCGGGACATGCTGCTAGGCGGGTGCAGCCGTGCCCTGGCTTGCACCGACTGTCACGATCCGCACCGCGACGACGATCCGGACGATCTGGCTGCGCTGGCCACGCCGGCCGGCAACGCCACCTGCACCAAATGCCACCCGGCCTACCTCGGCCGCGAGGCGCTGCGCTCACACTCCCACCATGATCCCGATGCGGCGGGCGGCGTATGCATCAACTGCCACATGCCGCGCAAGAACCTGGCGTTGACCTACACACTGGGGCGCTACCATCGCATCGGATCGCCCACCGAACGCGCACGTGTGCAGGGCGATCGGCCGCTGGAGTGCGCGCTCTGCCATGCCCGCAAGAGCGCCGAGGAGCTGGTGTCGGTCATGGAGCGCTGGTGGGGCAAGCACTACGACCGCCAGGTCTTGCAGGCGCTCTACGGTGATTTGCAGCAGCCGCCGCTGCTCTCCACGTTGGCCCGGGGCAAGCCCCACGAGCAGGCGGTGGCCATCATCAGCCTGCGCGAGCAGAAGGTCAGCGAGGCGCTGCCCCTGGTAGCCCAGCAAATTGCCCATCGGCTGCCTCTGGTGCGCTACCAGGCGAGAAAGGCCATCAATGCCTTCGTGGGCAAGGACTGTGGCATCGACCTCGACCGAAGCACGCGCGACATCATCGCCGCCACCGAGAAATGCGTTCCCCAGGCAGCCCCCATCACCCCTGGTGTGCCGGTGCGGGAGGCTCCGGCCTCCACCCACGACGACGATTGAGCTATTTCTTCCCCGCAGGGGATTCGTCGCAGGCACCGGCCTTGAACAGAGGGATCTCGGGACAGCCGACCGTGCTTGCATCAAACTCACCATCGACGACCAGAACCAGGGTTCCCGCGGGTGCGCAGTTGACCTTGTCGCTGTCGATAAAGACTGTGTATAGACCGGCGAAAGCTGTTGTGGTTGCCAGGTCCAGGGCCAGTTCTCCGGAGCCTGTCTTCAACCGGGCGGACTGCAGCATCCTTTCGCGCGGCAGATTGATCCCGACGATGACGCTGCCTTTTCCAGAAGGCGGCTGGGTCTGGGTCACCGTGCACACGAGTTTCTCCGACTGGTCCGGGGCGACGGTCAAATGAATCGCCGGGTGAGGCTTCCCGGGGAAGCTTGGCAAGCCTTCGGCTGAGCCGGCATACAAGCCCAGCAAGGTCGCGATGGCCAGTGCTCCTGCACCTGCAGCGTTCCGTTTCATGGTTGCCTCCCGTTTGCTGTAATCATTAAGTATCCCACCTTACCGAGCGGTCGCAAGCATAGTGGACAACCAACGCGCGGCTCGTTCACGAAACCCGGAGCCGTGGCCGCGGTTGATATGGCGGATGATCATCCTCGCGTCCAAGAAGAATGTCGTGGGCAAACGATCCTCACCGAACGCGCGCGCCAGCACGCCGTCCTCATCCAACGCGACCGTCGTTCCTGCGGGCAGGGAATGCCCTGCGAAGAAATCCTTCAAGGCTGGCACTTCGCCCTCGACCGCGACCACCAGCAGACCGAAACGCGACCCAAGACTCTCCCGGATGGCGAGGATTTCCGCCAGGCTCTCCTTGCATGGCTCGCACCAACTTGCGAAGAATTCTACCACCGTGACCTGCCCTCGCAGGCTGTCGCCGCGCACGCTGCCGCCCGCCAGGGTTCGCGCCGCGAAAGCGGGCGCGGGTTCACCAACGTGCGGCCGCGCCGCGCTCGCCGTGAGCAATGGCAAGAGCAACAACGAGATCATGAGCCGATTCTAGCGCTCTGGGGTCATGGGGTTGGCAGGAAATCACGACCATTCTGGTCCGCGCATTTGCAACGGTGAGCCGTAGCAATTCGATGTATCTTTCCAGCTCACGAGTCCGCCAGGCTGGAAGGGAGACCATGCACTTGAAGACCGTCATCGCTCTCGCGGCAAGCAAGAGGCGCCGGGGTTTTCGTGGCGCGGCTTGAACCATTTGCCGGCCTGGGCGTGATTCTAGCGGCTGTGCTTGCGCCCCAGTCATCGTGGGCACGCGAGATTTCATTTCTCGAAGCCCGCGCGGCGGCAGAACGCGTGGCCCCGGACGTGCGACTTGCTGAGCAGCGCGTGGGCATCTCGAACGCCGAAGTGGATATTGCCGGGGCTCTGAACAATCCCACCCTGACCGTGTCGACTGCCCGCCAAACCGCTCGCCTGGGGACATCGCTGGCAGTTCCTTTGCCCCTCTTCGGACAGCGTTCCACGTCGATCCGGGCCGCGCGGGCGGATGCCGACGCCGTCGCCCT
>PMBS01000341.1 GCA_003153015.1 Myxococcales bacterium
GCGCATGATTCGTGGGGATTCGTCAGAGGTCCGGGTGAGACTCAAACAGGAGGGGCCAAACGAGCTCCCCGCGCAGAAGAAGCGCAGCCTGTTGGCGATCGTGCTCGAAGTGGTGCGTGAGCCGACGTTCATCATGCTGATCGTCGCCGGCAGTCTCTATCTGACTCTCGAGGAGTGTGGACACGCTTCGCGAGGGCGCCCAAGATGCGGTGACCGGGCGGACCAGGTTTTCCCATGGCCAACACGAGATTCGCTTTTCGCGCTCTGGGCGTGACCATCGCTGCGGTCCTGATCTGCGCGGGCTGCGGGAAGGCATCCGGCCGATCGGTGAGCTTGCTCGGATCCACGTCGATCCAACCCTTTGCGGAGGTCCTGGCGGAGCAGTATACGAAGAAGAACCCCGGGCACTTTGTGGAGGTACAGGGAGGCGGCTCGACCGCCGGCTTGCAGGCGGTGGACAATGGGCTTGCGGATATCGGCATGTGCTCGCGTGAGCTCACCGCAGAAGAGACACGCCAGTTCACGCGCATCCTTATTGCCCGTGACGGTCTCGCCATCGTGGTGAACGCCGACAACCGCGTGGCGAAGCTCTCGATCGAAAAGATCCGCGCTCTTTTCGCAGGAAGGCTCACGAATTGGCGGGAGGTTGGCGGCCAGGACGGCCCTGTTCGGCCCATTACGCGCGAGGAGGGCTCCGGCACCCGCGAGAGTTTCGTGCGGCTGGTGATGGGCAAGGAACGCATTTCTCGGCGCGCCTTGACCCAAGAGTCCAACGGCGCAGTCAAAGAGTTGGTCAAGGGGGATCCTGCGGCCATCGGGTACATGTCGCTCGGGCTGGTGGGCAAGGAGATCGGGGCCGTGGCCGTCGAGGGCGCACAGCCCACGACCGACAACGTGCTCGCGGGCCGCTACACCCTGGTCCGCCCGCTCCTGTTCGTCAGCAAGGGCGCCGCAAGTCCCGCGGCGCAAAGCTTCGTCGATTTCGTGCTTTCACCCGCAGGGCAGAGACTGCTGGAAAAGGAAGGACTGGTGAGGGCCCGATGAAGCGAGACAGGTTGATCGGCGCGGTGCTGCTCGTGGTGGCGCTTTCCGCTATCTCGGGGCTCGCTCTCATCGCCGCTTTCATCTTCCGGGAGGGTGTGCCGATCATCCTGCGGGTGGGCGCGGGGCAGTTCTTTCTCTCGACGGACTGGGAACCGAGTCTCGGTCACTTCGGCATCCTGTCCATGCTCGGCGGCTCGCTCGCGGTCACGCTAGGTGCGGCGGTTATCGGCATTGTGTTCAGCCTGGGCCTTGCCATCGTGCTCACGCAGTTCGCCCCTCCCGGGCTGGCGGCGGCCTTGAAACCGGCAATCGAGCTTCTGGCGGGAATTCCGTCCGTCGTCTACGGGTTCGTGGGCGTCGTCACGCTCGTGCCGCTCATCCGCCACGCTCTCGGAGGGCCCGGCCTCTCGGTGCTGGCTGCCTCGATCGTGCTTGGGATCATGATCTTGCCGACGATCACCAGTATAGCGATCGATGCATTGCAGGCGGTGCCACGGTCCTACGTCGAGGGCTCGATTGCTCTGGGCGCCACGCGGTGGCAGACGGTAACGATGGTCCTCTTGCGGGCCGCGCGGTCGGGCATCGTGGCCGCGGTGATCCTCGGGATGGGTCGTGCCATCGGAGAAACGATGGCCGTGATCATGGTTGCGGGCAACGCTCTCGCTCTCCCCCACAGCCTGCTCGACCCCGTGCGCACGCTTACCAGCAACATTGCGCTCGAGATGGGGTACGCCTCCGGGGACCATCGCCAGGCGCTCTTCGCGACGGGTGTCACGCTCTTCGTGATCATCACGCTGCTGAATACCGCTGCGCTCGCGGTGTCGCGCCGGCGCGCCGGGAGGAGGCGCGTCGGATGAGGGTTTCACCGGCCACCAGCCAGCGCGTCGCCGTGGGCTTCATGTGGGCCCTCGCCGCGATCACGTTCGCCGTGCTGGTCTTCATCCTCGCGTTCATCCTCGCGCACGGCTTGCCCCATGTCACGTGGAGCTTTCTCACGCAGTCCCCGACCAGCATGGGCCGCGAAGGCGGGATCTTCCCCATGATCCTCGGCACGATCCTCGTCGCAGGACTGGCCGTGCTGGTCGCGGCTCCAATCGGCGTGGCGACCGCGGTCTATCTGACCGAATACACGCGCGAGGGGCGGCTGACCGCCGTGATCCGCTTCGGGGCGGACTGCCTGGCTGGCGTCCCCTCGATCATCTTCGGGCTCTTTGGCTTCGTCTTCTTCGCGATTGCGCTGGGGATGGGGCTTTCCGTTCTCTCCGGCTCGCTCACCCTCGCGCTCATGGTGCTGCCGACCATCATACGCACGAGCGAAGAGGCCATTCGCGCCGTGCCCTACGCCTACCGGGAGGTTAGCTTCGGTCTCGGCAGCACCCGCTGGCAGACGGTCATCCACGTGGTTCTGCGCTCCGCCATTCCTGGCATTTCCACTGGCATCGTGCTGTCGCTGGGTCGGAGCATCAGCGAAACCGCAGCCGTGATGCTGACCGCGGGCTCTGCACTCCGTCTGCCGCGGTCCCTGTTCGACTCCTCGCGCACGCTCGCGTTGCACTTCTACATTCTCGCGCGCGAAGGGATCTCGATGACGAATGCCTACGCGACGGCGTCGGTTCTCATCATCGCCATTTTGGCGCTGAACGTGCTCTCCTACTGGCTGATGCGCCGGTTCGTGGCCAAGGTGGGGCGGTAGCCATGCAGGCGCCGAGAATCGTTGTGCAAGGTTTCACCGCCTGCTTCGACGGGAAACCGGCCGTGAAGAACCTCGACCTGGAGATCTTCCCGAACGAGCGTCTCGCTATCATCGGACCGGCCAGCAGCGGCAAGACAACCTTCTTGCGCTCCCTCAATCGCCTAAACGATCTTGACCACGGCTTCACCCACAGCGGAAAGATCCTGCACGACGGGAAAGACATCTACGATGCGGACGTGGATGTCGCCGAGCTTCGCCGCAAGATCGGCATGGTCTACGCCGTGCCGGTGCCGCTGCCGTGGTCGATCTACGACAACCTCGTCTACGGCTTGCGGCTAGCCGGCATCCGCGACCGCACCACTCTGGACGAACGGGTGGAGAAGGCCCTCGGTTACGCCGTGCTGTGGGACGAGGTCAAAGACCGCTTGCACGAGCCGGCCAACGTCCTTTCGGGTGGCCAGCAGCAGCGGCTGTGCATCGCACGGGTGCTCGTGCTCGAACCCGACGTGCTCATCCTCGACGAGCCGTGCTCTGGCCTCGATCCGATCTCCACCGGCAAGATCGAGGATGCGCTGGTCGCCCTTAAGGAGAGAACCTCCATCGTGCTGGTTACCAACAACACCAAGCAGGCCGCCCGGGCCTCCGACCGCACGGCGTTCTTTCTCCTCGGGGATCTCGTCGAGGTCGGCCCGACTGCGCAGCTCTTCACCAAACCGACCCAGAAGAAAACCAACGACTACCTGGTGGGGCAGTTCGGATAGGAACGAC
This sequence comes from Myxococcales bacterium, assembly GCA_003153015.1. GTDB lineage: Bacteria > Myxococcota_A > Polyangia > Fen-1088 > Fen-1088 > Fen-1137. The sequence continues at coordinate 3,506 of PMBS01000341.1, forward strand.
GAATGGCGAGCAAGCTGCAAACCGAGGGACTCGACCTTCACTATGGGAAGTTCCGCGCTCTGCTAAACGTGAACCTGTCGATCCAACCGCGCATGATCACGGCGATCATTGGCCCCTCGGGATGCGGCAAGTCCACACTGCTTCGCTGTTTCAATCGAATGAACGATCTCGTCAAAGGCGTGCGCGTCGACGGCCGGGTGCTTCTCGATGGCGTGGACGTTCTCGGTCCTGCTACCAGCCTGTCTCTGCTGCGTCGGCGGGTTGGCATGGTCTTTCAGCGACCGAATCCCTTCCCGCTATCGGTCTTCGACAATGTTTCGTACGGCCTGCGCGTTCACGGAGAGACACGTCGCTCGCGTCTTGCGCCTGTCGTGGAATCGAGCCTGCAGGCCACCGGACTGTGGGATGAGCTGAAGGACAGGCTGGATACGCCCGCGCTCGACCTCTCGCCCGAGCAGCAGCAGAGGCTCTGCATCTCGCGTGTCGTGGCGGTCCAGCCCGAGGTGCTACTCATGGACGAGCCCTGTTCGGCTCTCGACCCGATCGCCACCGGGCGCATCGAGGATCTCATGCGAGCCCTGGCCGAGCGATACACGATCGTGATCGTGACCCAC
>PMBS01000153.1 GCA_003153015.1 Myxococcales bacterium
TGGAAATTGGTGCACTGGCTGCCCACGTGAAAGGACAAGCCCTCGACCACCAGCCCGGCGTTGAAGGCAGCCTCGATCAGATCCACAGCCTCGCCCGGTGAGGCGCCGAACTTGGACGACAGCTCCACCACCGAGCCGGTGTTGGGCACGTTGATGCGCAAGATAAGACCCGCGTGCGGGGCGTGGCGCTTGACCTTGCCCACCTCGGCCAGGCAGTCGTAGGTGACGAGCGGCTTGTAGCGGTCCAACTCGGCCAGGGTGCGGTTGTCCTTGACCGGGTTGGCATAGATGATCTTGTCCCAGATCCAATCCTGTCGCTGCTTGGCAGGCCGCGACTGGATGTTCTCGTGCACGATCATGAACTCGGACATGGATGCCACGTCGAAGCTGGCACCCGCCTTGAACAGCGTGCGCACGATCCCGGGGTCGGGGTTGGCCTTGACCGCGTAGTAAGCCTGCACGCGCGGCAGGTGCTTCTTGAAGGTGGCGTAGTTGCGCCGAATTTCGCGATGGTCGACCACGAAAAGTGGGGTTCCATGCTGCTCGGCTAGTTGTTTGAGAAGCTTGGGTGAAAGCACGCGGGATCTCCTTGGGTTGGATAGTCTACAGGCGGGCGCGCGCGATGGCGCAAGAAAGGCTAGCCCACGGCCGGCTAGATGGGTGATGCTTGAGTCGAGGGGCCCTGGAAGACAAGAGCACCGGAGCGATGAGTTGAATCAGCTTGCATCCTGGAGACCGACCGAGCTTCCCGATTCATGGGCACCGACCCACGGGTGGGCGCTGGCGCGCGCGCTGGCGGTGGTCGCCATTCTGGTGGTGGCAGGCTTTGTCGCGCTCGACCGTCCCTACCTGGCCCGCCGACTGTCGGCCGCAGGCCGGCGGCTCGGGCGGCAGTTGCTGCTCGGCGTGCTGGGCGTGTCAGCCGTGCTCGCGGTGGCCACCTACCTCGACTTCGGCGTGTTTCGCTACGGCACCTACCTGAACGAGTGGGACTTCTACCACTACTATGTTGGAACCAAGTACGCCCGCGAGCTGGGCTACACCAACCTCTACGGCGCCACGCTCGCAGCCGATCAGGAAGGCGGCTTGCGCTACCACAACCCGCGCAACGAAATACGTGACCTTGGCACGGCGGAACTCTGCAACGTCGGGAAAGTGGCGGCCCAGGCAGCACGCTATCGCGGCCGATTTAGCGATCCACGCTGGCGCGAGTTCGTCGCAGATATCACCTGGTTCAAGATGCAGCTCCCCGCGCATCGCTGGAGCCTGATCCTGGCCGACCATGGCTACAACGGGACGCCGGCCTGGTCGTTCGTGGTGGGTGGCCTCTTCAGCCGCCAGCTTTCTGTGCGGAACCCCTTCAGCCGGTGGCTCATGTTGGGCTTGGATCCTCTGCTGCTGCTTGCGGCCACGGCAGCCGTGGCGTGGGCCTTTGGCCTGCGCACAGCATTTCTCATGGTGATCTTCATCGGTACCCACTACTTGTTGTCGTGGGGCCATCTCAAGGGCGCCCTGCTGCGTACCGATTTTGCCATGGCCTCGGTGCTGGCGGTGTGCTTGGTCAAGCAGCGCTACTACAAGGTCGCCGGCGTACTGCTCGGCTGGGCAATTCTCTCCCGCATCTTCCCCGCCTTCCTCCTGGTCGGACCGACCGTGCTTTTCCTGCGGCGGCTCGCCCGAGACCGCTGCGTCGACCGACAGCTCTTGGGGCTGCTCGGCGCCTGCGCCGCAACCGTGACCCTGGTGGTGCTGGGGTCATGCGTGTACTTCGGCACGACCGGGATCTGGCACGAGTGGAATCTCAAGATTGCCACTCACTACTTGAACGGCAGTGACTGGGAGCTCGGCTATAGGACCATCGCCGATGCGAGCTTTGTCCAGGGCGTTCCCGTGCGGGTACTGGCCAACGCGGTCGCGCACGGCCCGGCGTTCTTTCTCTCCAGTCCGGGAACCATCGTGGCCCTGCTCTTGCTCTTGCCTGTCGTGACCTTCATCCGCGGGTTGGAAGATCACGAGGCCCTCGCCTACGGTTTCGTGTTCGTGTTCTTGCTTGCCCTGGCGTCTTACTACTACTACCTCGTGCTCTGCGTGCCCTTGCTTTTCTTTGCTTCTCACCTGGAGCGGCCGCAACACGCCCTGGGGGTGGCGTTCATGTTCTTCACCGGCATCATGGGGTATGTGCTCTTCAGCGGCTGGAACCTGCTGGCCGGCTCGTGGGTCATGTTCCGTGGCTGGCACCAGACCTTCCCGACCTACTACTTTCTCTGTTGCTTCATCGCCGTGACGGTCGCGCAAATGATCCTTTTGGCAGGGAGCAAGACCCTGCGCGCCGAGCGGAGTACTGCACGTGGCACTAACCTGCTGGTCAAAGAACCGTGAACCGCCCGTACTCGGCAGCGGTCGAACGCTATGACGTCGGCTACTCTATGGCGCTTTTCGCAGGGGATTGGAATCGAGCAGGCCTCGCTCCTGGGCGCGGGTGGGGCGCGGCGCGGGCGGGGCGTGGACGGGCTCCTCGGACTTGGCGGGCACGGGTGGGACTTCCCTGGGTGCAACAGCGGGCAGCTTGGCAGGCAGAGCCACCTGGGCGGCCTGAACGCGCCCTCTTGATCTGCGCGCCGGCTCGCGCTCCTCGGGTTGCAGCACCACCGGGATCTCCAGGGTGCCACCCGGCGACAGGGTGAACTCGTGCACGAAGGGCTTGCGCGAGGGGGCCTCCACCACCAAATGGCGCGGCTTCCCGGCTTCCAGATCCGCCAGTTCTACGCTGCTCTGCCCCCGGGCGATCTCTTTCCCGTCGAGCACCATGCGATTGTTGGGGCCGTTCTCCACTGTCACGCGCAGGCGCGCGAAGGACTGCGGCGCGGGCAGGGCGGCTTTGCTCGGCGGCGCGGACTCGGTCTTGACCGAAGGGGTTGGCGCGCTCTCGCGCGCGGGTCCCGTGCGCAAGGCGAACACGGCGCCGGTCGCTAGCACCACCGCGCCCAGTCCCAGTAGCCAGCGGGAGTTGTTTCTCCCTCGGCGAGAGCCCTGCTCTTGCAGGGGTGGCGAGGAATGCGCCACCGCAGGCACCGTGGCAGACAGCAAGGCCGAGCCGCGAACCGCTGCGCCCGCGCTGGCTTCTGACCAGGTGCTGAGTGCCGCCTCCAGCCGCTCGCCAAGCACGCGCGCACTCTGCGGCCGGGCCGCCGGATCCTTGGCCAGGCAGTCGAGGATGATGCGCTCCAGATCGGGCGGCATGGCGCGGTGACGCGAGGGCGGCGCCGGGGCATCGGCCACATGCTGATAGACCAGCTCGGTGATGACCGTGCCGGTGAACGGATACTGCCCGGTGAAAACGCGATACAGGATCACGCCCAGGGCGTAGATGTCCGTGCGCGCGTCCACCAGGCGGCCCAGGCACTGCTCGGGCGACATGAACTGCGGCGTGCCCAGCATGGCCCCGGTCTGGGTCACATTGGTGCGCGCGGGATCGAGCAGCTTGGCGATGCCGAAGTCGAGCAGCTTGACGTAGGACTCGCTATGCGGCGGGCGCGCGATCCAAATGTTCTCGGGCTTGAGATCGCGGTGCACGATGCCCGCCTGGTGCGAGGCCTCGAGCGCGCCGCAGATCTGGCCCAGCAGGCGGTGCAGCTCGCCCGGCTGGAGCGATTGTTTGTCGATGGCCTCGGCCATGCTTTGGCCATCGAGAAACTCCATGACGAAGTAGTGGCGGCCATCGGGCAACTGGCCGAAGGAAAAGATGTCGATGATGTGGGGGTGCTGGATGCGGTTGGCCGCGCGCGCCTCCTCGACGAAGCGCCGGACCAGTTCAGGCTCGCTGGCGCAGTGGGGGGCCAGCACCTTGATCGCCACCCGCTTGCCGATGGTCGGCTGCTCGCCCGCGTACACCGCGCCCATGCCACCCTCGCCCAGCTTGCGCAGCACCCGGTACTCGCCCACGCCAGTGCCGGGCGCCAACTCCACCGGCATGGGCTGCGACAGACCTACCTGGGGCGCCGCTGCGGTCGGCGCCAGCGCGGGCGGAGCCAGCTCCGTCTCCGCCCGGCCCAGGGCCCCGGAAGCCGCCGCAAGCGGGTGGCCACCGTCGTACTGCCTGGTTTCGTCGGGCATGGCTGAGCCGATTATGCTGTCCCCAAGGGCGCGCGTCTACGTGGTCGCGCGGGGTGGAAGCACTTCGAGCCGCCAGGGCAGCGATTCGTTCTGGCAGGCGATGATGGTTTGAAGCTAGCCAGCCGATCGAACCAGTGCCCTGCTTGCTGTCCCCCTTCCCAAGGCGGTAGAGTGCTCCCGTGAGATCAGCACCCAGGGAGAAGGCTGCCGTGCTCCGCCGCGTTCGGGGCTGGCAGGCCGCGGCCGTGCAGGAGCGGGAACTGGCGCGCCGCCAGCCGGTTCTCAGTCCAGCCGCCTCGCTCTACCAGGCGCTGGAACTGCGAGACTTGGCCGGCCCCGCCCTGCTCGGCCCCGATCCGGTGCGCGACCGCGAGGTTGAACGCGTACGCGCCCTGTGGCGCCGGTTGCGGGCCGCGCAGCCGTGAAACGTCAGCCCCGACGCAGTGACCCTGCGCAGTTTCGAAAGCCAGGTAGGCACGACTGTGAGATCGGCGCTACACTGTGATTATGAGCGTCACGGTGAACGTCGTGCTTCCCGAAGGTGCCCTTTCCGTGCTGCGCACCGACCCGTCAGAGTTCGGCGAGGAGCTGAAGCGTGCCGCCGTATCCAAGTGGTACGAGATGGGCATGGTGTCGCAGAGCAAGGGCGCCGAGATTCTCGGCGTCAGCCGCTCTGAGTTTCTAGACGTGCTCTCGCGCTACCGCGTCTCGCCTTTCCAGGTTGACGACGAGGATCTCGCCGCAGGGCAGAAGCGTGGCTGAAGTCTGGGTAGTCAACTCCTCACCGCTCATCGTCCTCGACAGGCTTGGCCGGCTCGATCTACTTGCACGCCTTGGCAACACGTTGATTGTCCCCGGCGGAGTGCTCGCCGAGATCTCCCGCGGCCCGAGACCAATCAACCCAGGCCGTCTCAATTCTTTCCGCGTGGAAGCTGTCGAGGTGATCGATCCGGTTGTTGCCGCCTGGGATCTGGGCCGTGGCGAGAGCGAGGTGCTGACCTGTGCCGCATCGGTGCACGCGGACGCCGCCGTGCTCGATGATCGCTCCGCCCGGCGATGTGCCACTGCCCTTGGCCTGGCGACGCATGGCACCCTTCACGTTCTGCTAGCAGCCAAGGAGGCCGGCCTACTCCCATCTGTAGCGCCGATGATCGAACGGGCCCGCGCCGAGGGCCTCTTCCTTTCGGACGCCCTGGTCGCGAAAGTCCTTGTGCTGGCTGGCGAGAAGCCATAGCTCGTCAACCACGCCGCACTTCTGGATATGGCACTGGCACCTATCCTGGGCGTGGCCGTTTGCCGCAATTCTGGATAGGTGACTGGCACCACCCTCTCGGCGCTCGCCGTGGGCGTCACCCAAGCGCAATTTTGGATAGGTGACTGGCACCACCCTCTCGGCCACGCCAGCGAAATCGATCTGGTCCGGGTTCGTCGCGTGGTGGCCGGGCTGGCAGAGGCGCTGGACGATCCCGAACGCCCGCGGGAACTGGAGGCCATCATCGGGCGTGCGCTCGCTACACGCCCATCCAATCGCAAGTCGAGGTAGGGGCGGGCGACGTTCGTTTTCTTCGGGGACCACCCAAGCGCAACGATTTCCACCACCTAGCCGAAGTTGCGCAGTAGGCCTGTGAGAAAACCGCTTTTGCGGTTTTCTCACAGGCTAAGTGCCGGATAGGACCGGGCGAGGTCGCTGAAAAGGGCGTGTAGCGCCAAGTTGGTGGCGTGTTCCTCAAGGCCCATCCACGGCGGAAGGACGGTAAGTCCCACCAGTACTACTCGCTGGTGGATTCGGTCCGGACGTCGCGCGGCCCGCAGCACCGGGTGCTCGCCTACCTCGGCGAGCTGAATGCTTCGGTCGAGGAGGGCTGGCGCAAAGTCATTTCGATCTTCAACGATGATGGGCGGGAGGAGCAGCTTGAGCTATTTCCCAGCGATGCGCCCGAGTTGCCGTCGGGCGAGCGGGTGGTGCAGGTCCGTCTCGATGGCGTGCGCTGGGAGCGACCNNCCCTGGCATTTGATCGCATTCATCCTGTGCGCGGCACGGCTGATCGCTCCGTCGAGCGAGCTGGCGTTGGGCGACAGCTTCTATCCACGCACGGCCCTGGACGACATCGCGGGCGTGTCCGTCGAAAAGGTCAACAAGGACCGGTTGTACCGCGGGCTGGACCGTCTGCATCCGTGCAAGAGTACCATCGAAGCGCACCTGAAGAACCGGCTGGGGACACTGTTTGCCGAGCCATTCGACATTCTGCTGTACGACCTGACCAGCACGTACTTCGAAGGATTGGCCGAGGGAAATCCGGCGGCGATGCATGGCTATTCGCGCGACCACCGGC
>PMBS01000282.1 GCA_003153015.1 Myxococcales bacterium
TACAAGTACTTCGGCGAGCCGGTGTATGTCTACTCGCTCAAGGACGGCATCAATGACGGCTATCTGACACCCTTCCGGGTCAAGCAGATCGCGACCACGCTCGACGAGTATGTCTACACGCCCGATGACAGCGTGATCGAGGGTGAGATCGAGGCCGGCCGGCGCTACGAGGAAAAGGACTTCAACAAGGTCATCGAGATCAGGGAGCGGGAGGCGCACCGGGTGAAGCTGTTCATGGAGCAGATCCAGCCGAACGACAAGACCCTGGTCTTCTGCGCATCGCAGGCGCACGCGCTGGCCGTGCGCGATCTGGTCAACCAGATGAAGGCCAGCAAGGACCCCAACTACTGCCAACGTGTGACCGCCAACGACGGCGAGCTAGGCGAACAGAACCTGCGCGCCTTTCAGGACAACGAGAAGACCATCCCAACCATTCTCACCACGTCGCAGAAACTATCGACCGGGGTGGACGCGCGCAACATCCGCAACATCGTGCTGATNNTTCAAGCAGATCATCGGCCGGGGCACGCGCCTGTACGACGGCAAGGACTACTTCACCATCTACGACTTCGTGAAGGCCCACCACCACTTCAGCGATCCGGAATGGGACGGCGAGCCGGTGGAGCCGGAACCGGCGGAGCCACGCCCGCCGAAGCGGGATCCGCCAGTGGAGCCAAGACCCGTAGGCGAGGGCGAACCCGAGTACCAGGGAAAGCAGAAGATCAAGGTCAAGCTCGCCGACGGCAAGGCGCGCACGATCCAGCACATGATGTGCACCACCTTCTGGCACCCCGACGGCACTCCCATGTCGGCCCAGCAGTTCATGGAGCTGCTTTTCGGCAAACTGCCCGACTTCTTCAAGAACGAGGCCGAGCTGCGCGCCCTGTGGAGCGCGCCCGACACGCGCAAGCGCTTGCTGGAAGGGTTGGCCGAAAAGGGTTTTGGCAAAGACCAACTGACCGAGATGCAGAAGATCATCGACGCCGAGAAGAGCGACCTCTTCGACGTGCTCGCCCACGTGGCCTTCGCCCTGGCGCCGCTGACCCGCGAAGAGCGCGCCCAGCATGCCAAGGTCGCCATCAACCACCGCTTCAACAGCAAGCAACAAACCTTCCTCGACTTCGTGCTCTCGCACTACGTGGCCGTAGGCGTGGACCAGCTCGACCAGGAACAACTCGCCCCGCTCCTTCACCTGAAATACCAGGACTCCATCGCCGACGCCGTGGCCGATCTCGGCCGCCCCGACGAGATCGGCAAGGTCTTCAGCGGCTTCCAGAAGTACCTATACGAGCAGGTGGCGGCGTGACGCTGACCGGTGGCACATGCGCCCCGGCACGGTGAAGACGTGACACAGAAACGCGTAGCGAGGCCGCCCAAGGGCGAAACGACCAAGAGAGACGATCGGTTAGCCGCGCTGGCGGATCTCGCGGCGTTAGGTGCCACACCTGACGATGATCGCGTTCGGGCACTCGGCGCCATCTTTCGAACTTCGGCAGACTACGATGCGGCCGACGCGCTGGCGGACAAGGCGCTGGATGCGATGGAGCCTTGGCGCGACTTCCAAGCGATCAAGCGCGCACTTGACAGGGTCAAGCTGGTGACGGAGGCCGGGGAAGCGCTTCGAGCCAATCTTTTCCGAGTGGTTCCCCTTCGCTACCTTGGAGCCGAGCCACTAAGAGGCCGCGAAGTGTACGTTGCCAGGTTGAGCGGGCTCACGGTCAAGGATGGGAGGGTGGTGCCGCCCATTGCGGAGAGTTACAAGAAAGGCAAGCGTGGCCGGCCCGTCGCAGCCGATGTAGAAATGGCCGTCCTAACTGCCGAGGTCATGTGGAGGTGGAACTGGAAGGCTTGTGCCGCCGCGGTGTACATCACGTGCCCATCGGCGTACAGCTACGCAGCCGTCAAAAAGAGCTTCCGCGACTGGGACCGGCGGCACCAACGCCACCGCACGGTGAAGACGTGACACAGAAACGCGTAGCGAGGCTGCCCAAGGCCGAGACGGCCAAGAGAGACGATCGGTCAGCCGCGCTGGCGCTCCTCGCGTCGGTAGGCGTGACCCCAAAGCGCGGTTGGGCCAAGATTGAGCAAGCCGGGCTCCTCTTCAAGAACGCGCAGGCCGCAGCGGACGAGCGAGATGCAGCCGAGGCCGCAAAACTCCGCGACCGCGCGAAGATGGTCAAAGCGTTGTCTGGCGTGGAACTCGTGACCGAATCGGAGAAGGGGATACGCGAAGCTCTGCTCCGCGATCTGCGAGGTGAATTCTGGCCCACCATCGGGCAAGTCCAGCGAGGCTGGAAGCCGTCACCGCCAATCGCCCACACGGCGGCCACGAAGCAACGAGGACGACGAGTCGACCTGGGTATTGAGCGCACGATCCGAGACTTCGAGGCCGTGTATGGTTGGAACTGGCAAACATGCGCTGCGGCCGTGTTTCTCTCGGGTGTCTCGACGTACAGCTATGAAGCCATCAAGAAGAGTTTCCGCGCCTGGAACCGACGGCACCGGCGCTCCGGCACGGTGAAGACGTGACACAGAAACGCGGGGCGAGGCCGCCCAGGGCCAAGACGGCCAAGAAGGATGATCGGTCGGCCGCGCTGGCGGTCCTCGCGTCGGTAGGCGCGACCCCTGACTGTGAGGGCGTTAGGGTGATCTCCGACCTATATCTGGAAACGCTACAATTCCTGGCAAATCTGAGGGCGGCCGAAGCCGCAGAACTCCGCGCTGCCCGCGCTGCGATTCGAGAACTCGAAGCTGTGGATGTCTCATCCGCTGACCCGAACTGCAAGCGCAAGTTATTGCCAGGGACATCCAGGGGGCACGCCCTATTTCTGGCAGCGGAACAGGTGATTGGCGCCGCGAAGGATCACCCCAGGCCCGGCCGGCCGGTGGAAGAACGGATCGACGCCGTTCTCCAATACGGACGCTCAATTGACTGGGATTGGAGAGTCTGCGCCGCTGCCCTGTTCGTCTCGGGTGCATGGACCCTCGGCTACGCGTTCGCCAAGAAGTCTTTCCGTGACTGGAAAAGTCGAAATACACTGCCGGCGCCGTCCTCGGACCTTTGGGCAGAGGAGTTCCTGAAGGTAACCGCCCGATGGAGAGCATCTCG
>PMBS01000249.1 GCA_003153015.1 Myxococcales bacterium
GCACCCGCTACGTCTTGCGCGACATGCTCTACGGCGAGGGGTTTGGCGCCACGGTGGGCGTCATTGCGGGCGGTCTCACCGCGATCTCGACCAAGAAGCGCGAACACATCCTGTTGGGCGCATCCATCGGCGTGCTTTCAGGAGCCGTGCTCGGGGCGGTGTTCGGCTTCATCGAGGGCAGGCACGTGAGCGCCCACGGCAGCCTCGACACAGACAAGCAGCGCTTTGCCCTGTCGGTCGTGCCCGTGGATGAGGCAGGCGGCAAGCTCGCTTTTCTGCCGGCCCTCTCGGGTCGCTACTAGACTAGCACCGCGCGTCACCAAACTAGGTGAGCCGTGTGGCTTTCGCAAAGTCACTGCGTGAAGTGTTGAAGGGGGAAGGATCGACCAAAATGGGTCATTCAGGGAGGCTGTTTTCCCTCAGAATGTGGCCACCCCCTCCTTCGGTTCCTCGATGATGCATCACACAGGAGTCTCTCCGCGATGAAAGCCTACCTCACCCAAGTCGCTGGCGTTTTCGCTCTCTCCGCTTTTTCACTGCTGGGCTGCACCTCCGACACCGGTGGCGCCCCGTCCGGCACCGGTTCAGGAGGAAGCCAAGGCGGAACGACAACGGCTTCCGGTGGCGCTGGTGGCGCCTCGACGACTCCGCCTGGCTCAGGAGGTGTCGTGACTAGCGGCGGTACGCCCGCATCTGGTGGGCAGACTCCGCCTGAGGGCGGCACGCCTGCTCAGGGTGGCGCGACTTCAGGTGGCACCACCACGAGCACGGGCGGCCAGCCAGTCACTGGTGGCAGTGCCTCGGGTGGCCGCGCGAGCGGCGGGGCTGCCAGCGGTGGTAGCGCGACAGGCGGCAGCGTGGCCGGAGGCAGCGCGACGGGCGGAGGAGCCACGGGCGGCAAGACCTCAACCGGGGGCGCAGCCACCGGCGGCAGCGCGACGGGCGGAGTCGCTACCGGCGGAGCAGTCAGCGGCGGCGCAGGCTCTGGCGGCAAGACAGCAACTGGCGGCGCAGGTACTGGCGGCGCAGGTACCGGTGGCGCAGGCACAGGTGGCAAGACCTCGACGGGCGGGACCGCCACCGGTGGCGCCGCAACTGGCGGCGCAACGGCGACGGGGGGGACATCGGCCGGTGGCAGTACTGGCAAGATTACCGTCTGGATGTCGGGGGACTCCACCATGTCGGGTTCGGGATGCGACGGCGGCGGCTGGGGCGACCAGTTCGGTTCGTTGTTCAAGAGCGATGTGACTGTCCAGAACCTGTCGGTGGCCGGCCGGAGCATTCAAACCTGGCTGTATGAGAAGAACGTGAGCAGCACGGCGGGCGCCAACGGCGAGTGCACGCTGACCGCCACGACCTACTCGGCCAACTGGAATACCATGCTCACGGGGATGAAGGCGGGCGATTGGCTGCTCGTCGAGTTCGGCATCAACGACGGCGATGGCACCTGTCCGCGGCACGTGGGCACGACCCTTTTCCAAACCTACCTCACCACCATGGCCAAGGCGGCCACTGACCGAGGCGCAAACCCGATATTCCTGACGTCAACCAGCGCCATTGCCTGCAACGGAGCCACGGCGCAGGCCAACCGCGGATTCGGGCCGCAGACCAAAGCCGCCGGCACTGCCGACAATGTTCCGGTCATCGACATGACCGTGCTCACGGCGGCGCTCTACACCAGCCTTGGCCTGTGCCCGAACAGCAATGACTACACTTCGACCACCAGCAAGGTTGGCTTGTTCTTCTGTAACGATCACACGCATTTCGAGGCTGCCGGCGCCCTTCAGATCGCCAAGACCGCCGCCCAGGCGCTCAAAGACCAGAGCATCCCGCTCGCAGCATACCTCCTCAATTAGGAATTATTCCCCGTGAAGACCTCTCTCTCTCAAGTCCTTGCCTACGCTTTCGCGCTGACCTTCTTCGCACTCATTGGGTGCAGCTCAAACGATACTGGAAACCCGACTGGTCCTTCGGGGGGAAGCCAAGGCGGCGCGGTCACGGCTTCCGGTGGCGTGAGTACCGGTGGCACTGGTGGCGCTACCACGAGTTCCGGGGGAGCGACGAGCGATGGCGGTACACTTGCGGGTGGTGGGCAGGCGCAGGGCGGCTCAATTACTCAGGGTGGCGCGGCTTCAGGTGGCACCACCACGAGCACGGGCGGCCAGCCAGTCACTGGTGGCAGTGCCTCGGGTGGCCGCGCGAGCGGCGGGGCTGCCAGCGGTGGTAGCGCGACAGGCGGCAGCGTGGCCGGAGGCAGCGCGACGGGCGGAGGAGCCACGGGCGGCAAGACCTCAACCGGAGGCGCAGCCACCGGCGGCACGGCCTCCGGAGGGGTTTCCGCTGGTGGCGCGGCCACCGGCGGCAAGACCTCAACTGGAGGCGCAGCCACTGGCGGCGCAGCCACCGGAGGGGTTTCCGCTGGTGGCGCGGCCACCGGCGGCAGGACCACCACTGGCGGGACCCCTTCTGGTGGCGCAACGGCGACCGGGGGCTCCTCGATCGGTGGCAGCAGCGGCAAGATCACCGTCTGGATGTCGGGCGACTCCACCATGCAGGGCGACACCATAGACACGACCGCCTGCGCTTCTTGCCCCTGCGGTTGGGGAGCGCAATTCTCTACGGTATTCAACAGCAACGTGACCGTCATCGACCGTGCGGTATCCGGGACGAGCATCAAGTCCTGGCTCTACAAGAACGTGAGCACCACGGCGGACGCCAACGGCGAGTGCGTCCTGACCAACACCGACTACTCGGCCAACTGGAACGCCATGCTGGACGTGAACACGGGGATGAAGCCCGGTGACTACCTCATCATCGAGTTTGGCATCAACGACGGTAGCGACTGCAGCAAAGCTCGGCACGTTGGCATTGATCTCTTCAAGACCTACCTCACGGACATGGCGAAGGCTGCCAGTGACCGAGGCGCGCAAGCACTTTTCCTGACACCAACCAATGCCATCATGTGTACCGGAGCCACGGCCAACACCAATACCCGTGGTCAATACCCGGCTGCAACCATAGCCGCAGGAACTGCCGACAACGTGCCGGTCATCGATGTGACCACGCTCTCGGCTGCCCTGTATACCAGCGAAGGCCTCTGCCCGAACAGCAGCGACTACACATCAACCACAAGCAAGGTGGGCCAGTTCTTCTGCGGCGATCATACGCACTTCGAGAAGGCCGGCGCCCTGAAGATCTCCCAAATGGTTGGCAAGGCACTCAAGGACCAGGGCATCGGGCTAGCGGCCTACCTCATCAACTAGGAGTTTCTCCGCCGTGAAAGCCTCTCTCTTTCAAGTTTTCGCCTGCGTTCTCGCGCTCGGTTCCCTCTCACTCATTGGGTGCAGCTCCAGCGATAGTGGAAACCCGGCTGGTCCTTCGGGGGGAAGCCAAGGCGGCGCGGTCACGGCTTCCGGTGGCGTAAGTACCGGTAGCACTGGTGGCGCTACCACGAGTTCCGGGGGGGGAGCGACGAGCAACGGCGGTACACTTGCCTCTGGTGGGCAGGCACAAGGCGGCTCAATTTCTCAGGGTGGCGCGGCTAGCGGTGGCAAGGCCGCAACCGGCGGGACCAGCGCCACGGGTGGAGCAGCCACGGGTGGCAGCCTGGCAGGCGGCAGCCCGACGGGCGGCGCGATCACCACCGGCGGAGTATCGACTGGCGGCGCGGCCACGGGTGGCAAGACCACAGCCGGCGGAACCACCGGCGCCACGGGCGGACGAACCACGAACGGCGGCGCCACGAGTACGACTGGTGGGGCGGCCACCGGAGGCAAGACCACCACCGGCGGGACCGCCTCGGGTGGAACCGTGACTGGCGGTACCGTGGCAACCGGGGATGCCGCAGTCGGCCGGGTGCTCGGCGCAAGCGACGGCAAGACCCCCGTCAAAGTCTGGATGGCGGGCGACTCCACCATGTCGGGCTCAGGCTGCGACGGCGGCGGCTGGGGGACCCAGTTCGCTTCGGTGTTCAACAGCAGCGTGACTGTCGTCAACAGTTCAGTGGCTGGCCGCAGCATTCAAACTTGGCTCTATGATCCCAACGTGACTTCGACCATGGACGCGAACGGCGAGTGCATTGTCAATCCCAAGACCTACAACCCGCGCTGGACCGCCATGCTCGACGCGAACACCGGGATGAAACCCGGTGACTACCTGTTCATCGAATTTGGCATCAACGACGCCACGACTACCTGCGAGGCCGGAAAGACTCGGCACGTCGGCTCCGAGCTTTTCAAGACCTACCTTACCACAATGGCTCAGGCAGCCACGGATCGAGGCGCGCAACCCATCTTCCTGACGTCGATGAGCGGCCTGCAGTGTTCAGGTAGCACGGCCCAGCCCAACCGCGCATTTGGGCCCGAAACCAAGGCCGCCGGAGCCGCCGACAATGTGGAGGTCATCGATATGACCGTGATCTCGGCGGCTCTGTACACCAGCCTTGGCCTCTGCCCGAGCAGCGGCGTAACCTCGGGCGCGTCAGGTGCTTTCTTCTGCAACGACACCACACACTTCGAGAAGGCCGGTGCCCTTCAGATCGCCCAGGCCGTCGCCAAGGCGCTCAAGGACCAAGGGATTGGGCTGGGGGCCTACGCCGTCAACTAGGAGTCAGCTTGGAGGTTTCTCCGCCATGAAAGCGTCTCTTCCCCAAGTTTTCACCTGCGCTCTTGCGCTCACTTCCCTCTCAATCATTGGGTGCAGCTCCGGCGATAGTGGAAGCCCGACTGGTCCTTCGGGGGGAAGCCAAGGCGGCGCGGTCACGGCCACCGGTGGCGTAAGTACCGGTGGCAGCGGTGGCGCTACCACGAGTTCCGGGGGAGCGACGAGCAACGGCGGTACGCTTGCCTCTGGTGGGCAGGCACAAGGCGGCTCAATTGCTCAGGGTGGCGCGGCTAGCGGTGGCAAGGCCACGACCGGCGGGACCAGCGCCACGGGTGGAGCAGCCACGGGTGGCAGCCTGGCAGGCGGCAGCGCGACGGGTGGCGCGATCACCACCGGCGGAGTATCGACTGGCGGCGCGGCCACGGGCGGCAAGACCACAGCCGGCGGAACCACCGGCGCCACGGGCGGCACAGCCGCGGGCGGCAGAACTACAACCGGCGGCACCACCAGCGCGACGGGCGGCGCGGCCATGGGCGGTGCAGCCACAGGCGGTGCGGCCACAGGCGGCGCAGCCACAGGCGGCAAGACGACAACTGGCGGGACCGCATCCGGTGGAACAGCGACGGGCGGTGTGACGGCAACCGGGGGAGGCGCGGCCGGTGGCGGTCTGGGCAGCAGCGACGGCAAGACCCCCATCAAGGTCTGGTTGGCGGGCGACTCCACCATGGCCGACGGCGCAAGTTGCTCCGCCTCCGGCTGCCCGTGTGGCTACGGAACTCAGCTCGATCCTCTGTTCAACAGCAACGTGACCGTCGTGAACAATGCGGTCGGTGGTCTGACCATTCAAACCTGGCTCTATCAGGGTGTCAGCTCGACCCCGGATGCCAACGGTGAGTGTGCCGTTACCAACACTGCCTTCCAGTCGCGCTGGACCAACATGCTCAGTGGGACGAACGCGATGAAGGCCGGCGACTACCTGATCATTTCTTTTGGAATCAACGACGGCGACGCTTCATGTCCGAAGCACGTTGGCCAAGCCAAATACCTTGGCTACCTCAACCTCATGGCGCAGGCCGCGAAAGGCATGGGCGTGGAACCCATCCTCATGCCTCCAGTTGGCGCCATCGGCTGTAGCAGCGACGGCAGCACAGCCATCAACATTCGCAGCGCCTACTTCACAACCGCCACCAACGACGCCGGCGCCGCCAACAATGTGCCGGTCATTGATCTGGGCGCGCTCAGCGTTGCTCTCTACAACAGCCTTGGGCTCTGCCCCAACAGTGCTGACTACACCTCGACCACAAGCAAGGTGGGTCAGTTCTTCTGCCAGGACCACACGCACTTCCAGCTAGCCGGGGCCAAGCAGATCGCCCAACTGATCACCAAGGCGCTCAAGGATCAAGGGATCGGTCTCGGCGCCTACGTGCTCTGACCGTCCCCTACACCCGGAAAGCTACAGCTTGGCAGGAGAATTTCTCCTCCCGCGGCCCTATGATTGGGGCTAGAAACCAGGGATTCCATCCAACTCAGAGGAAATGCGTCCGTGAGCAACTCCCCGTACGAACTGGGCGTGAAGAAGGGCGAACGGTTCGAATTCGGCAAGAACTGGCGCCGATTTCTCTCGGTCCTCGACGACGAACGCATCACGGAAGCCTGCCGATCCCTGGATCACATGCTGGGGGCGAGCTTGCTAAGGGGAAAGACCTTCCTCGACGTCGGCAGCGGCAGCGGCTTGTTCTCGCTTGCGGCCATGCGGCTGGGGGCCGTGCGCGTGCACTCCTTCGACTACGATCCCAACAGCGTCCACTGCACGGCCGAACTCAAGCGCCGCTATTTCCCCGGCGCTGCCCATTGGGTGGTCGAACAAGGCAGCGTGCTCGATGCGGAGTACCTGGAACGCTTGGGCCAATTCGACGTCGTGTACTCATGGGGCGTGCTCCACCACACGGGTCATCTGCGACAGGCTCTCGACCTGGTAGCGCGCGCGGTTTTGCCGCACGGTCGCTTGTTCATCGCTCTGTACCGGGATCAAGGCTGGCTCAGCAAGGCGTGGTGGCAGGTGAAGCGCCTGTACAACAGCGGCCGACTGGGCCGCGGCCTGGTGTGCGGTCTGTTCTGTTCCTATTTTGCGGTCAGCGGTTTCTTCGCCGATCTTGTGCACCTCAAGAACCCCGGCAGGCGCTACGCCGAATACAAGCGCAGCCGTGGCATGTCGCGGGTCCACGATTGGATCGACTGGCTGGGCGGATTTCCTTTCGAGGTTTCCACGCCCGAGTCGATTGGCCGTTTCTACCAGGAACGCGGATTCCGGCTGGAACGCGACAAGATCCTGCCCAATGGTCACGGCTGCAACGAATTCGTGTTCGCAAAGCAAACCTAGTCGCCAGGCTTGTCAGGGCGGCGGTCAATGAAGGTGCGGAACCACAGCTCCAGCATCATCAAATTCCAGATCTGGTGGCCGTGCGGCTCGCCGCGGGCGTGGGCCGCGAGCAAGGCTTCCACAGCGGCGGGGGCAAAGAGTCCGCGGCCGCGGGCGGTGCCGTCGAGCAAGGTGTCGCGCGACATGGCCACCAGCTCGCGCCGCATCCAGCGGTGAATGGGGAGGCCAAACCCGCGCTTGCGCCGGCGCAGGATCTTGGCGGGCAGAAGATCCTTGGCCATTTCTCGCAACAACACCTTGGAGGAGAAGCCGCGCAACTTGAGGTCAGTGGGCAGGGAAGCGGCAAAGCGCATGAATTCGCGGTCGAGAATCGGGGCGCGCACCTCCAGCGCGTGCGCCATGGAGGCGATGTCGACCTTCACCAGGATGTCGTCGGGCAGATAGGTTTCGCTGTCGAGTTCCATGAGTCGCCCGACGGCGTCGGCCGCGGTTCCGCCCGTGATGGTCTGGTCGAAGCGCGCGCTTACCACGTCGCGAGCAAAACGCGCCTGCAAGTCCGGATGGTAGATCGCCAGCCGCTCGCGGTGTTCGAAGTGGCCAATCCAGCCCTCATAGCGTTCGGCCTCGGTCTGCCGCAAGCGCAGTCCGGTGTTGCGCAGCGGTTGTAGCGAAGGAAACGGCAGGCTGCGCAAGCCGGCAGAAAGGGCGGCGCGCAGCGGCCGCGGCAACCGCAAGAGTTTGTGCAGAAGGCGCGCGATCCGGTAGCGATCGTAGCCGCCGAAGGTCTCGTCGCCGCCGTCGCCGGACAGCGCCACGGTGACGTGGCGTTTGGTCACCTCTGCCAGATACCAGGTCGGCACCGAGGAGGCATCGGCAAACGGCTCGCCGTAGTGCCAGACCAGCTTGGGCACAATGGCCACCATGTCGGGGTTGACCATGATCTCGTGATGGTCGGTGCCCCAGCGTTGCGCGACCAGCCTCGCGTAGGGCAGCTCGCTCAGATCCTGCTCGGGAAACCCGACGGAGAACGTCTTCACCGGACGGCTGGACAATCCGGCCATCAGCGCCACGACCAATGACGAATCAAGTCCACCGGAAAGAAACGCACCCAAGGGAACGTCCGCCACCATGCGCAGGCGCACGGCTTCCTGCAGTTGCCGACGCAGCTCGGCCAGAAGCGCGCCCCGATCGCGCGGCAGGTCCGGGTCGGGATGGAAGTCCAGGCGGTGATAGCGCTGCACGGTCGGCTCCTGGCCCGGCGTGCACAAGGCAAAGCTGCCCGGGGCTAGCTTGCGTACCCCGCGAAAGGCGCACAGTGGGGACGGCACGTACTGCAAGCCCAAATAGGCGTCGATAGCGTCGAGGTCCGGCTCGCGCGGCACGCGATCGGAACCCACCAGCGCCTGAACCTCGGACGCGAACAGCAGGCCCTGCGGCCCCTGGTAATAATAGAGCGGCTTCTTGCCCACTGGATCGCGCGCCAGGAGCAACCGCCGTTGCTTGCGGTCCCAAAGGGCCAAGGCGAACATGCCGCGCAGCCGGCCGAGGAACTTCGTCCCCAGCTCTTCGTAGAGATGCAGCGCCACCTCCGAATCCGAGTGCGAACGGAAGCGGTGACCCTTGCCTTCCAGTTCCGCACGCAGCTCGCCGAAGTTGTAGATTTCGCCGTTGACCACGATCTGGACGCTGCCGTCTTCGTTGGCCATGGGCTGCGCGCCTTCGGGCGACAGATCGATGATCGACAGCCGCCGGTGGCCGAGGCAGACCGGGCCGTCCACCGCATAGCCGTGCATATCGGGGCCTCGGTGCACCATACGCTCGCACATCCGGGCCACCGGTTCGCGCAAGAACCCGTCCGCGGTGGATTGCGAGGAGAGAAAGCCGGCGATGCCGCACATGGGTTGGAACCTATCCCATCCGTAGGGGTAACAGCTCGTGGTAGAGCGCAATGAGATCGTTCATGACCTTCTGGTTGGCAAACCGCTGCAGCACGCGGGCGCGGCCCGCGCGTCCCATGGCCTGCGCGTCCTCCGTCGGGGTTCCCAGCGCGCGCGCGATCGCTTGCGCCAACGGCTCGATGGCGCCGGTGCGGAATTCGAACCCGGTCTCGCCATGGGCCATGATCCCATCCAGGTTGGCCGCGTGCGAAAGTAAGAGCGGACGCTCGCATGCGTGGCCTTCCAGCGCGGCGTTGGGCAGGCCTTCCCACAGCGAAGGCAGAATCACCCAGTCGGCCGCGGCGTAGATCTCCTCGATTCCTGCCACCGGTCCGAGATAGTGCACGTGTTCTTGCAGACCGTGACGGCGCACGAGGTGTCGGAAGAGCCGGCTGGTCCAGCCCTGCGACACCCGGCCCGCCAGCAGGAACCTGGCCCCCGGGGGAAGCTGCCCGCGCCGCTTGAGCCGCCCCAGCGCCGCAACCAGGCCGAGCTGGTGTTTCATGATGGTGATCCGGCCCGGCATGAGAAAGGTCGGCCCGGCCAGACCCAGCGAAGAACGCACGCGCTGTCGAACATCGTCAGACAACGGCCGGAACCGCTCAAAGTCCACGAAATTGCCAATCAGGCGAACCTTGCGCGCCGGGACCCGCTGCCAGTGCACCAGCTCGCGCTCCACGCCGACGCTGTTGACCACCACCGCGTGGCAGCGCCGCGCGAGCAGTTTTTCCACCACCGCAAAACGCAGCCGCATGAGGCGGCAGCGCACCGACGAAATGACAATGGGTCGTCCCACGCCGGGCGCAACCAGGCGGTTCCAAAAATTGGATGGCTCGAGAAAGCTGTGGACGATTTCCGGTTTCTCCTCAGCCAAGAAAGCGCGCAGCCGGCGTGCGATGGCGAACGGGTTCTTGCTGCCGATCACGAAGCGACGCAGGCCGGACGGCAAGAGGTGCTGGTAGGCCAAGTCGTCGCGCAACGTGCACAGCACGGTTTCGAATTGATCAGTGGGCAGGCGGCGCGCCACCTCCAGGGCCTGGCGTTCGGCCCCCCCCTGCGCCAGTGAATCCACCAGCACCACCACCTTCACGCGCGGGTGGGCATCGTCGGCAATCATCACCGGAACACTTGTCCGTTGGGCGCAATGGTCCGGCGACGGACCTCGCGGAAAGCGCCGGTCGCGCTGTCGTGCGCGTAGGTGAGCACCTCGACCCGCGCACCATCGATCTGGTAGACGTGGTAACGAGAACACCGGTCGGCCGCACCGGCGTACGAGGCTGAGCCGGCGCCCACCACCGGAATGCGGCGGCCGTCGGGCCCGGGCAGCTCGGCGAATTCGTCGCGATGATCGTGCCCGTGCACAACCAGCTCGGCCCCCACCCGCGCCAGCACCTCGGCCAGCTGCACGCGGTCGGACAGATTGCGAGTCTCCGGAGGCCGGTGCATGACCGGCGAGTGATGGATGACCAGTACGCGAAAGCGTGCGCGCACCTCGGGCGCGGCCAGCAGGGCCTCCACCCGTCGCAACTGGGCCTCGCCCACGCGACCCCATGCGCCCAGATCGCCGGTGGGCACGCAGCTGTTGGCGCAGACCAGGGCAATCTCCCCGCGTAGGCGAGCGAAGGGATAAGTCTCTTTGTCGAGACGCAGATCCGCACTCTGGTAGGCGGCGAAGACCTGTTCGAATGCCCCGTTGATCACGACCTCGCGCACGTAAGTGTCGTGGTTTCCCGGAATGACCGTCGCGTTCTCGACCGAGACACCAGTGCGCTCGATCCAGCTTCTGGCTTGGAGCCACTCGGATGGCAATGAGAGGTTGCCCAAGTCACCGCTCACCACCAGATGATCATACCGCCGCGCCCGGAGATCCTCGCCCAGCGCCGCCAGCAGGTCCATGCGGTGCTTGCGCCGCCGAACCAGCGCCAGGTTGAGCGCGCCAATAGCCCGCTTGCCGAGAAAATCGCGCACCCGCACGCCCGCAAAGTTGCGGACATGCAGATCGGTCACATGGGCAAGCCGGAACACTAGACCCCTTCATCCATCTGGATCTCGGCCAAAAGTCCGAAATGGTCGGAGGCGTACACCCCGTCGGCGGCCGGCTGGTCCAAGACGATGCGACACGACCGGACGGTCGCGCGTCCGTCCCGTCGCATGGGTGTGACGAAGATGTAGTCGATGCGGCGGTCGGGTTCGAGGAAAGCCAACCGCTCGGTGTAGGGGTTGGACCGGGCCCAGGTCCAGCCGCACTCGTCGGGGTGCAGTCTGTCCCAGGCGTCCTGGAAAAAGGTGCGCCGGCCGCCTAGCGTGACCAGCCCGCGCAGCCACCGAATCTCGTCAGCCTCGGGCCGCGCGTTGAAATCGCCCATCAGGATCGACGGCGTCTCGCCGGCACGGGCAGCCACGATGGAATCAATGGCCTGAACCTGATCCTCGCGTTGCTTGCCATGCGCCAGCCGGTAGTTGAGGTGGGTGGTGTGAACCCAAAGCGAGGCGGTCTCGAACGTCGTACGCACCGACAGCAAGATGCGCCGCTCCTTGGGCTCCGCGTGGGGCAGGCCGAACCCCACATGCTCCAAAATGGGCTCGCGGGACAGGATGGCCAGGCCCTCCTGACCACCGGCAAAAGGCATGGCGGGCACAAAGGCGTGGTGATAGCCGGCGGCCGCCGCCAGGGTTTCCGCCTGGTTGGGGAGCTGGCCAGGCACCTCGCGCACCTCCTGCAAGCCCACCACGTCGGGCTGAAGCTCGCGCAAAGCAGCAGCCACCAATTCCATGCGACGCTGCAGGGGTGGCTCGGCTCCCCACAGGTTCAGGGTCAGGCAACGAAGAGCACGCACGATGGGTTGCTAATTACCCCATCTCTCCCCGGTAGGTACAGCAAGAATCCGCAGTCTCCCATACCGTCACCGCGCAAAGCTGGGGGATACGTAGTTTGAGTTCCGCCCAGATGTAGCCACATAGATTCTCACAGGTGGGGTTCTCTAGCCCTTCCACCTCGTTCAGCAGGTGATGGTCGAACCGCCGGTGCAGCACCGACCAGGCGTCGTCGATGAGTGCAAAATCCACCAGCCAGCCCGTCTGCGCATTCACCGGCCCGCGCAACCCCACCTCGACCCGGTAGCTGTGCCCGTGCATGCGCGCGCACTTGTGCCCGGCCGGCACATGGGGCAGGTGGTGCGCTGCCTCGAAGAGGAATTGTTTCTTGAGTTCTACGATCACGGTCGTCCTCTAGAATAGCATCTTAAACCGCTGCGTAGCGTCGTCGCGCCGCCACCTTGTAAAGGCGCCGCGCGGGAAGCTCCAGCGCGGTGAGTTCGCGGCCGTACACGCACCCGGTGTCCAGCCCGGTAGCCAAAGGGTATTGCTGCAGACCGCGAACCGCATCGTGCCCGAACACGACGTGCTCGGGGCCACGCCAAGCCGCGGCCCAGGGCCAGCGCATCAGCAACCGGCCGGTGGGGGCGGTGCCCCCGACCATGCTGCGCAGGTTGAGCAGGTGGTCGCGCTCTTGCTTCTCAAGCGGGACTCCCGGCACCACCCCAGCATGCACCACCACGGCTTCCGGGCCGCCAGGGCCTTCCGACCCCAGCCGCACAAAGAGCGGCAGGCTCTCAAGGAACGCCCAGTCCGACTCGTCCAAGGTGTCGAGCAGCCAACGGCGCGGACGCCGACCCTCGCCCTGCTGGCGCCTGTGCCATACCTCAAGGCAGTAGTTGTCGTGGTTGCCGAGCACGGCCAGCCCTCCCATCTCGCGTACCAGTTGCACCACCCCGTGCGAATCCGGTCCTTTGGCCACCAGGTCCCCGGCCAAGACCACGAGTTCGCCGCGCCCCACGCCGCATTGGCGTAGGAGAGCCTGCAACTCATCCAGGCAGCCGTGAACGTCGCCGACGACGATGGTTCGTTCCATGAAACCCATTCATCATAGGCCATGGAACGCCATCGACAAGTAGGGGCTCGTCCGGAAATTAGTGATACGAGTTCGGCGACGAGGTGCCCGGCTGGCGAGGCGCGAGGAGGAGGAATACTCGACGTATTGCGACGACGAGCAACGAAGCCAGCCGGGATGGATCGGCGGCGAAATCGTATCGATCATTTCTGGACGAGCCCCAAGTGCGATGTGACTTGCAGGCCGCGACCGATTCGACCACATTCTCTGCATGAGCCGCGTCGTGGATACACGATCCCGCCGCCTGCGGGCCACGCGCCCTGCCCCGGCCAGTGGGGAGCCCCGTCATCCGCCCTGGATCCGCATGAAGCTGCCCGGTAGCCCGGCCTACTTCGACCTGCGCGCAGAGGTGCACGCGCAGGGCCTGCACACCGTCTGCGAAAGTGCGTCGTGCCCCAACATCGGCGAATGTTGGAGCCGGCGATCTCTGACCATCATGATCCTGGGTGGCGTGTGCACCCGGTCCTGCAGATTCTGCGACGTTCCCAGCGGCCGGCCGCAGCCGCCCGACCCCGGCGAACCCGAGCGGGTGGCCACTGTTTTGGCGAGCCTGGGTCTGCGCCACGCCGTGATCACCTGCGTGAACCGTGACGACCTCGACGACGGGGGCGCAGCCCACTGGGCTGCCACCATCCGCGCGGTCAAGCAACGCTCTCCGGATCTTCTGCTGGAGGCCCTGACCGGCGACTTTGCCGGCAACTTGGCTGCGCTCGATCAGGTGCTCGACGCCGAACCCGATGTCTTCGCCCACAACCTAGAAACCGTACCTCGCCTGGCGCGTGAGGTTCGCGTCCAGGCCAGCTATCCCCGCTCCTACGGGGTGCTCGCTCATGCCAGCCGGCGCGGCTTTCTCGGCAAGACCGGGCTGATGCTGGGTCTCGGCGAAAGTTTGGATGAGGTGCGCGCGGTGATGCGCGAAGTACGTGGGATCGGTGTCCAGATACTAACCTTGGGTCAGTACCTCCGGCCCTCGCGCCAACACCTGCCGGTGGCCCGCCACCTCCCGCCCGAGGAATTCGCCCAGCTCAAACAGGAGGCGCTGGCCCTGGGGTTTGCCCATGTCGAATCCGGGCCGCTGGTCCGTTCCAGCTACCATGCCGATGGCCAGCTTGACTTGATTCGCCGGTCCCTACCAGCCCGGGTCACCCAATAGATTGCAGGTCTTGCAGATATCCGGCGGCTCACCCCCGGGCTCCAGCAGCCGTTCGCGCATCGCCACCAGGGTTGGATGGTTATAGACAGAGTCCGGCTCGCTATCGAACAGATTGCTGTTTGGGCCCTGCAACATCGCATCGGTGCCGCAACAGATCGCCACATTGCCCAGGGCATCACAGCTAATCCGCTGCCACAATTGCGGGCAAAGCTTCTTGAATCCCCTCGTCCGGACAGGAGTCGGCCAAAGGCAAAAACCTGGAAGGGCCTCCTCCATTCGCCTACGGAATTCGATATAGGCAGCAACGGCATCGTCTATGATCTCTTCAGGTCTCGGGTCTACCCCCATTGGACGATAAAGCCAGAAACGCAGGCTGCGGCATCCTGCCTGGCGAACAAAGCGTGCTGTCTCGATAAGCTCATCCTGCTCTCTCTCCACCTTGCTACGCAACAACACCAGACTCATATGCACCGGGAAGACCCGGTTAATCTCGGCGATATCGCGCTCAATGAGCTTTCGATTGGCATCATATAGCGAGACATTGATTCGGGAGATTCCGGCGCGTTTCAATCCTGCTATGCGCTTGGCTAGTAGCAACCCGTTTGTGGAGATATTCACGATGCTCCCGCGTTTCACCAGATAGGAGACAATGCTGTCAATCTCATCAACCATCAGGGGCTCTCCCCACCCGAAATCGACCAATAGACAATCTTTGAACAACGGGTTGGAGAAGATGCGCTGAATCTTCGCAAGGGTCGCCTCGCCCTCGCGCCACTCTGTTCCTTTGTTGCCTACGAAGTTCCCCGCATGGCAGTATCCGCAATCAAGGTTACAGCGTCTGGTAGCCATCAGATGGGCAATCTGCGGCGTGTATCTGTGGATTGATGTCTGAGCCTTCCTGGCCAGGGAGCGGTACTTCAGGTAGTTCCAAACCTTGGGCGCCGCGCGCCACGGGTGTACCTGACGGCTCATTTCGTAGTAGTACGAAAACTTCGACGTCATGCCTCTGCCTTCCCCAGGACCGGGGAGAGTGCCATTCCCGTGACTGCGACGGACAAGCATCTGAAGGAGCTACTGCTTCATACTGCCACGGGATTGTTGCGCGGCAACTTCGCCGAACCCCTCCTCCTGCCCAGCAGCGGGATAAGGAAGCAACCGACAAGGACGATCAGAGAACCCATCGACACCCAGAAGCCGACAATGACGGTCAGCGGCCGAAAACGGAAACTGACTTGGTGCTCGCCGGCTGGGACAACCACCGCCCTCTGCGTTATGTTTGCCCGATAGATCGTTGTGGGGCTTCCGTCAACCTCAGCCACCCAACCCGGATAATACGAATCAGAGAAGACAAGGATTGCATCCTGCGTGCTCTGCACTCTCATCTCGGCCTGGTTGGTTGTGTAGTGCGTGACCTCGACCTTCCCAGCCACGCTTCCACCCTGCCGATAGCTCGGCGGCACGGCATCGAGTATGACCGAGCGTCCTGGATCGAATTCATCTGACCTGAGCGTGCTGAGCGCCGTGCTGCCATCTGCAGCGGCTACAACCTCCCCGACCAGATATGCCCGCGGGAGAAAGTCATCGTTCTGATAGAGATACGCGCCGCCGTAGGTGCCGAGCGCTTTGAGGTTCGGCGACGGCGCGAACAACCAAAACGAAGTCAGATACTTCACGTTGTACATGCGCATCAGTTTCCAGAACAGGGGGATCGGCGAAAAGGTGTCACCCTGGATCGACGCGGTCTGCGTGATGATGCCGGCACGGTTTTGATCACCCCAGATGTCGACAATGTAGTTCGGCGTCAGATTCGCGTAGCCGTCCGGCGAAGATATCCGGTAAAGGACGTTGCTGCTCGGCTGAATGAACTCACGCTGCTCCACGTACGGCTGGAGATCGCCTTCCCAGCCGCGTGCCTGTTTGAAAAACGTTCTCCGATGAGCCTGATGTCCGCCCAGGCAAAACATGCGGAACAGAGACGCATCCTGCTTCAGAATCTCGACCGTCCTCGGTGGCTTCATCCACTTCTCGGCATCGACGATGGGATTCTGCCGAAGTTGGAAGTACAGCAGATCGCAAATGACAACAACTAGGACTGCCCCCTGCACCAGAAGAGAACGGCGCGAGCCGCCACCACCGGCTGCCCTTGCTTTCGGAGAATGGGCGCCAAGATATTGAGCAAGACCCGTCAGTCCGAGCGATGCAAGCGCGACCAGTGAAACATCGGTGATGAGCAGGAGTCTGGTCGGGAAGCGAAAGTAGTTCATCCCAGGGACATACTTGAAGACATACTCATACACCGGCGTTGCTGGACCCAGCACAAGAACGTAGGAAAACACGGCAGCAACCGAAAAGAACCTCACGTGCCAATTCCTCCGCCAGCGCAGGAGTGCAAAGAGTGCCAGAAGGAACGTCACGGCGCCGACGTATCCATAGTCCTCCCAAAAAACGCCCTTGCCAGTATACGTAAGATTACCAGCGTCGCCGTGAATGTATGGGTAAAGAAAAGTCCAAAAATCCTTCACATCGTAGGCGTAGTTCGACGCGTACTGGAATGTCACCCCGCCCGAACGCTGGGAGAGGGTAACCATCTCGTAGGTGGGAATTAGCTGAACCGCGGCGAGCAGGGCTCCCAGGACGAGCATCCCGGCAAAGCACCAGGTGAGTCTACTCCTGAAGAGATTGAACAGGCGGCGCGAAGCTCCAGCCGGCATTCCCTTTTGCTGATTGAGTAGGCGAAGTGCGAAGTACAACACATAGAGCACCGCAGAGTAGTACGCGGTCTGGCTATTGGCGGAGAGCTGCTGCAGCGCAAAGACAACTCCGAACCAGAGAAGCGAGCGATAGTTGTTTCGCCTGACGGCGCGCTCAAGCAAAAAGAGTCCGACCGGCAGCCAGCAGGTCGCGCTCGCGATGCTGAGATGCTTAAGATGCGAAATCAGGTATCCACTGAAACAGAACGCAATTCCCCCGACAATGCTCGCAAGCTGACTACTCCCCATCTCACGGGTGCAAAGGTACATCCCGATGCCCGCGGTAACGATAGTGAGGAGGATTGTGAGATTGAGGGCGACATATGGCGAAAACAGGCCAAAGAGAACGATGTTGAAGGGGTAGCAGATCCCGGACTCCGCCCGTGCCAGGAGCGGGAAACCTCCGTAGATCTCGCGAACCCAAAGCGGCAAATGCCCCGACTGGAGAGCATCACCCAGCGAAAAGCGGTAGGGGAAATTCTCGTTCATCAGGTCGCTGGCAAAGATATCGTCAGCAATGACCAGGCCCCGCATCAACGTCAACTTCCAGAACGCGGCGAGGACGAGGGCCGCAATGAATGCGACTGCGACCCATGTCTGGTACTTCCCATCCTGGTCGATGTTGATCGGGATAGGACGGGATCGCATTTGCAAACGCCTCAGATCAGCTCCGCCTCTGCCCGCGCCACCTGGTCGTCCAGGCGGCGCTGTTCCGCGGTCAGATCACTGCGTCCGAAAAACACGGTGTAGCTCATGAACGCGGTCAAGTAGGAGAGGTCCTGCGCCCAGGCGGGCAAATAGACCGGCTCGCTGGCCACGCCCTCGCGCACCAGCCGGTCGAAAAGCGGGATGTCCTCGATAGCGATCTTGCCCACGAAGAGCAGGCGGACCAACTGGCTCTTGCCCTTGGTCAGCGCGATGCGAAGGAAGTTGGTGACCCGCAAGAGCCCGTCCAGGTAGCACACGTCCTTGGTAAACGGTGCGCCGCCTTCCACCAGCCCCCCACGGCACACCCGGCGCGCGCAATCAAACGAAGCGCGCTCGTCATGACCGCGGCCGAGAAAGAAACGGTAGAGGTCGAGGAAATTGGCCCCCGCCTCGGCCATCTGGATCGCCAGGGTGCGGTCGCACAGCCGCCGCACGCGCGCCAAACTGGTCGAGCGAGTGACGAATTCGGTGAAGACCGCCAGCCCTTCCTGGGTCCGCGTGGTGCGCGGAGAAGGCACGCCGACAAAGGGCATCACTGGCTGCGCCCGGCCGTTGAGCGCCGTGGTCACGTGCACCCCCAACTCGTGGTACTCGATCTGGCGCAGATCGCGCGGCGAAAAGTGGGCACCTCGCTTGATCTTGATCTCGTCGACGCTGGCCGATGCGTTGGCTGCCAACTCGTCCACGATCACAACCCGCACCTGCAGCCCAGGAAAACGCGTCTCGAAGCGCACGCGAAGCTGAGCCGCGGCCTCATCCGCGTCGATGCTCGGCTGGTCGACCGCCGCGGGCGGGGGAGTGTAGCCGCAAATCACGGTCTCGAAGTGGTGGGCGAGATCGGAATTGGTGGTCCGCCGATCCGAAGAAAGACTGCCCGGCCGGCCGTAGATCTCGACCGAGTGAAAGTAGAAATCCTTGCTGCCCACGGCGTGCAGCATGCGGGCCGCCGTGGCCATGGCCACACAGGTCTCGTGCAGAAAGCGTTCGATCTCGTTGTCACCAGTCACCCGCTCGGCCAAAGCCCGAAAGCGCCGGCCCGCGGCCTCGACGTCCTGGGGCACCTGGTAGCACGGACGCGGCAGCTCGCGCGCGCCATTCGCGAAAAAGGCCCGCTCCACTTCCTCGGGCCATGCCAAGAGGCGAATCACCCGCAGCGGCCTCTGCGCTTCGAAAATCTCGGCGGAAACCTCGCGCAGCANNGCGCCCTTGCCGATCACCGTGTCGCCCCCCAGGATAGTCGCGTTGGCATAGATAACCACGTCGTCTTCGATGGTCGGGTGGCGCTGGGGCACGGGCTGCTTGGGCGCCGGGCCCGACGCCTGTACGCCATGCTTGCGCTTGATCGACAGCGCCCCCAGGGTGACGCCTTGGTAGATGCGAACCGCGTGGCCGATGCGGGTGGTCTCGCCGATGACGATCCCTGTGCCGTGGTCGATGAAGAAGGGCGAGCCGACGCCGGCACCGGGGTGAATGTCGATGCCGGTGCGCGAGTGGGCGTACTCGGTCATCATGCGCGGCACCAGCAGCGCCCCTTCCCGCAGCAAGCGATGCGCCGCCCGGTAGATGGCGATGGCATAGAGCCCGGGATAACAGGCGACCACCTCATCGGTTCCCGTGGCCGCGGGATCCGCTTCGAAGGCAAACTGGATGTCCTTTTCCAGCAGGCCGCGCAGTTCGGGCAGGGCTGCCAGTGTGCGCGCCGTGATGCTCTGGGCGCGCCGCCAGCAGGAGTCCTTGTTCTTGTCGACTTCGGGGCATAGGCGGTGCAACGCCAGAAAAACCAACTCCTCCAGTCGCAACTCCAAGTCGCCCAACACCTCGGCCACGCGCTCCCGCGCAGCCGCGTGCGAGGGTTGGCCCAGCATGCGCGTGCGCCGGGTTCCCGGCAGGATTACCGAGAGCAGGTCCTCCACTAGGGTTGCGACCTCGTCCGGCGACGGCATCGGGCTCGCCAGCGAGTGGGTTCCGCGACCGCGTTGTTTAAGGATGCGCTCGGCGAGAGCCTGGTGGGACTTCTTGGGAGGCGTTCCGTGATTCACATGCATGCGTCCAATCTACCTCGATTCGACGGGTTGACCAGGACCCAGATCGTGACGGGGAAAGAAGCTACCTACCGGCGCTGAGCCACGGCCTCGGCGAGTTTCTGCATCACCTCTTCCAGGCGTGACTCGGGGACCGAAACGCGGGTGGGCATGCCACCGCCCAGGTCGAACAACTTGATCAGGTCCAACCCGGACCGGTAGTCAGCGGCGATGGAGAGCGATCCCGAGTCCCGCACCACCGCCACAGCCGCACGCTGCTGGCCAAGGAGGAGCAGCTCGGTCTTGTCATAGGGTGCGCTCGACCGGGCCTCCACGTACGCCACATTGCCTTCGACTTCGAAGCGCTCGGCAATCTTGCGTGCCTGGTCCAGCAGCGGATCGATGAGGCGGGCCGCGCGTTCGATCTCTTCCCAATGATGGGGCGCCTGCGTACGCGCGAGCAGATACTGGATCACGCGGTACTTGAGCGTCTCGTCGCGAAAACGGGCGCGCAAGGCGCGATCGATGCGCGTGGCGATGGGGCCCGGCTCACCCCGCCGCGTGTCCACCGCGCGCGCGTCCGCATCGGCGCCCTGATAGGGCTCGATCCCACCCAGCACCCACTTGGCGCCCGCGTAGAGCCCGTCCAAGTCCATGTGCATGGCCACCGTATCCACCGGTCCGACCGCGGCCACGAACGCCGGGGTGATCATCTCCGGGCAGCCCCCGTGCTCAGCCTTGCCCGACAGCAAAAAACGCGGATCGCGGACGAAATCGACGTGGCGCTCGTGGTCGTGATGATCCACCCAGGCGGCCAGCCGGCTGCCCAGGCCGTTGATGAATGGGATGGTGACGCCCGCGAATGACGAACCGCCCCCCTCTGATGCGAACCCGATGTCCAGCACCACCACCCGACCGGCCAGGGTGTCAGCCGGCGGCAGCTTCCGCGGCGTCAGAAACGCGAAAAGCACGCCGCTGCCGGGCTCAACCTTGGTCGCGCTCATGGCTCGGGGCCTGAAGATAGCGGCGGCCTGGCGCCCGAGCCACCAGTTTTTTGCTGGTCTGCCTGCATCGGCCCCATAATTGCGGCCTCCCCCAACGAGGAACCGAGGACATGCTTCCGCTCTGGCTGATTCTTGCGACTGCCGCGCAGTCGTCTGCGGCAACGCCTTTCCGAACCACGGTGAACCCGCGCATCGATCCAGTGTTCGGCGACGTCACGGTCTTGCGCCGAACCGTGGATCGTTTTCTCGCCCTGCAGGCCGACATGGACCAGGTTCGAAACGAATTCTCGACTGCGGTTCACAGCACCCTGTCCGAGGTAGCGCGGCCCGCTGGCAGCCACGAGAGTCACGCTGCCAAGCTCTGTCCGTCCTCGGCCGCAGCCCTGTACGGTCGGGCCCTGGCCGCGGGCGGCCGCTACCTGGCCATCGGCCGCGAGATGGAGTCCCGCTTCCGCGAGATTCGTCGCGCTGACGAGCTAGGCGACGCATCCGGGTTGACGCCGGACTATCGCCTGAAGGTCAAGAAGGCGAGCCAGATCCACCAGGACATGCTGCGTGACCTGCAAGAGATGCGTGTCGCCTTCTACGTGCAACTGGGCGCCGAGTTGCGCCACGCGGGGTGCGAATTGCCAAGCTCGGGGTCAAGCGTTGGCCCGGCCGCGGGCGCAGAGGATGCGATTCCGACAGATCCGTCCAATCCGGCCGCCTGGACCCTGGATGATTCCGCGGCTGACCCCGAGGCCAGCGGCACCACCGATCCTAGCCGGACCGTGCGCACGCCGCCCAAGACATCGGCCCCGCCTACCACGGCGCCCGCGGTGTGGATCGAGATCGACAACTCGCACTGCGCCCGGCCCTCGCAGTTGCAGATCGATGGCCGATCCTATGGTGCCCTGCCCGGCCACAAGCGAACCTCGGTGCGCACCCACGCCGGGCCGCACGAGATCTGCGTGCTGCCCAGCCTCGACAAGCACTCATGCGGCGAGCCCGGCACCCTGCGCCAGGTGTATTTCTACGAAGGCTGGTCGCTCACGGTTCGCTGCGATAGATAGAGACGATCTAAATGGGAACCCTGGGAGGGTTCCCAACCCCTCCCGCGCTCTGGCTCCGGCGGGCAAAGCCCGCCTTCGCCAACGCGATCATGGGAACCCTGGGAGGGTTCCCAAACCCTCCCGCGATGGTCCGCCGCCGGCAAAGCCGGCGGGCTCCCCACGCGACTAGTAGCTCCCACAAGTCCAGGTCGTTTGATACGACAAGCCGGCGTCGACAGCAGCGTGGGGTGAAGCAGCCGGAGCGGCGCCGCCGTCGGGTGGGTAGATGTACCCGCAATGCGAGACCGCGAGCTTCTCCATGCCGGCCGGAGCAAACGAGCCGACCCTGGTGCCGAAGCAGAAACCACCTCTGCACTGGACCTGAACCGCAGGCGCGGCACAAGGCGGGCAGACGTCACCAGCGGCGTGGGTGCCCGGGACCGGACCCCAACCCGCCTTGCCCCCCAGAGTTGCTACTCCATAGCACGTGTCGACAGTCACACAGCAGTCGTCATCAGTCGCACACAAAGGCAAGCTAACCGGAACATGGGCATCAGGGGGCGCGGCGGCGTCCACCGGGCTGGCAGCACAGAGCGATACCGATGCCGACGAAACCTTCGCAGACGTGCTTTGATCGCAGGCTTGGCCCGCGGGAAGTGGTGGCGATGGGGGTGGCAAGGCCGGGGTCCAGTAGGTGACGGTTCCGCCGTCCGCCGCGACTTGATAGCAGCCGGTCGCGGCGGGCCAGCCGCAAGAGTCCCCCGCAGCCGTGGCACAACACCACAGGGTGGTCCAGTTCGTGGCAAGGCAGCCGGCACTTTCGTCGTAGCGACGGGCATTGAAGGGCGTGCATGCGGTGTTCGGCGTTACCGCCGAGCAGGTCCCGTCCGCGTTCAACTGGCATTGATGGGCGGCACCAGCCTCGGGTGGAGCTGATGCGGCATCCGCCGCGGCTGGGCTGCAGGGATGCGCCGCCGCAACGTTCCCATACCTGGGTGAGCCGCAAGGTTGGCCACCCGGGAGCATCTCCACGGCTGCGGTCCACTGGTACGGCGTCCAGTATGCAATCGTGCTGACTGTCGCGCTTTCATAGCACCCGCTCGCCGTGGGCAGGGCACAAGTCTCCCCCGCAGCCGTGGCACAACACCCTAGGATCGTATCCACGGCGGAGTAGCAACCCGCCCCCTCGTCAAAGAGACGCCCGATAAAGGGCATGCATTCCGTGTTGGGTGTGATGGCCTTGCAGGTGTTTCCGCTCACCTGGCATCGATGGGCGGCGCCGGCCTCGGGCGATTCCGATGCGGCGTCTTTGGCCACGCTGGCCACGTCGGGCACGGCCGCGTCGGGCAAGGGCGAGTCCGGTGCGGCGTCCTTGGCTACCGTTTTCGTATCAGGCGTGAGCGCGTCCTTGGTCACGTCGGCAACATCCGGCGCCAGCGCGGCGGGGGAGTCCGGTGCGGCGTCCTTGCCCACCGTGGCCACATCAGCCACGACTGCATCTGAGGAGATAGGGCCGGCATCGGCCGGCTGCGCTTGGACATCGCGTGCGACTTGCCCAGAACCGTCCGCCACGCCTGAGTCATTCCCAAGGCTGCCTACATTGCTGTCAGTGGTGGTGCAACCAGTGCTGCCCACAAGAATCGAAACGAGAAGAATGAACAAAGATCGTTTCATAGTGATCGTCCTATTGGCTTTGATGGTGATCCTCTTGGTGTCGCCCCCACCCGGAAGGTTACACCCGCCAGCCGAGATTCGTGATTAGCTTTCTTCGTGGACGGCCTTTTCTTGGCGGTCTGGCTGGCAGCTCCAGTCGAGGTTCACAGCGCGACCCCGTGCCCATCGTCAGAAGCGGAAACGCGAGCAGGCGCTGGGCACAAACGCGGTCCGAGTCGTTCTCGTGGCCGTGTGAGCATGGCCGTGGCCGACGGCGGTTACTTCGGCCACGGCCACGGCCACGGCCACGTCTACGGCCACGACCTTCCGCGGCCATCGTGGGACTGTGGAGGGCGGCAAGACCGCCTCGGCAAGGGCGTCTTGGGGTACACTGCGCGCAATGCTCCCGACCCTCGGTTCAACCAGAGGCCTGTCCAAGTGGGCACTCGCTGCCATCGCCGCCGCTCTCCTGATGGCCTCGGTCGGGTTCCTGGGGCGCCACATCTGGACGGTCTTCAGCAAGCCCACCATCGATGATGCCGCCATCAGCTACGCCTATGCCGCGAATGTGGCCGCGGGAAACGGCTTTCGCCACACCCCTGGGGCCAGTCCTTCTGAAGGTTTCTCGAACCCGCTAGAAGTCATCCTACTTGTGCCCTTTGCGGCGTTGCACGCCAACTTGGACGTTGCCACCAAGGCGATCAATCTGGGTTTCGTTTTGCTTGCTCTGCTGGCATGGGGGCTGTTTCTGATTTGGAGGATACGGGGCGTGGGATGCCTGCTCGTCCCCTTGCTCGGGTTGCTGCCACTGCTGTGGCCCACCTTCAACTACTGGACAGTGGCAGGGCTGGAGAACGGCATCTTGGCTGGATTGATGGCGCTGTCCATCCTCTGTCTTCTGCTGGCGCCGTGCTCGCGCGGCTGGGATCTGGCACTTGCCCTGGTGGCCGGGCTTGTCGCCTGGACGCGGCCGGAGGCTGGGCTCTATGGGGCACTTGCAGTGGCGCCTCGCCTACTATCCGGTCGGCGACGTTTTTTCGCGAGCACCGTCTTCGCTCTCGTGTTTCTTTTTCTACTGGTCTTTCGCCATCTGTGCTTCCGGGATTTCGTCCCCAACACCTTCTGGCCGAAGATGGGCGCCGGGCATGCTTGGCAGGAAGGATGGTACTATGCACAGTCCTTTCTCTCTGGCTGGGGCAGGGCGTACTTTTTCTGTCTCATCCCTTTGTTCGCGCTTCTGTCCCGCAGGACCTGGACACCGCTGACTGCGACCGTGCTTCAGATCGGCGCGGTGGGATTTTTCTTATGTGTCTCGGGCGGGGACTGGATGCGCCAGTGGCGCTTTATGCAATTCCTCGAAGGCCCGGCCATTGCGCTGGCCGCACTTGGCTTGTACGCGGCACTGGTGCCGGAGGGATGGTTGTCGCGCCGTGTGCCGGTTTTGCTTCGAATGGGTCTGGTCGCCGGGTTGTCGCTGCCACTGCTCTTTGCCAATCGCCCCCTGGGCCAGTGGAAACAGAGGGCAGTGGGGGTCAATGGGAACCGGGACGTTGACATGCGTAAGATCGCCATCTGCGCTGGTCTGTACCGCGAATTGGGCACGTCACTGCAACTGGGACGGCGACTGCTTGAGGCTGATATCGATGTCGGGGGGATGTCCTATCCGCTCGGGATGGATGTCCTGGATATGGCGGGACTGACCGATCGGGAGCTGGGCCGTGCGTGGAACCTTGAGCCCACGATTCTGGTTGACTATCTCTATGGAGAAAGGCGGCCCGACACCTTCCACATGCACGGGTCCTGGCTGGCTGGCGAACCGGTGTACTTCCTCTGGCCGTTTCACGACCAATACCGGGTGATGGGACCAAAGTTCCTGTCCAGACTGGCGCTGGCACCGCTCAGTGCCGTGCGGGCCGACCTGGTCGACCCCGCAGCCCCCCCGATGATGCCGATGGCTGCAAGGGTGGGCGCGGTGGAGATCAAGGGCATCTCAGCCATCTTGGGCCGCAATGAAACCGTGTTTTTCGTGCATGGGTTGCAGGTCCAGCCCGCACCACCACCTGTGCTGGCCTGGAAAGACCAGAACGGCAAGCGCTGGCCAATCGCGTGGCATGCGGGATTCGACGTGGGAAGCGGGCCCCCGGGATCGGCTCTCTTGGGAGTGGCGCGCATGCAGAATCAGGTATTTCCGTTGCACATCGACGGCGTCCTCGAGCTGGAATCCCTTCCCCTCTTCATTCCCCGTGCGACCACGCTGACTGAGGTCGCCCGCTTGCCGTTGGTCCGCCTGGCCGGCGTGGCTGCGCCCGAATGCGATCCGGATCTTTTGCTCGACCCAGGCGCGGGCACGGGTGCGCGTGCGCGCGGCGCCGTGATGCTTGCATCGCTCTGTGGTGACGGATTCACGCAACCGGCGCGAACCTCGCTGGCGGCTCGCTTCTGGGATGAGGCCAAGGGCATACGTGACCCGGATGAACGGTTCGACGCCATTGCCGCCATCTCTGCCCTTGGAATTGCGCCGAGCATTCGGCAGCGGATGTTCATCGAGCAAGCCCGCACCGAACACCAACCCTACGACGAGATTCTGATGGCGTGGGCCGAGCGCGAACTCACCAGCGCCCTTGCCACCCACGCCACCGCCAGTCGCGGCCTGGCACTGTGGCTGCAGGCCCGTCAATACGACAAGGTGCTACTCAGTTCCCTTGCGCATGGATGGCAGTCCGATCCAGCCGCTGCCGAGATCATCTGCAGCGCGGCCAGAGCCCTGGGACTTCGCCAAAGCGCGCTGGAATGGACGCTGGGATGCGGACAACCGGTGCACGGGAAGATCGCCATTCGGCGGCAGGAATTTGAGAACCCGAGAGACCAGAGCCTGCACTTCTCGGGGACAGGAAAGAGCTGGATCCGGTCCGCTGCACCTATCCGCATCCTGGGCGGTCAAGGCCGGCAACTCCTGGCAACCGGAGCAGACCCGGGGCGCGCCGGGGTCTCCGGCGAGGTCGTCTGGGGACCGATTCCCTGGTCGGGCCGGCGGTTTGGCGCGTTGCTGGCAGGTACAGCAAAGGGAGCTACCTTGTTGATCGACGCGAAAGAGGGGAGTACTTGGAAAGAGTTGGCGCGTGCCGGTACGCCCGCGAGCGATTCGCTGCTCACCCCGCTCTTGCTGATGCTGCCCGCCCATGCCGCAACTGATGTTCGCGTGCGTTTGGTTGCCACGGATTCGCAACCGATGACGGCGGTGGATGCCCTGACTTTCATCGACATGGAATAGGCGGCTGACTCGGATAATCCGAGTGGCGAAGGCCGGCGCTTTCGCGCTAACGTCAGCGCATCTTCGGAGGCCCTTTCGCCATGCCCAGACCGTTCGCGCCCCCCGGCACAGCCACCCACTATGTCCCCGACCGTCCGGTAGCGGTCAGCCACGTCCGCCTGAACTTCGAACCCGACCTGGCTGCGCGCACGCTGCTGGGTCAGTCATGCCTCACCCTGACCGCGCGCCAGGACGGCGTGGACAAGGTTGAACTGAACGCCGTGGACATGACCATCGAGCGGGTGAGCGTCGACGGAAAGTCGGTATCTGGTGTGGACTACGACGGCGAGTGCCTGCGCATCGCGCTGGGCCGGACCTTCGCGCGCGGTGAGCGCTTCACCGTGGCAGTCGACTACCGCTGCAAGCCGCGCCGGGGTCTCTACTTCGTCGGGCCTGACCAGGCCCATCCCGACCGCCCGCTGGAATGCTGGAGCCAAGGTCAGGATGATGACTCGCGCTGCTACTGGCCCTGTGTCGACCTTCCGGTCGAAAAGGCCACCAGCGAGGTGTTCTGCACCGTGCCGACTGGGGTGACGGTACTTTCCAACGGCGACCTCGCTGAAAAGAGCGACCTGCCCGACGGCCGTACCCGCTGGCACTATGTCCTCAACCTGCCTCATTCGCCCTATCTGGTGACCTTGGTGTGCGGCTCCTTCGCGGAACTGAAAGATCGCGCGCCGGAGACCGGGGTTGATGTCTACTACTACGTCTCGAAGGACCGCGAAGCGGACGCCCGGCTCAGCCTGGGGCGCACGCCCGAGATGATCGACTTCTTCTCCCGGCGGATCGGCGTCCCCTACCCTCACCGCCGCTACAGCCAGGTCTTCGTCCACGACTTCATCTTCGGCGGCATGGAAAACACCACCGCCACCACCCTCACCTCAGAATCCATCCTCGACCCGCGGGCCGCTCTCGACCACGACGTCGAGTCCCTGGTGTGCCACGAGCTGGCTCACCAGTGGTGGGGCGATCTGCTCACCTGCCGCGAATGGCCCGAGGCCTGGCTGAACGAAGGCTTTGCCACTTACTTTGAATACGTGTGGCGCGAGCACACCCGCGGTCGCGACGAGGCTGACGTGGAGCTGCTGGCCGACCTCGACGCCTATCTGGGCGAGGCCGGCACCTATCAGCGCCCCATCTTCTGCCGCCAATACGAGGAGCCCATCGACCTTTTCGATCGGCACCTGTACGAGAAGGGCGGGCGCGTGCTGCACATGCTGCGCCACGAGCTGGGCGAGGACAGCTTCTGGCGCGCCCTGCTTCTCTACGGTGAGCGCCACGCGCGTGGCTCGGTCGAGACGCGTGACCTGACCCGGGCCATCGAGGAAGCGACCAGCCGCAACCTGGATTGGTTCTTCGACCAGTGGGTGGGCAGCCCTGGCCACCCCGAGTTGGAGGGTGCCTGGGAATGGGACGCCGACAAGAAGGTGGGCACCCTTCGCCTGGAGCAAAAACAATCCGGCGATCGCCCGCGGCGATTCACCACGCGGGTTTGCTTCGAGGTAGACGGCAAAGAACACGAGAAAACCATCAACCTGGACCAGCGCAGCCATGCCTTCGAGTTCCACCTGGCCGCCCGCCCCTCCCAGGTCATCTTCGATCCCGGCGACGTGATCTTGAAGAGCATCAAGCTGAAGAAGCCGCGCGCCTTGTGGGAGCGACAACTGCAGGCCGCGCACCTGGGCGTGGACCGCGTGCTGGCAGCGCGCGCACTCGCCGATTTGCCCGAGCCCGCTTCCGTGGTGGCCCTGCGTGCGGCGCTGGAGAGTGACTCGTTCTGGGCCGTGCGCGCCGCCGCCGCCGCTGCCCTGGGCAAGACCCGACGGCAGGACGCGCTCGACGCCTTGCTGGGCGCACGCACGCAGGAGAACCCGCGGGTGCGGCGCGCAGTGGCCGCTGCCCTCGGTGACTTTGTGATCACCCACGCTCCGGGCAACCAGCGTGCGGCTGAAATGCTCGAAGCCTGGCTGGTCGGGGGCGATGCGAGCTGCTTCGTGGAGTCCGCCGCTGCCCTGGCCCTGGGCCGCACCCGCTCGCCTCGCGCGATCGCGGTACTTCCCGGGGTGCTCTCGCGCAGCGCCTTCCAGGACACGATTCGCGCCCGTGCCATCGAAGGACTGGGCGCCACTGGTGACGAGGCAGCGCTGCCGCTGGTGGAAGCGGCCTTCGCGGCCAGCGCGTCGATCTACTCCCGTCGCGCTGCCGTGGCCGCCCTCGCCCGCTTAGCCGACGGGACCTTGCATATGCGCCGCGCCCGCGAACGCATCGAGGGCTGGCTCTGCGACCCTGACTTCCGCGTGCGCGGCGAGGCAGCGGCGGCGCTGGCCCTGCTCGCCGACGCTCGCGCTGTGCCCGCCATCGAGGTGGCACTGCACGCTGAGCTGGATGGCCGCGCCAAGCGGCGCATGCGCGAGGCCATCAGCGAGTTGCGCGAGAGAGGCAAGCCCGAGGAGAAGCTGCGCAAGCTTTCCGAGGAGGTGGAACGGCTGAGTGGCGAGTCGACCCGTTTGCGCGAGCGCATCGAGGGCCTGGAAGGCAAGCCGCGTTCGCCGAGCCCGGCCTTGCCGCCGGCAAGCGAACCCAGCCCCGGCGGCACCGCGCTTCCGCGCACTAGGCGGCCACGCCCCGGCAGCCGACACAGCAGCAAGCCCCTCGCTCCGCGGCGGCGACGATAGTGCTGGATCATCAATCTGCATAGACGGCCAACATTCTTGCCGTTCCGGGAGGGCTACATCTCCGCGAGGGTCACCATCCCAAGCCGCGCCATCCGAGCGAAGTCACAATCAAGGGACCAGAGCGTGCAGCCGTGTTCGACGGCAAGCGCGGCGATCAAGAGATCGCCAACACCGAAGCGCTGGCCGGCAGCGCTTCCTGCAGTCATCTCCATGCGCCGCCAGAGATCGTCGGTCGGATAGAGAACTGGCAGGGCGGAAAGCAGACGCCGAAGTCGCGGTCCTTCCGGCTTCCGTGCGCCCGACAGAATCTCGATCTTCACCGGCACTGGCAATGTCACCTGGTCGCGGTCAAGCAGCGCGGCCAGCTTCTCCACCACCGGCGTCCGACCGCGGAAGAAGTCGATCCAAACCGAGGTGTCGACGGCGATCACGGCTTCGCCCGCGGCAGCCTGGGCCTGCGCTTGCAACGCGCCAGCTTCGACCGGCGGGCCGGAACCTCATCCGGCCGACGACGTGAACGCCCAAGATCGATTCCCAGATCCACGCGTCCCGCAAGACCCTTCA
>PMBS01000040.1 GCA_003153015.1 Myxococcales bacterium
GAGCACGCCTACTACATCGACTACCGAAACGCGCGGGCGAATTACGTCGAGGCGTTCTGGAAACTAGTCAACTGGCGTTTCGCTGCCGACAACTTCAAGTAGCCGATCACGCGACCTGCGGGCCAAGGTCCAAAGCGCGCTTGTCGGATTGCGAGGCGGCAACGCCCGCCTGCACGCGCGCGGCGGGCGCTGCGGGCATGCGGTTGGCTGCGACGAACTGCTCGATGAAGGCCAGGGAAGGATCCACCTGGTCGATTTGAACCAGGATCAAGTCCCCGGGCAACAACATGCGCAGCCCCGCCTCGATGGCGTGCTGCTCGCCCCGCGTCTCGATGATTTCGGCCACCCGTGTGCTGCGTGCCAGCCCCCGGTGCATGAGCGACACCACCTCGCCATCGGGCCGGCCACGCGTGCACTTGTCCTCGTAGATGATCACGTGATCAAAGCCGTTGCCGATGATCTCGGCCTGGCGAATGATGTCCACATCGCGCCGGTCGCCCGCCGCCGTGTACACCACCAGCCGCCGATCGTGGGGCATGCGACCAATGGCGTCGATGAGCGCCACCAGGGCGTCGGCATTGTGCCCGTAGTCGACCACGATGGTTGCCTCTTCGTAGTCCAGGACGTTGAACCGCCCCGGGGTGCTGCGGGTATCGCTGGTGAAGGTGGCCAGCGCAGCCCGCATCACCTCGCACGGCACACCCACCGACCAACCAGCGGCAGTGGCAGCCAGCACGTTGTCTACTTGGAAGCCGATCTTGCCGTCGCGGGTCAGTGGCACCGCGCCCAAGCTGGTCACCCGCTGCTCCCGGTTGCCTTCGGCCAGCACAACCGTCTCGTTGCGCACGATCACGGCACGCCCGCCGCGCGCACGGTGAGCAACGATGAGCGGGTGCTGTGGATCGCGCGCGAAGAAGATCACCGAGCCCGGACAGTAGGGCGCCATGGCCACGGTCATGGAGTCCTCCGCGTTGAGCACGGCCGCGCCGGTGGGCGCCACGTTCTCCACAACCGTGCGCTTCACCTCGGCCAGTTGCTCCGTAGTGTCGATGCCTGCCATGCCCAGGTGGTCGCCCTCGCCGATGTTGGTGACGATGGCCACGTCGCACATGTCGAAGCCCAGGCCCTCGCGCAGGATGCCCCCACGCGCGGTTTCCAGCACAGCCGCGTCCACCCGAGGATTGAACAGGACCGCGCGAGCACTGCGCGGGCCGCTGCAATCGTCGGTGTCGATGCGCCGGTCGTCGATGTAGATGCCGTCGGTGCAGGCCATGCCCACGTGCCGTCCGTGGGCCCTCAGCATGTGGCCAACCATCCGCACGGTGGTTGTCTTGCCGTTGGTGCCGGCCACTGCCACGACAGGAATGCGGCCGTTCTCCCCGGGCGGGAACATAGTGGACACGATGGCCTCGCCCACTGGCCGCGGTTTGCCCACCGACGGGTCCAGGTGCATGCGCAACCCGGGCGCGGCATTGACCTCAACGACAATCCCGCCCTGCTCTTCCAGGGGCCGGCTGATGTCGCGGCAGATCACGTCCACGCCAGCGACATCCAGCCCGATCACCCGAGCCGCGTCGACCGCACGAGCCGCGACTTCGGGGTGCACACGGTCGGTCACGTCGGTGGCCGAGCCGCCCGTGCTCAGGTTGCCGTTCTGGCGCAAGAAAACCTGCGTGCCCGCCGCCGGGATTGAATCAGGCGTATGGCCCTGGCTTGCTAGCACCGCCAGGCCAATTGCATCGAGGCGCATCTTGCTGAGCGAGGTGGAATGGTCTTCGCCCCGGAGTGGGTCCGAATTGACCACTGCCACTAGCTCGGCCACGGTGGACTTGCCGTCGCCCTGCACGCGCGGCGGATCCCGACGGGCCGCCGCAATCATCCGGTCGCCCACCACCAGCAATCGGTGGTCAGCGCCCCGGGCGAAGCGTTCCACCATTACCGACGAGCCCTCAGACCGCGCAGCCTGGAAAGCCGCAAGCACCTGCTCGCGCGTCGTCAGGTTGACGGCTACGCCGCGGCCCTGGTTTCCGTGCTGGGGCTTGAGCACCACCGGCACCCCAATCTCTTGCGCCATCTCCCAAGCCTCGTCCGCGTCCTTGACCGGACCGCCGGCCGGCACGGGCACGCCGACCGATCGGAGCAGAAGCTTGGTCAGCTCCTTGTCTTGCGCGATGGACTCGCCGATGGCGCTGGTGCGATCGGTCTCCGCCGCCAGGATGCGCCGCTGGCGCGAGCCCCAGCCAAGCTGGACCAGACTGCCCTGGTTCAGCCGGCGCGTGGGAACCCCCCTTGCCTCGGCTGCCCGCACGATGGCGCCAGTGCTGGGACCCAGACGCAGATCCTCATCCTGGGAACGCAGCTGCTTGATCGTAGCCTGCACGTCAAAGCCTCGCTCGGCCAGCACAGCGTCGATGATCTGGACCGCCGCTTCCACCGCCGCGCGTGCCACATCCTCTTCCCGATACTCGACCAGAACCTTGAACATCCCGGCTTCGTTCGTCGCGGTCGTCTTGCTGAAAGAAACCGGCACCCGCGCTCCCTTTTGCAGCGCCATGGTCACGCGCTCTAACACATGCGCCAGGGTGGCACGCTCGGCTGTCGCGCCGCCAAGATCTGCCCCAGCCCATTGCGCCCCGGAAAAAATGTCGGGAAGAAGGTCGCCCAGGCGCGCCTGGAATCCCGGGATCTCGGCCACAGCCATATTGGCAGGGCCGAGATCGACGCTTGCCTCAAGCGCGGTGTGACGACTCCAGATATTGGGTCCCCTAAGTGCACGAATTCTGGTGAGTTGCATGGCGGCCGTCTCGGGTTTGGTTAGTTTTTCTTCGATTCCGGCCTAGATGAAGACCGGAGGGTCACTGGTAGTGCGACGGACCGCGGATGGGGTTTATTCGCAGCTCCGGCACCGCCACGTGCCTTTTTCTCTTGGCTAACCACGCCGATGGCCGATAACACAGTGAGACTCGATTCGATGTCGTCGTCCAGGACCTGAACCA
Organism: Myxococcales bacterium; assembly: GCA_003153015.1. GTDB lineage: Bacteria > Myxococcota_A > Polyangia > Fen-1088 > Fen-1088 > Fen-1137. The sequence goes on from PMBS01000040.1 coordinate 2,997, forward strand.
GCGCCAGCTCGCCTGGCGCAAGGAGTTCCAACGCCCGGCCTACCGCCTGGCGATAGTCAGAAATATAAATGATTTCAGCTACTCGTGATCCGAGAGCCAGCCCCTTTCGCAAGAGGCCAGGGACGTCACCCGGCGCCCGATCCGAGACTGATGGGTCGTCATACAGGATGACGCGGTCAAAGGCTGCAGCCAGGATCTCGCCTTGCCGCACAATATCTTCGTCTCTTCTTGCGTCACCTGCTGAATAGACGGCGGTGCGCCTCTGATAGGGGAACCGGTCCAGCGCAGACACTACTGCAGCTAGCGCAGAGATGTTGTGGCAGTCGTCGATCACCAGGGTGGCTTCGCCATGGGGCACGAGGTTGAATCGACAGGGGTCGTCCTGCCGATCGGGGCGGAAGGTTTCCAGGCCGGCGCGAATGGCTTCTTGGGATAGGCCCAAGGCCCACGCTGCCGAGGCGGCCGCCAGGGCGTTCTCCACCTGGAAGGGCGCGCGCCCGGAGTGGGTGATGGGGATCTCGTTGATGGAGATGAGGTCCGTTTCCGACGGTCCTTCGCACAGAATCAACTGGCCGTCGCGCACAAAGGCAGCGCGCTTGCCTTGCGCACGATGCTCTAGCAGCGTTGGATAGTCGCCATCCTGGGCAAAAAAGATCACTGAGCCCGCGCACAGCGGCGCCATCTTCGCCACCAGCGGATCGCTGGCATTGAGCACGGCAGAGCCGGTAGGCAAGACCACGTCCACCGGCGAGCGCTTGACCGTGAACATGTCGTCCACGGTATTCACGTTGTGCAGTCCCAGATGGTCACCCTGGCCAAGGTTGGTCACCACCGTCACGTCGCAACGGTCGAAGCCCAGACCCTCGCGCAGGATCCCGCCGCGAGCGGCTTCGAACACCGCGGCCTCGACTTGCGGGTTGAGCAGGACCTTGCGCGCGCTGCGCGGGCCGGCGCAATCCCCGTCCTCGATGGTGCGGCCCGATACGTCAATGCCGTCGCTGGAGGTCATGCCCACCACACGTCCGGCTGAGCGCAGAATATGCGCCACCAAGCGAGTCACCGTGGTCTTGCCGTTGGTGCCGGTCACGCACACGATGGGAATGCGGCCGTTCTCACCGGGCGGAAAGAGCGTGTCCACGATGGCCTCGCCCACCGGTCGGGGCGCGCCCACTGAGGGTGCCAGGTGCATGGCCAGCCCGGGCCCGGCGTTGACCTCGATCACGACTCCACCCTGGTCTTCCAGTCGCTGCGAGATGTCGCTTGCCACCACGTCGAGCCCAGCCACGTCAAGGCCGACGATCTGGGCCGCCAGCGCCGCGTGGGCCGCGATGCTGGGGTGAACCTCATCGGTTACGTCGGTGGCCAGGTTGTCGCTGTGCTGGACCACCACCGACACGCCGGCGGCCGGGACGCTTTCGGGACAGTGGCCTTGCCGTCCGAGCTGCATGAGGGTGGACTTGTCGTCCAAGCTGATCTGGCAGAGCGGACAGGCCTCATACGGGCCGCGCCTGGGGTCGGAATTGAGCTGCTCATCGATGAGCTGCGCCACCGTTCGCTGGCCGTCGCCGACGATACATGCGACTTCTCCGCGCGCGGCGGCCACCAGCTTGCCACCCACCACCAGCAGGCGGTGTTCGGCGCCCTCGGCGAACTTCTCGACAATCACGCTGCTGCCTTCGCTCCTCGCCGCCTCGAACGCAGCACGCACCTGAGCCTCGCTGGTCAGGCTGGTGAACACCCCGCGGGCGTGGTTGCCATCGCGCGGTTTGACCACCACGGGCGTGCCGATCTCTTGGGCCGCTTGCCAGGCATCGGCGGCGTCGGTGACCAGGCGCCCCTCGGGCACCGGGATGCCGCCCGCGCGCAGCAGGTTCTTGGTCAGCTCCTTGTCCTGCGCGATCGATTCAGCCACCGCGCTGGTGCGGTCGGTCTCGGCGGTCCAAATGCGGCGCTGCTTGGCCCCCTGGCCGAGCTGCACCAGGCTGCCCTCGTTGAGTCGGCGCACGGGAATGCCACGCGCATCGGCCGCAGCCACGATGGCGGCCGTGCTGGGGCCCAGGCACACGCGGTCGGCCAGCTCGCGCAGCTTGCGTACTTCCTGCCCGACGTCGTAGGGCTTGTCGTAGAAAGCGGCCAGCACCAGCTCGCGCGCAGCCAGCAGGCAGGCGCGCGCCAGCCTCTCGTCGCGGTAGCGCACCACAACCCGGTACACGCCCTCTTCCGTCGTCTCACGTGCGCGGCCGTAGCCCACGCGCGTGCCGGCCAGGCTCTGCAGCTCGATGGTGACGTGTTCCAGGATGTGCGCCGGATAGGTGCCGTCGCGCAGGCGCGAAAAAAAGCCGCCGCGCTCACCCACGCTGCAGCGGTGTTCAATCATGGTCGGCAGCCACGCCATCAGCCGATCATTGAAGCCCGGCATGGAACTAGATGGCCGGTCCTTCAAGTCCCCAAGGTCCACCCATGCTTCCAGCACCGGGTAGCGCGACCAGATGTTGGGGCCGCGTAGCGCGAAGATTCTCCGGATTTCCATGGTGATTTCTTGAATGGCCGATGTGAGATGACGTCTAAGAGGCTAATCCAACTGTGTCACGGCGAGCGCCGTGGTGTATTTTGGGCCCAAATCTTATCGACGGCGGCGAAGAAAGCGCCCCACGCGGGGCACGAGAAGCGCACCTTGACCGAATTCGACGCAACCTGCAACAAGCTCTCTGAGCCCCTGCGCGGCATCGTGCAGGCTCTGCTTCTGCCGGGCGAATCCCTGCGCGCGGTCTTCCAGCCCGACCTGGATGACCGGCTGAGGTATTGCGAGGGGCTGGTGGTGCTCACCGACCGCCGCCTTCTGGCGCGCGAAGGCGCCGAGTTGCGCACCTGGCCGCTCGACCAAGTGGCGCGGCTGCAGGCGCAAGACCGGGGCGGCTTGGGCACGCTGGAAGCACTCGGCCCCGCCACGCGCCTGGCATGCTGGTACCACACCGTGGGCCGGGCCGGCGC
>PMBS01000237.1 GCA_003153015.1 Myxococcales bacterium
TCCGTCTCCGCGCCACCGGGTGGGTCCCTGGTCCCCGGTGATATTGGTGAAAGTGGGACCCTCGCTGCCCGCTGGCGACAATCCGCATTTCCCGCGGCAGAACCTGCTCGGAAACATCAATCCCCGGGACAAGAGCGAGCAGGCAGAGATGAGCGCGCAGCCCGCGAACAACTCGCTCTGCCAGCGCCAGCGCGAGCCAGGGCTCCAGCCGTGTACGCCGTCCGGCTGCTGCACCAATAGCCAACATCACGACCAGCAACTTCGAAGAATCGAGGATCGCACGGGCGGTCGACTGAGGAATGGTCGGATCCTCAAGCACCGCTAGCGGCCGTTTCGCATCGCCCGAGGGCAGACTCGCCAGTTCGTCCCGATGGGCGTCAAGGAATTGCCCAAGACAATGTACGATCTCCGCACTAATCGCGTCACCTTCGCGAAGCTGTCGCCGGACACCGTCACCGAGCACGCTGGTCAGTGTCTCGATCTCAAACTGGGCTTCATCAAGCCGGCTGGCGAGACCAGGAAGCAGCCGGCCCACGCTAGCGAAGAACTCGTCAAACTCAGGGCGGTCCAAAGCCTCGTCGAGACGCTCGTCCAGGTCCGTGCGGTCCTTCGCCCCCAACACGATGCCTCCCAGCACGGGAGCGGTTCGCTCGATCTGCGCGAACAGGGCGCGTTCCTCCCCCGAATCAGTCAGGAAGCTGAAGGGCCGCACTAGGCGGGGAAGCAACAGGAAAAACCCTAGGCCACCCGCCGGGTCAATCCTGCCCAAAGGCAAGGCCATAGAAGCCGAAGTCACGGCATGTAGTCTACCAAAGACGCGAGACAAACCCTAGCACCACTGCGTTGGATTAGGCCACCTGTGCCGCTCAGCGCGTGGCATCTGGCACGGGGCACCACTTCTTCCCCATCGTGGCCCATGGGCCGCGCCAGCGCCCCCTGCCTGATGGCGAAAACCGCTCGGCACCCCGCCGGCGTGCTACGGCTTCCTCCTCATGGCCCCCATCGCCGAGTCCATCATTCTCTTGTTGATAGCGAAAAACTCCGGTTCGTGCTTCCGGATGAGAGCTAGCGCCTGCGGCCCGTAAAGCCCGGCAAAAGCCTCGCGAATCTTTTCGAGTCGGTCTGCCTGCGCGGAGTAGGCCTTCTCCATCGCCGTGTCGACCGGGCTCGGCGGTTTGCCCTTGGCCTTGGCCTCGTCGATCTTCTTGCGCAGCTCCTCGACCTTGCCAACCGCGTCTTGCATGGCGTAGACCTGTGCGTAGTAACGGGTGGCCACGCGGGAGAGCTTCATCATTTCGTCCTGGGTGAGGCCGCTCTTCTCAAGCGCGGCCTTGGTCGCGGAAGCGATCTTGGCGCTGCGGTCGTCAGCCGCCATGGCACCCTGGAACTTCTTCTGGTCGGTCCCGCCCTTCGCGTAGGCCTGCATGCCGACGCCCACGGCGTCGCCGGTGACCGACAGCATCTCCTTCTGGTAGGTGACGAAGCGCGAGAGCTTGTCTTCGGTCAGAAGCGCCTTCGTCGCGTCCGCGTCCGCCTGGGCCGCTTCAAGTTTCGATACAAAAGCTGGCGCTCGCCCGGCCGACGATGCGGGCGAAGGCGGCACGGCTGCCGGCTTGGGGCCCTCGCCCTTCTTGCACCCGGTGAAGCAGAGCAACAGGAAAACCCATGCTGTCGTTGATCGGTTCTTCATGGCGGGCATCCTACGCGCGATTGTCTTACCTTGCCAGCACGGCGCCGCTGCTCTGCCGTCTGGGTCAGGGGGACGAAAGCAGGCGCGTGACGGTCAAAGGTCGCGTAAGGGGGGTACTTGCCCATGTGGTCACATGTGGCTACACTGACATCATGATCGCGAGCGTGCGCACCACCAAGGCCAGGCTGTCCGAACTGCTTGAGCGGGCTGCGGCCGGCGAAGAGGTCGTAATCACGTCTGATGGCCGGCCCAAGGCCAAGCTGGTGGGCATTCCGCCTGTCCGCGTGCGCTATCGTGTGAACCGCCGCCTCTTGGCCGTGGCCACGCGCAAGGCCGGCACGCCGGCCGAGAAGTTGGTCCGCCAGGATCGCGACGGCCGCGACTAACATGTTCCTCGACAGCGCGATCCTGGTGAAGCTGCTGGTGCGCGAGCCTGACAGCCTGTTCTATGCAGACATGGTCGACGGCCAGATAGCTTGGTCGGCTGAGCTAGCCTTGACCGAGTGTCTTTCAGCCCTGCTGCGCAAGGAACGCGAAGGCGCTGTCACGACCCGCCATCGCAAGGCCGCCTGGAAACAGCTAGAAGATGACGTCGGCCGTCGGCGACTGAATCTGGTCGCAATTACCCGTTCGGTTCTTGAGCGGGCCAACGCCATTATGGTCGCCTGTCACCTGGAGGTGGCCTTGCGCTCCCTCGATGCCATTCACCTGGCAGCCGCCGCACAATGCGTTTCATGGCCTTTGTGTACGAACGACACGCGCATGCGCGACGCTGCAGCCCGCATGGGATTCCCGCTGTCACCGCTGCCCGAATCCAGGTGAATTGGACACGGCCGCTCGCTCGGTGGCTTGCTACGCCTTCATGGCATCGGGTCAGAGCCTGCGATCACGTCCACCGGCTCCCTGAGCAGCCGGGCTCGCAAGGCGCCAACTAAGAAGATCGAGCCTGCGACCACGACCAGGCCGTCGGGCGCCACCAATGCGCGGGCGCGCGTGAGCGCAAGACCAGGGTCAGCAATGACCTCGACCACCCGTGTTCCGTCGGGCGGGACCAGTGCGGCCAGCGCCTCGGGCGCAAGTGAACGTTCGCTGGGCGAGCGCGTGGCCACGACGATATTGAAGTGCGGACAGAGCGCGGCGAGCATGGCTGCCGCATCCTTGCCCTGCACAATGGACACCACCAAAGCGCGGCAGGACGCGGCTGGCAGCGCAGCGGCGAGCGCCTCGGCTCCCTCGGCATTGTGGGCGCAATCGAGCAGAACGTCGGGAGTCACCCGCTCCAGTCGCCCCGGCCATCGCGTCTCGGCCAGGCCGCGCTTGACTACCTCGGGTTCCAGCACCAGACCCATGCTGGACGCAACCTCGCGGGACAGAGCCACGGCCAGGGCTGCGTTCGAGGCTTGGTGGGCCCCGGCCAAGGCCAGCGGGAATTCCGGCGCCGCGAAGTCGACGCCAAACCGGCGCAACGGCGAGCCCGTCTCGTGCGCGATCCGCTCGACCTCAGCCAATGCCTCGGGTGGCAGTGTCCCCAGAAACAGCGGCACCCCGGGCCGCGCGATGCACGCCTTTTCGTAAGCGATCTCGCGCATGGCCCTGCCCAGCAAATCCTGATGGTCAAGCGCGATGCTGGTGATTGCGCAAGCCAGAGGGTGCGAAGCCGTGGCCGCGTCCAGTCGACCGCCCAAGCCTGTCTCCAGCACCGCCAGATCGACATTGGCCTCGGCAAAGGCCAGGAAAGCCAGCACCGCCGAGATCTCGAAGTAGGTCAGCGGCACGCCGGTTGCCGCCACCGCCAGGTCAAGCTGGCCTAGACGTTCGCCCTCGACCTCGCGGCCGTCGATGCGGATGCGCTCAGAAAAGCGGCACAGATGCGGCGAGGTAAACAGCCCCGTGCGCAGACCAGCGACGCGCAAGATCGATTCGAGGAAGGCCGCGGTCGAGCCCTTGCCATTGGTACCCGCGATCTGCACAGCTCGCAAACGACGTTCAGGCCAGCCCAGGCGCTGCAGGGCCAGCCGCACGCGGTCCAGGCCAAAGGAAACGCCCAGGGTGCGCACCGATTGCAGGCGAGCCAGCAGCTCCCCGTACGCCGTGTTCATGGGAAGACCCGGCTATCTCGCGACAACAACATGAGGTCGTGGTCGTGGCCGATGGTGATCACTCCGGCCACGACCACGTCTACGATCACCACCGACTGTCCCGATCTTGACCTTCAGTTCCGCGTGGTCACCGCCGGCGTGCCCATCCAACGCAAGGCCAGAGCAATGGTCGCTTTCAGCTCCTTGCGGGGCACGATGATGTCTACGAAACCGTGGGTTAGCAGGAACTCGGAGCGCTGGAAACCGGGGGGCAGGTTCTGGTGGATGGTGTTCTGAATCACGCGCGGGCCAGCAAAGCCGATAAGCGCCTTGGGCTCGGCGATGTGCAAATCGCCTAGCATGGAGAAGCTGGCCGCCACGCCCCCGGTGGTGGGGTGCAAAAGGATGGACAGAATTGGCACGCGCGCGTCCCGCAAGCGCGCAATCGCGGCGCTGGTCTTGGCCATCTGCATAAGCGAAAGGATCCCTTCCTGCATGCGTGCCCCACCCGACGAGGAAAAGATCAGGGCCGGCACCCGCCGTTCCAGGGCGCGTTCGAACACGCGCGCGATCTTTTCGCCCACCACCGACCCCATGGATCCGCCCATGAATTCGAACACAAAGAAACCCGCCTCGACCGCGATGTTCTCGATGTGGCCAGCGACCGCGATCAGGGCCTCGACCTCGCCGGAGGTCTTGCGCATGGATTTCAGACGATCGCTGTACTTCTTCGAATCGCGGAAGCCCAGCGGGTCAATGCTTTCCACATGCGCGTCGTGCTCGATGAGGCTGCCCTTGTCCATGATGGAGGCGATGCGATCGCGCGTGGCCATGGCGAAGTGGTGCCCGCAACTCGTGCACACATCTAGGTTCTTGTGCACATCCGCGGTGAGGAGCGCCTCGCGGCACATGGGACACTTGGTGAAAACGCCTGCCGGAATGCTGCGCTTCTCCGAGACGGGTTCGTCCTTCTTGCTTCGCCTATACCAGACGATGGGGAGTTTTTCGGACACGACCCCCAATTTCGACCGCGGCCGGTGATCTGTCAACCATCAGAACAGGTTTGGGCTATAGACTGTCCCTGCCGTGGACACCAACTACTTCGAGGTCGTGGTGTGCGGCCCGGACCTGGCCGGGCTGATCGCGGCGGCCCTGCTAAGCCGCCGCGGGCAGCGCATCCTCTTGTGTGGACACGACCGCAAGCCCGCTACCTTCCAGGCCGGCCCGTATACCCTGGCGCGCGAGCCGGGGTTTCTGCCACCCCCCGACGCCGAGCCAGTCGCGCGGGTGATGCGCGAGCTTGGCCATGCGCAGGTGATTCGCCGGCGTGCACCAGCCTTGCAGCCCGGGCTGCAGATCATCTTCCCTCAGCACCGTATCGCCTTTGGCAGCGATCCCGAGGCCGTCTCCGCCGATCTGCGCCGCGAGTTCCCCTCGGAGTGCGCTGCGGTGGAGGAGACCCTGGCGCGCCTGCGCAACAGCAGCGCGGTGCTGGATCCTCTCCTCGGCTCCGACATCACGCTGCCCCCTGAGGGCTTCTGGGAAAGACGTGACGTGAGCCGCATCCAGAGCCAGCTTCCGCCACTCGATGGCGACTGGCTAGCCGCGCTGCCGCCCTATCATCCCATGCGCGCCGGACTGGCCGCATTGGCCGTCCTGTCAAGCGGGTTCGCGCCGGGAGACGTGACGGCCATGACCCAGGCCCGCGCCTTTGATGGGGCTCGGCGCGGGGTCTTCCGGCTCGGCGGCGGTGGGGATCTGCGCGCTCTGTTCACCGACAAGATCGAAAACTTTTCTGGCGAGGTACGCGAGCACCTGGTGCCGCACGAACTGGTGTGGAAGCGGGGCAATGTCTCGGGCCTGCGCGCGCGGCCACGTGGCGAAACCATCGGGCTCGGCCGGCTCATCTGGGCCGGCTCAGCGGCGTCACTGCTTTCCTTGTGCGGGGACGCGGCCCCTCGACGTTTGCGCGAAACCGCGGCGGCCATCCGCCCTGCTTGCTTCCGCTACACCCTGTGCCTGCTGCTGCGTCCCGAGGCCCTGCCCGAAGGCATGGGCCCGCGGGTTCTGTCGGTGCGCGATCCGGCCAAGCCCATCCTGGAGGACAACGCCCTCTTGCTAGCGGTGGGATCTCCCCCACTCCGCCAGCCCAACCGTGTCCCGGTCTGGGTCGAATGCCTGGTTCCCGCCGCCGCGGCTGAGAGCCTGGGCTATCTGGCCGTCGTCCGTGCGCGTGTTCGTGAGGAGATTTCACGACTGCTCCCCTTTAGCGAGCGCCACCTCTGGGTGCTGGCTTCGCCCCACGATGGGCTGGCGCCCGAGTTGGGCATCGAGGCGCCGGCAGGCAAGGCGCCCGTGCTCGACCCAGTACCGGCCACGCCGATGACCCCGGTGTTGAGTTGTGATCTGCCGCGCATGCTGGGCATCGGGGGTACACCCCATGCGACGGGGATCAGCAACGTCTACCTGACCAGCGCGGAAAACCTGCCCGGGCTTGGTTGCGAGGGTGACTTTGTTTCAGCCTGGGGCGTGGCCCGACTGATCGCACCGGCCGGTCAGCGGCCAGGCATGCGTCGGCGTGAGATTCTTATCGAGGATTCATAGTCATCCCCCTGGGGCCGAGGCCCCTGTGGGCACAGAATTCGGCTAGCAGAGCAGCGCTCTCGGGTGAAATCTCAGTAAACCGCACGCCCGTGCGACGGAAGGGCCCGGAACGCCGATCTGTGATCACCAGGCCGCGGACGCTGATGCGTGCGCCTGCGCCCGGCAGATCGAAGAGGAGAGTCAGTGGCGTGTGCGGAACCACCGGCACGTCGCGTGGCCGCCGCAAGGTGATCCCAGAGGGCGCGATGTCCTCGGCCTGACCGAGCTGCACCCGCGCACCGATCCGATTGCAAACCGCGAACACGGCCGAGATGCGGCCATCGTGGCGGCGATCCCGTTCGGCCTGTCGACGCTCAAGCTGCATGCTCGGATGCTAGAGGCGGGCACTACGCCTAGCAAAAAATCGTTCTCGCATTGCGCAAGAACACATATTCCCGACGGAGTTCGCTCTGACAGCAGGCTCACGAAGTCACCGCACGCTGTCGCACCGCGCCGCCCCGGCGACCACAACCCTTGACTCAGGACCTTCCGCTTTCTTGGCGCTCGTGATAGCAAGAAGCGTCTTATGGCGCGTCATTTTACAAGGGAGAGCACATGAAACGATTGTCATTTCTTGCCATCAGCCTTGTTTCATTGGTTGCACTGAGCGGAGTCGCACAGGCGACGGACTATCCAACCAAGCAGGAGGGCCGGGTCTGGTACGACCAGAATCTCACCTTGGCTTTCACGCCCGAGTGGAGCTTCTCGGTCATGCCCGGCATGCGTTTCGAGTATGCGCGTTCGCGTGAAAGCCTACAGGGGCTCCAGTTCCTTGAATTCTTCATTGGCCCCAACTACACGTACAAGCTGGGCAACCTGACCATCAAGGGATCGCTCTGGTACTACTACATGGGTTACCCGCAGCGCGGGCGCATGAAAGAGGACGTAACCCACCCGGGGAACTTGGCTTGCAGTCCCCCAGACTGCGTGCCGACGTACAATTTCTCGCACAACCTCGAGATCATTCCCTCGGTTGAGTACCGGTTGGGCCGCTGGTCCTTCTATGACCGGATCATCTTCCACAACACCTTCTACGCGGACCTCTACAACGACACCAACCCCGCCACCAACGCCGGCCTCGACGTCGGCTCGCAGCGCGCTGGCTGGGGCACAGTCCTGCGGGAGCTCGCCCAGGTCCGCTACGCCGTGACTGACACTCTCGGCGTCTTGCTTGCTGATGAACTGTTCTTCGGAATCATTGAGGACAGCGACACCCAAAAACTCAAGACGCCGAAGCTTGTCGGTGGCTACGACCCGCGCGGCTACTGGAAAAACGGCTTCCGCTACAATCGCACCTATGTGGGCATCGACTTCAAAGTTACGCCTGCCCTGACCGTGACCCCCATGTACATGCTCGAACTCGGAGTGGATAGACTTGACTCGGGCGACCTGACCGACATGGCCCACAACCTCTTCGTGGTTGTGACCTACGTCGCCAAGATGTGGGACGACAAGAAGTAGCGCTTCCTCGCGAGCGACAAGGCCTGGATCCGCCTGCGGGTTCAGGCCTTTCGTTTGTCGAGCACGCGCGGGCCGGATTCGACGGACTTGCGTTCCACCAGCTTCACGTTGATTGCGAGGCCCAACTCCGAAGATAGCCGGTGCGCGATGGCGGCCAGGCGCTCGTGCTGCTTGCGAAGCTCGTCAAAGGCGCTTGATTCGCTGGGCGCGAGCAGCACGGTCACCTCATCGAGCGCGCCCGGGCGTTCCACCACCACCTGGTGCGCTGGCACCTGACCCTCGATCTCACCCAGCAGGGCCGCGATCTGCTCGGGCGACACCTTGGTTCCGCGGATGATCAGCACATCGTCGCTGCGGCCGGCTACCCGCGCCATGCGCATGGTCTTGCGGCCGCAAGGGCACGGCTCGGCCAGCAAGCTGGTCAGATCGCGAGTGCGGAACCGGATGACCGGGAATGCCTCCTTGGTGAGGGTCGTGATCACCAGTTCGCCGGTCTTGCCCAACGGCAAGGGGTCGAGCGTCTGCGGGTCCACCACCTCGACCAGAAAGTGGTCCTCATTGATGTGCAGTCCCTTGCGCTCCATGCACTCGCTCGCCACCCCTGGCCCCATCACCTCGGACACCCCGTAGTTGTCGGTGGCCACTATGTGCAGCTTGTCCTGGATCTCCTGCCGCATGGCCTCGGACCAGGGCTCGCCGCCAAACAGGCCGTACTTCAACGACAAGACGCCCGGGTTGATGCCTTGCTTGTGGATGCTCTCCGCAATCAGCAGGGCATAGCTGGGCGTGCAGACCAGCGCGGTGGTTTTGAAATCGCGCATGATCTTGATCTGGCGGGCGGTGTTGCCGGTCGAGGTGGGAATGACCGAGGCCCCGATGCGCTCGGCGCCATAGTGGATGCCGAAACCGCCGGTCGACAGGTCGTAGCCGTAGGCGATCTGCACCACGTCGTCTTTGCCTACGCCCCCGGCGCAAAGTACGCGCGCCACCAGAGCCGACCAAGTCTTGATGTCATTGCGCGTGTACCCCACCACCGTGGACATGCAGGCCGAGGCGTGAATGCGCACGACGTCGCGTAGGGGCACGGCGAACAGGCCATAGGGGTAGTTCTCCTGCAGGTCGGCCTTGCTGGTAAACGGCAACCGGCGCAGATCGTCGAGGCTGCGAAAATCATCCGGGTCGACTTTGCGCGCGTCGAACTGCCTTCGATAGAACGGCACGTGCATATAGACCCGCGCCAAAACCGCCTGTAGTTGTTCGAGCTGCAACTGGCGCAACTCGTCCCTTTGCATGCATTCCTTGTCAGGCTCCCAGACCATGGTCATCTCCTCTTGCCGTCGAGTTCGGTTTCCGAATCCAGGTCGCGCCCCAGATAGGCGCGCTGCACGTCCCGATTGGCCAGCAGGTCTTCCGCGTTCTCCTCCAGCAGAATGCGCCCGTTCTCCAGCACGTAGCCGCGGTTGGCGATGCGTAGGGCCGCCTTGGCATTCTGCTCGACCAGCAGCACGGTGTGGCCCTCGCTGCCCAGGCGGCGGATGATGGCGAAGATGTCCCTCACCACCAGAGGCGCCAGTCCCATTGACGGTTCATCCATCATGATCAACTTGGGCCGGGCCATGAGCGCGCGGCCGATGGCCAGCATCTGCTGCTCGCCGCCCGAAAGCGTACCGGCCAGTTGCGAGGCGCGCTCCTGTAAGCGCGGGAACAGCTCGAAGACGCGGCCAAGGTCGCTTTCCACCTCATGCACGTGGCCGCGGCGGATCTGCACATAGGCGCCAAGCTGCAGGTTCTCGCGCACAGTCATGGGCGCGAAGAGTTGGCGGCCCTCGGGCACCAGCGCGCAACCCAACAAGGCGATGGCTTCGGGGGCATGACGGCCAACCTCCTGCTTGTCAAACAGGATCTCGCCAGCCTGGGCACGCAGCAGGCCGGCAATGGCATGCAGCAGGGTGGTCTTGCCCGCGCCGTTGGCACCGATGATGGTCACGATCTCGCCAGGCGAAACGTGGATCGACACCCGGCGTAGAACCTTGAGGTTGCCGTAGCCGGCTTCCAGGCTACGGATCCTAAGCATCGTCCTCTCCCAAGTAGACCTTGATTACCTCGGGATGTTTCTGGATGGCGAGGGGCTTGTCGTCGGCGATCTTCTCGCCGTAGCTCAAGACCAAGACCTCATCCGAGATGTTCATCACCAGGGTCATGTCGTGCTCGACCAGCAGCACAGTGACCCCGGTGTCGCGGATGCGCGCGATCAGTTTCGCCATCTCGCTGGTCTCGCGCATGTTGAGCCCGGCGGCGGGCTCGTCGAGCAGGAGCAGCTTGGGCTCGCAAGCCAGCGCCCGACCCAACTCGACAATGCGCTGCTGGCCGTAGGCCAGGCTGATACCCTCGACATCGGCCAGCTCTGCCACGCCCAAGAAGCGCATGATCTCCAGGGCTTTCTCGCGCACCGCCCGTTGCTCGCGTTGGGTCCAGGGCAGACCGAGCATGCTGGCCAAGAACCCGGCCCGGCTGTGCACATGGCGTCCGACCGCGATGTTCTCCCAGGCGCTCATCTTGGGAAACAGGCGGATGTGCTGGAAGGTACGCGCCATGCCCGCCGCCGCCACCTGATGCGGCTTCCAGCCGTCCGTCTGCTTGCCGTCGAACCACACCTGCCCCGAGTCGGGCAGCAGGGAGCCGAAGATCAGGTTGAACAGGGTCGTCTTGCCGGCGCCGTTGGGACCGATGAGCGCTTTGATGCTACCCGGGGCGACCGTGAAGCTGACGTTGCCCACGGCCTGCAAACCGCCGAAGCGCTTACAGAGATCCTTGACCGCCAGCAGGCTCATGGCTCCGCTTTCTGTCCAAACACGCGGCGCAGGCCCGGCAGACGCCGGACGAACTCTGCGCGCAGCAACCCGTCGGGTGCGAAGAGCATGATGGCCAGAAGAATCAGGCCGAAGACCGCGTCGTCGAACGAGCCGAAGGAACCGCGCAAGGAGAGGAAATTGAGCAGCACGCCCATGATCAGGGCGCCCCACAGGTTGGCCATGCCACCAACCGCGACGATGGCCACGTAGCGCACCGACTTCATGATCGAGGCCTCGGACGGGCCGATGCCGCCGTTGTAGTGGGTGAGGAACACGCCGCCCAGGGCGGCCAGGCCGGCGCTGAGCACGAACATGCTCAGCTTGTAGCGAGCAGTGTCCACGCCCATGGCGTCGGCCGCATCCTCGGCGCCGTGAATCGCGCGCAGGGCGCGGCCTACTCGCGAATGGATGAGATTGGTGAGCAAGGCCATTGCCCCCAACACCAGACCCCAGGCCAGATAGTAATTCTGCGTGCGCAGGGCGGATTTTCCCGTCACCGCCAGGCCTGCGAATAGTGGGAAGGCGGGAATGTCGGAGATCCCGTCGGCCGCGCCCACCAGGCTGCTGCCCAGTACCACCTTGTACACGATGGTGCCAAATCCCAGGGTCGCCATGGCCAGGTAGTGGCCCCTCAGTTTCAAGACCGGCTTGCCCACCAGGTAGGCGATGGCAATGGTCACCAGCAGCGCGACGACACAAGCCACCCAGGGCCGCACCACCAGGATCTCGGCTCCGTACAGATCCTGGCCCGCGACGAGGAGCCCGGCCGCGTGCAGCAGCGAGACCAAGGCCCGGCCGCTGCTCGCGTGAAGGTTGTACGTGCAGAGCAAGCCCGAGGTGTAGCCGCCGATGGCGAAGAACCCAGCGTGGCCCAGCGAGATCTGGCCGGTGTAGCCCATCAGCAGGGTGAGCCCCACGATGACCAGCGAGTAGTACCCAGCCATGGTGAGCTGGGTGAGGTACTGAGGCTTGCCCGCGGCCGCAGCCAAGAGGTGCACCGCGATCACCGCAAGGGCCAAGACGACAATCGGCAGGTTGCGCCGGCGAGCCATCAGTAGTCCTTGAGGCGCGCAGCCTCGGCATTGCCGAACAGCCCGGACGGCCGCACGAAGAGAATGAGTAAGAGGATGCTGATGGCGATGACGTCCTTGTAGGCGGCGGGCATGACCCAGATCGAGAACGACTCCAGGGTGCCGAGCAACAGGCCCGCGGCGATGGCAGCCATGCTGTTGCCCAGTCCGCCCAGGATGGCCACGGTGAACCCCTTCAAGGCCAGGCTGGTCCCGCTGTCGTACTGGACGTAGGTGATGGGCGAGATCACACAGCCGGCCAGGCCGCCGATGCCCGCGCTTAGCACGAAGGACAGGGTCACCATGTTCTTGGCGCTGATCCCGCACAACTGGGCGGCCTCGCGGTTGCAGGCGCAGGCGCGCATCTGTCGGCCCAGCAGGGTGCGGGCGAAGAAGAAGTTGAGCGCCGCCACCATCACCGCCGAGATCCCGAGCACCCACAACACCTGCGGCGAGATGTGGACGTCGCCGATGGAAAGCGAGCTCACCGCTGTGCCGGTGAAATACGGCAAGGCGCGCACGCCCTCGCCCCACAGCAGCAGCGCCAACTCGCGAATTGCGATGGACAGTCCGATGGTGATGACGATCAGGCGCAGCACCGACGGCCGGCGCAGCCAGCGAATGAATAGCATCTCAATCAGCGCCCCCACCAGCATGGTGGCCATAACCGCGCCCGCGATGGCGAGCGGCACGGGCAGGAACGCGTTCAATGTCACCCCGATCATCCCACCCAGCATGACAAACTCGCCCTGGGCGAAGTTGATGATGCCGGTGGTGTTGTAGATGATGTTGAACCCGATGGCGACGATCGCGTAAATCGTGCCGTAGGTGATTCCGGCCACCAGGTACTGAAAGAGAAGATCGGGACTCATGCGTATGTGACGGCCAGGCTCGGCCGGCCGCCGTCGCTACTTCTTGGCGGCCGTGTCGCTATAGACGACGAATTTGCCGTTCTTCACGGTCTGCATTTCGAAAGCGTCCATGCCCAGGCCGCCGTGGTCGCGCGCGGAGAAATTGAAGACCCCGGCCGTGCCCACCACGCCCTGCAGGCTTTCGAGGGCGGCGCGCACCTTTTCCTTGTCGAGCGCCCCGGCCTTTTCCACCGCCTTGCCCAATAGCAAAAGGGCGTCGTGGGCGTGGCCGCCAAAGGTGCTGGCATCCTCGTGATAGCGGGCCTCGTAGCTCTGCTTGTACTTGAGCAGCACGGGCTTCTGCTTGTCGCTGGCAGGCAGGCTGTCGGCCACCAGCAGCCGGCTGGCCGGGAAAATCACGCCCTCGGCGGCGGGCCCGGCGGCCTTGGCGTACTGGATGTTGCCAAAACCGTGGCTCTGGAAGATGGGCACGGAAAGGCCGACCTGGCGTGCGTTCTTGATGACGATGGCTTGCGCCGGCTCGATCGACCAGTTGATGAACGCCTGCACGTTGGCCGCCTTGAGCTTGGTCACGACAGCGGTGAGATCCGTGGCTTCCTTCTCGTACACCTCGTTGGCCACGATCTGGATGCCGAAGCCGGGGGCCGCCTTCTCGACCTGTTCCTTGCCGGCCTTGCCGAAGCCCGTGTTGCTGGAGACGAGGCCGATCTTGGAGATCCCCATCTTCTTCATCTGCTCGAANNAGGGTTTCGCCGCTGGTGGAAGGACCAATGATGGCAAAGACCTTGTCCTCCTCGATGAGCTGCTTGGCAAACGAGATCGCCTTCTCGGGGCTGCTGCCCGAATCCTTGAGCACCAGCTCGATTTGGCTGCCGCCGATCCCGCCCTTCTTGTTGGCCTCCTGCACGAGCATCTCCAAGGTCCTGGCCTCGGGGCCGCCCAGGTTGGCCGCCGGTCCGGTCACGCTGAAGATGGCGCCGATCTTGATGGTGGGTCCTTTGGCCTGCGTCGCACCGGCGCCCAGCAGGCTGGTGAAGATGAACGTGGCAACAATTCCTGGTGTCTTCATGCGGTTGGCTCCCTGTCGATCGGTTAATGGTTACATCGAGTAGAGGTCTTCGCCCTGCAGGATCTTGATGCCCGCTTGCTGCAGGCACGCGATGCCCTTCTCAAGATCGTCAAAGCGGAAGATGATGGTGGCGTCGACGGCGGACTTGTGCACGAACGCGTACATGTACTCGACGTTGACCTGTTTGCCCTTCATGGCGTTGAGAATCTCGGCCAAGCCACCCGGCCGATCGGGCACCTGGACACCCACCACCTCGGTCTTGGCCACGGTGAAGCCCTGAGCCTTCAGCACCTGGGTGGCTTTCTCGGTGTCGTTGACAATGAGGCGCAGAATGCCGAAATCGGCGGAATCGGCCAGCGACAGAGCGCGAATGTTCACGCCCGCGGCCGCAAGGATGCTAGCCACGTCGGCCAAGCGGCCCGACTGGTTTTCCAGGAAGATGGTGATTTGCTCGACTTTCATGGGATGGCAGGCCCCATCATGGAGGAAGATGCGACCGAACGGAAGTCAGGAACGAGAATGGCTAACCCGCCTGGGTAGGGGCGACCTGCGGTCGCCCTTCGACCTGCGGTCGCCCCGAATTCTTGATATCCCTTCAGGCTGGCGCATCAAGCCTGCCAAGTCGCACCAAACGATCAACCACTCTTTGACGGAGACGTTCAATGAGCCTGTCCAAGACTCTAGGAATGAATTCAAGACGATGGTTCGTTGCCGCGTTTATTTTGGGGGCTGGCACCGCGCTTGGCGGCGGCTCCGTGCTAGACGCGGTCGTGACCGGATCGAGGGTGAAGATGATTGCCCGTAGGGATGTCCCAATCACGGGCGCAGCTGGCTGCTCTAGCGCGACGGCGGGTGGCGTGATGGCTGGCACAGTTGTCGATGTGCATCGACACGGGGCTCTGAAGCGGATTAGCCTGACGTTTGTTACGGTCGATCCAGGCGACGCGGTTCTGCAGCCGATTACGCCTGCTGAAGAACGCCGGATCGAGGATACGTTGCATTGCAGGCCGTAGGTGTTAGCGGCCGCAATGGTGGTGCCGGAGTTTTGCAACACTGCGGTCGAGTGACGCCCAGAAAGGCCCTTGATTCAAGTGGCGAGCCGCTGAAACGGCGGCCAGCGTGCCTGTGCACGGGTTGCGCTCATCATCGCAGGGCCGGCGAACACCCCAAGGGCGCTTCCGCCTGGGCGAACGTCGATACGTTCGCGCGCGCCGGATAGGATTTGCCCCTCGTGGCACATTCTGTCGAGCAAGGCGCGGTCGTTGGTCAAGAGAACGCCGGACTACGGAGATCTCGTGGGGCGACCGCAGGTCGCCCCTACACGAACCCTACCCTTCTCTTCATACTGCGCGGTTCAGCAGCCGGTCGACATCATTGCGCAGGCGCTCGGCCCGGATGGGCTTGTCCAGCAGCAGGTCGGCCTTGAGCCACGACTGCTGCAAGGCCGAATCCGCCGCGAACGACAGCCCGGTCGCGGCCTTGACCGCGGTGAC